>DASQZW010000206.1:0-6652 GCA_035638495.1 Terriglobales bacterium
TTCCGCGTGTTGACGAAGACGAGCGTCGTCCGGTGGGTCCGCACGTGATCGGCGATCCGGTCCAGGATCTCGGCCATCTGCTCGCCCGAGGCGACGGCCCCGAGCTCGTCGTCGGGCAGCTCGAGCGCCAGGTCGAGCGCGCGGCGGTGGCCGACGTCGACGATGGCGCACCGTGGTGACCCGTCCGGGTTGGACCGATCCGCCCCGGTCCCCACCAGCAGCCGGGCGATCGCCTCGATCGGCCGCTGGGTGGCGGAGAGCCCGATCCGCTGCGGGGCGGCCGCCGCGACGTGCTGGAGCCGCTCGAGCGTCAGGGCCAGGTGCGATCCGCGCTTGTTCCCGGCCACCGCGTGGATCTCGTCCAGGATCACCGTACGAACGCCCGTCAGCAGCCCCCGCGAGCGGTCCGCCGTGACCAGCAGATACAGCGATTCGGGCGTGGTGACCAGGATGTTCGGGGGACGGCGGAGCATCGCGCTCCGCTCCGACGCGGCCGTGTCGCCCGTCCGCACGGCCACGCGGATGCCGGGGGCGTCGAGGCCGAGCTCGGCCGCGACGGCCGCGATCTCCCGCAGCGGAGCCTCCAGGTTCTGATGGATGTCCACCGCGAGGGCCTTCAGCGGCGACACGTAGACGACCTGCGTGCCCTCGTCGGTGAGGACGCCCTCGGCGTGCGCGCGGTACAGCCGGTCGACGCAGACCAGGAAGGCGGCCAACGTCTTACCCGAGCCGGTGGGAGCCGCGATCAGCGTGTCCCGCCCGGCCGCGATCTCCGCCCAGCCGCCGGCCTGGGGCGGCGTCGGCCCGTCCGGGAAGCGACGCTCGAACCAGGTGCGAACGGCGGGATGGAAGACCTCGGTCGTCATGGGACCATGGTGGCGAACGGGTGTTTGCATGTCAACGCTTCACAGGCGGGCGCCGGCACGGGCCACCCAATGCTACGGTGGTCAAGTTCGACTGACACCGCCGCCGGCGAGGAGAGAAAGCAGATGGAGACGAAGATGCGCGCCGACGAGGTGCTCGCCGACGCCGTCGCGACCGGAGACGTCGCCGGCGTGGTGGCGGTGGCGGGCGGCCGGGACGGGATCGTGTACGAGGGCGCGTTCGGCCGCCGCGAGATCGGCGGCGGGCCGGGCATGACGCTCGACACCGTGTTCTGGATCGCGTCGATGAGCAAAGCCGTGACCACGGTCGCGGCCATGCAGCAGGTCGAACGGGGAGCGGTGAGCCTGGACGAGCCCCTGCCCGAGCTGGAGGGGGCGCAGGTGCTGGAGGGGTTCGACGAGGCCGGGGCGCCGCGCGTGCGCCCGCCGCGACGGCCGATCACCCTGCGACACCTCCTCACGCACACCGCAGGCTTCACGTACGACATCTGGAACGCGGACATGGGCCGCTACATGGCGCACCACGGCATCCCCGGCATCATCGAGTGCCGCAATGTCACGCTGAACACGCCCCTGGTCGCCGATCCCGGCGAGCGCTGGGAGTACGGGATCAGCATCGACTGGGCCGGCAAGGTCGTCGAGCGCCTGAGCGGCCAGTCGCTCGAGGACTACCTGCGCGAACACGTCTTCGGGCCGCTGGGCATGCGCGACACGGGCTTCGTCATCGGACCCGACCAGCGCCGGCGGCTGGCCAGCATGCACGCGCGGAACGCCGACGGCACGCTGCAGGCGATCGAGTTCGAGGTGCCGCAGGAGCCGGAGTTCTACATGGGCGGCGGCGGCCTGTACGGCACCGGACCGGACTACCTGGCGTTCCTGCGGATGCTGGACGGCGGAGGCGATCTCGACGGCGTCCGTGTCCTGACGCCCGAGACGGTGGCCGACATGATGCGCAACCACATCGGCGACCTCGAGGTGGTCGAGCTGAAGACAGCCATCCCCGCGTCCTCCAACGACGCGGAGTTCTTCCCCGGGATGGTCAAGCGCTGGGGCCTGGGCTTCATGATCAACACGGAGGGGGCGTCGACGGGCCGGGCCGCGCACAGCATGGCCTGGGCCGGTCTCGCCAACACGTACTACTGGCTCGACCCCTCCCGGCACCTGGCCGGCGTCCTGCTCACCCAGGTGCTGCCGTTCGCCGACGAACAGGTGCTGCGGCTGTTCGACCGGTTCGAGACCGCGGTCTACGGCCAGGGCGCCTGAACGCGCCGATCAGGAGTACGTCGACCCGGCGAACTGGATCCAGCCCGGCTCCGGGCAGCCGCGCGAGGTCTGGCCGTGCAGGCAGTGCACACCGACCTGGCCAGGGTCGACGTACAGCTGTCCGTGCACGGTGATCGAGCTCCCGGCGTGGACCGGCACCGTGCGGCCCAGCGTCGTGTTGTAGTCCAGCTCGAGGACGTCGCCGAGCTGGTCGCGGACGGTCATGCGCTCGTGACCGCCCGACTCGGTCGGCTCGGCGAGCAGCGTCCCGGTAAACGTCACCTCGGCCCCCGATCGCCCGGCCGCGATGTCGGCGTGGAGCGCGTTGACGTCGGGCTGGGGCGGCCGCAGCTGCAGCCACACGTTGACGGCGGCGAGCGCGCCCAGGCCGAGGACCGCCGCCACCAGCACCACCCGGCTCAACGTCGAGCGGCGCCGCCACCACCCCGCAGGTCCGGAGCCTCGCTCACCGGTGCGGGCCGCCCGACGGGCGGGCGCGGCGGCGGGCGGAAGGTGCCGCCGGCCGTCCGCGATCGGCCCGCGACGGCCCGATCGGTGTCGTGCCCTCGCCCTCGCCATGCGCCCCAGTATCGTCCAAGCGGGGCTCCGTCTGACCCGTGGGCTGACCGCGCCGGCGACGCCGCTGAGGACAGCGCGCCGAACGCGAGATGAGCCCGAGCACGACGCCGGCCGTCGCCGCCGAGTGCGGCCGGCGGCCGGCGCCGGTGCGGGTGGAGCTCGCCACCCGCGGGATGGTCCGGTATCGGATACCCCCTTGCCCGGCGGTCGTTACTCCGTGGTGTCCTCGGCTAGGATCGCGTAGAGCTGGCGCCGCGCCTCGTTGAGGATCGCCGAGGCCCGTTCGACCTGCTCCTTCGAGCCCGCGCGGGCGACCTGCATGGCGGCGGCCGCCAGCTTGAAGGCCGCGTCCCGCAGGCCGTGGAGGGTGTCGTCGCCGCCGTCCGCGACCTCGTCCCAGGGCGCCCGGCCGCTCTCGACCTGGCTTCGCCCGGCGTCGGTCAGCGAGTAGACCCGCTTGCCCTCGATCTCCTCAGCCGCGATCAGCCCCTCTTCCTCGAGCATCTGCAGCGTCGGATAGACGGACCCCGGGCTGACGCGCCACGCGCCGCCGGTCCGGCTCTCCAGCTCCTGGATGACCTGGTAGCCGTGCATCGGCCGCTCGGCCAGCAGGGCCAGGATCGCCGCCCGGACGTCGCCGCGGCGAGCACGCGGCCCCTGCGGGCCCCAGTCGCCACGAAAGCCGCGCCCGAAGCCCCGGCCGAAGCCCCACATGCCTCGGGGACCTCTCAGGCCGGCGAACGGCGTGAACCGGCCGCCCCACATCCCTCGTCCTCCGGTGAACTTCGCTTCCACTTCCGATATACCTCCTTGGTGTGGATACGATCTTATGCGATATATCGTAACCGCTCGCAGATAGTCTCAAACACTTCATTTGCCGGCGAAGGGGTACTGTCGTGCGATGACGAGTTCCGAGGCGGCTCCCGCGGGCGGCCCGATCGGCCGGCGGATGCGCCGGCTCGAGGACGCGCGGCTGGTGACCGGCGGCGGACGCTATGCGGGCGACGTGCGCCTGCCCGGGCTGGCGCACCTGGCCGTGCTCCGCTCGCCGCTGCCGCACGCGCGGATCCGGTCGCTGGAGCTCGACGTCGCCAGGTCGCTGCCCGGCGTCCTGGCGGCGTGGGGCGCGGCCGACCTGCCGGAGGTCGCGGCCGGCATGCCGGACCAGGTCCCGGGGATCGAGGCGAGGCCGCGCGCGGTCCTCGCCGCCGGTGAGGTCCGGTACGCCGGCGAGGCCATCGCGGTCGTCGTCGCCGAGACCGCCTACGCGGCGGCCGACGCGGTGGAGGCCGTCGCGGTCGACCTGGAACCGCTCCCAGCCGTCGCCGGCGTGCTCGAGGCGGCCGGCGACGGCGCGCCGCTGGTGCACGCGGACGTCGCCGGAAACCTGGCCGGCACCATCGTCCGCCTCAAGGGAGACCCCGCCGCAGCGTTCGGGCCGGGCGCCGTCGTGGAGCGGGGGCGCTTCTCGATGGCCCGCATCGCGGCCGCGGCGATGGAGCCCCGGACCGGCACAGCGGAGTGGCGGGACGGGGTGCTCACGCTCTGGGCGTCGACGGCCGGGCACTACCGCATCCGCGACGCGGTCGCGTCCGTCCTGGCGCTGGACCCCGCGCAGGTCCGCGTGCTCGCGGCGGACGTCGGCGGCAGCTTCGGCTCAAAGGTGGTGGCCTACCCCGAGGACGTGCTGGTCGCCGCCGCCGCGCGCCGGCTCGGCAGGCCCGTGCGCTACACCCTGAGCCGGAGCGATGACCTGGCCAGCACGAACCAGGCCCACGGCGTCGTCCTCGACCTGGAGCTCGCGGCCCAGGCCGACGGGCGCCTCCGCGGTCTGCGCGGGACGGTCTCGTTTCCTGTTGGCGCCTACGCCGCAGGCGGCGTCCCGGAGCGGCCGCTCCAGCACCTGCTCGGCGCGTACCGCCTGCCGGCCGTGCGGCTGGAGCTGCGCGCCTATTTCACGAACACCGCGCCCACCGCCGCGGTGCGCGGCGGTGGCAGGCCGGTCGGCAACTACGGGATCGAGCGCATCGTCGAGCGGCTCGCGCGCCGGCTGGACCTGGACCCGCTCGAGCTGCGGCGCCGGAACCTGGTCCAGCCGGAGGAGATGCCGTACGACACCGGCATGGACTTCGGGAGCTCCCGGATCGTCTACGACAGCGGTGACTTCCCCCGGCTCCTGGAGAGCGCGGCCGCCGCCCTCGGCTACGAGGAGCTCCGGCAGCGGCAGGAGGCGGGAGCGCCCTTCGGTGTCGGGCTGACCGTCTTCACGGAGTCCACCGGGCTCGGCGGCCCGGAGGCGGCCAGGGCGCGGGTCGAGCCGACGGGACGGGCGGTGTTCTTCGCGGCCTCGGCGCCCGGCGGACAGGGCCACGAGACCACGCTCGCCCAGGTCGGAGCCGAGCGGCTCGGCTGGCCGGTGGAGCAGGTCGAGGTGGTCGCCGGCGACTCCTGGGCCGTGCCCGGGCGGGCGCCCACCGGAGGCAGCCGGACCGCGGTCGAGGCCGGCAACGCCGTGGGCCTGGCGGCCGCCGCGGCGCGCCGGGCCCTGCGCGACCGCGCGGCCGCCATGCTGGAGGCGGACCCGGCCGACATCGAGGTCTCCCCCGACGGCGGCTGGGTCCGCGGATCGCCGGCGCGCCGCATCGCCATCGCCGAGCTGGTCGGCGAGGATGGGCTGCAGGCGGACGAGGTGTTCGAGGCCGGCGCCTCGACATTCGCGTCCGGCGCGGTCGGGGTCGTGGTCACGGTGGACCCCGAGACGCTCGCGCCGGCCGTGGTTCGCTGCGTGTTCGCGCACGACTCCGGCCGGGAGATCAACCCGATGGTCGTGGAGGGCCAGGTCCACGGCGGCTACGCGCACGGACTGGGCTACGCCCTCTTCGAGGAGGCCGCGTACGACGCGGACTCCAACCCGGTCGCCTCGAGCTTCCTCGACTACGCGATCGTGACCGCGGCCGAGGTGTCGGTCGAGCCGGAGGTGATCGCCCTGCCCACCGCGACCTCGCACAATCCCCAGGGGTTCAAGGGCGTGGGCGAGAGCGGGGCGGTGCCCATCCCGGGCGCGGTCGCAGCGGCCGTGGAGGACGCGCTCAGGCGCCTGGGACGTGGCGGCGCCGTCGACGCCGTCCCGATCACGCCCTGCCGGCTCTTCGATTTGCGGTGAGCACAGCCGTCGGCGTCGTAGGGCTGGGCGTGATGGGCTGTGCCGTCTCGCGCCGCCTGCTGGCGGTCGGTCACGAGGTGCGGGGTCTCGACATCAGCTTGGAGGCGACGCGGCGGGCGGCCGCGCTCGGCGTGACGCCGGCTGCCGCCGGCGAACTGGCCGACCTGTCGGTCGTCCTGACGAGCCTGCCCGACGACGGCGCCGTGGCGGCCGCGCTGCTGCCGCCCGACGGCCTTGCGGCCCGGATGCGGCACGGCGCGACGATCGTCGAGCTGAGCACGGTGCTGCCGCGCACGCTGCGGGAGGTGGACGCGGCCGCGCGACGACGGGGCGTCCGGGTCGTGGACTGCGCCGTGAGCGGCGGACCGGCCGAGGCCGCTACGGGCGCGCTGGTGCTCCTGGTCGGCGCCCGCGACGAGGACCTCGCGGCCGTCCGCCTGCTGCTGGAGCCTCTCGGCACCGTTCAGCACGCGGGCGCGGTCGGCGACGGCAAGGCGGTGAAGCTCGCGAACAACGTCATGACCATGGGCAACGTGCTGGTCGCCGCCGAGGCGTTCGTGCTGGGCGTGAAGGCGGGCGTCGAACCACGGCGGCTGTTCGAGATCCTCTCCGTGTCGGGCGGACGCTCGCACCACTTCCTGAAGCGGTTCCCGCACCTCCTCGACCGCGACTTCGAGGCGCGGTTCAGCCTCCGGCTGGGCGAGAAGGACCTCCGGCTGGCCCTTGCGCTCGCGGAGGAGACGGGCGCCGCGATGCCGGGGAC
>DASQZW010000207.1:0-6532 GCA_035638495.1 Terriglobales bacterium
CTGGAGACGGCCGCGGGCGTCCAGGATCCAGACCCCGTCGGCGTCGAGGCGTGGGTCGCCCGCGGGGGAGGCGAAGCCGGCCAGAGTCTGGGCCGGCCGGGCCAGGCGCAGCGCCGACCGCGCCGCCGACGCGAGCGAGTCGTCCACGGCCGGCCGCCGCCCGAACGCCCGCAGCCACGCCGCGGCGATGCGCGACTCGGGGTCGTCGTCCGGCTCCCACAACCGGGCGGGGTCGTCCGGCATCGCCGCGGCGACGAGGTCCACCCGATCCTGGACCGCCAGGCCGTGGAGGCGGTCCCATGCAATCGTGGTCTCGGACGTCTTCAGCCCGAGCAGACGGCGCGTCTCGGGCGGCATCGCGCCGCGCGTCCAGCCCATCCCGAACGGGAGTCCGGCGAGCAGCAGGACGGCCTCCGCCCGCGTCATCCCCGTCTCCTGCGCCAGCGCCGCGCACCGCGCCGGCGCCCACGGCACCGGGCCGCGCTCCCTGAGGAGCGCGCAAAGACGGCGGATCCGCTCGGGGTTCTCCCAGCTCCCGGCGCAGGGCCGCTCCCACTCGACGGTCATGTCGGGCGGGACCTCGAACCGCCCGTGGTGAGCCCGCTCCAGGATGAGCCGGCGCGTGGACTCCTGGTAGGCCGTCAGGGCCGCGCTGATGAACCAGCGGTGGCCGCCGCGGTGCCGGATCCAGGTCACCGGCGAGAGCCTGCTGCCCCGCCCCTCGATCGCCTGGACGACACGAAACCACTCCGGGTGGCGAGCGAAGATCGAATCAGCCCACCGGTCGAGCCACTCCAGCACGGCGCCGCGCTCGTCCTGGTCCACGGCTGGCGACGCGACTCGATATGCGATCGCGGCCATGCGCCCGGCGAGCAGCGCCCACTGGAGCGGTGAGCCGATGAACTGAGCGGGCAGGTCGCCGGACTCCATGAACCGCTCGACCATCGCCAGCTGGCGCACGGCCGAGCTGGCCGGCGCGGCGCTGTGGAAGGGCGGCCCGGTGCGGAATGCCGCGAACGCAGGCAGCAGCGCCGAGTCGGGCGGCCCGGACGGCGCCTGGGCGGCGGCCCGCAGACCGGACAGCAGCTTCTCGAGCTTTCGGTGGGCGTCGGCCGCGACCTCGACCTGGGCCGCGACCGAGCGCCGGAGGTCAGGGTGGCCGATCGCGGGCAGCAGCTCCTCGACCGCCTTCGCCGGCTCATCCGCGGCGACGAGCGCCCTGGCGACCTCGTCGCTGACCCCGCGCAGTGCCGCGCTGCCGGCCTCGTCGCGGGGCCGAAGCGCGACCCAGTACGGCGGCGGCGCAATGACCGGCGTCGCCCTGGCCAGGTCCGGCCCGCGCTCGAACGTGGTCGCCCGGAGCAGGCGGAACCGGCCGGTCGGGTCCCAGAGCTGCAGCCGCTGCCAGGTGAGCGACACGGGCCGCGGGGCGGCGTCGCCGGGGAACGCCACGAGGGCCACCGGCTGCTCCGCCATGCGCGCGACCAGGCGGCGCCCATCCGTGCCCTCCGCGAGGTACCTCCCGTCGTCGAGCCGCCGGACCCGGAGGCCGACCAGGCCGTCCCCGGCGCCCAGCGGGCCGCCATGCACGTCCTGCGGCAGGGGCGTGAGCCAGGAGCTGCCGGCGAGGAGCACCCCGCCGGCCGCGGCCAGGAAGGCGGGCAGGGTAGCGCGGCCGGTCCGCCCACTCCCTGGATCGAGCTCGTGGAAGCGGCCGTCGACCAGCGTCCAGCAGCGCTCCCGGTCGGCTGCCATATGGTTGGGCAGGCCGCCCGCCGTGTCGCCGGGCCGGACCGCCCGGCCGCCGCTGGTGCGCGAGCCGTCCTCCAGCTCCAGCGACAGGGCCAGCGGCGCCGACCACGAGCCGGTCTGGAGCGACCGGGGGTCGAACACCTCCCCGGGACGCCCGCTCCAGTAGGCGCGGCGACCGGCGCCCGGGGCCCACCAGCAGACCAGCAGCTGGCCGCCCGTGTACAGGAAGGACAGCTGGCGCAGGTTCGGGTTCGGTCCGGTCCGGAGGTCGTGCTCCATGAGGACCTCGTCCGGCCCGACGACGACGGCGCGGACGCCGTCGCTGACCACGAGGTTGGGCCACGAACCGCTGGCGGTGATGTTCGCCCCGAGCCGGGCGCGCGCCCGCTCCAGCGCGGGCCAGCCCAGCTCGTCCAGGCAGCCGCCGCGCAGGGTGCGGGCGAGGCTGCGGCCGGCGTCCGCGCCCAGCATGCGATCGCGGGCGGCCGGGTTGACGTCGAGGGCGTCCGGGTCGAGCACCCGGTCCAGCCGGCCCAGCTCGTCCACCAGGTCGGGCAGGCCGCCGCCGTCGATGCGGTCCGCCATGCGATCGAGCCAGGCCGAGAACGCTCGCCGCAGGTGCCCGCCGGCCAGCACGCGGCCGGCCGGGACCCGGCCCAGGTCGTCGTCGAGCGCATCCAGCAGCAGGGGCCCCCAGGCGAGGTCCGCGGCGACGTGGTCCAGGTCGCGCCGTCGGGCTTCGGGGCGCCCGAGCCATCGAGTGAAGTGCAGGCTGGTCTCGGGCCCAGGGGCCTCGACGGGCACCAGCAGCTCCAGGGCCAGGTCGAGCAGGTCCAGGTCGGTCTGCCAGTCGTCGCGCCCTGCCACCCGAACCGGCGTGCCGTCCGCGCGGAGCCGGCGCGCCATCCGGGGGAGGAGGGCGAACAGGGCGTCCGGCACGCCCGGAGAGCGCCAGTCGGCCGTCGACGCGACGACCATCCGGGTGAGCCAGGCGGCCGCGCCGCCCCGAGGGGCCGCCTCGGGCTCGACCGCCGTCGCCGGCGCCGTGAGCGCCTCCAGCGCGCCGGCACTGTCGAGCAGGGCCAGCCACCAGTCGTGGATGCCGGCCACGCGCGGCCGCAGGTCGAGCAGCAGGCGGCGCACGGCCGGCGACGGCCGCGCCAGTTCGAGAAGCGGGCGCCGGTACGCACGCCAGAAGCCGGCCGGCGCCCGGGCCAGCGCCGGCGCCTCGAGCAGCTCTGCCAGCAGGTCGCGCTCGTCGGCGTCGAGGTCGACGCCGGCGGCGGTCCCCAGGCGCCGCAGCTGGGTGGCCATCTCCGACCACGGCGCGACCCCTGCCCTGGTCCGCTCGACGCACAGCCGCCGAAAAGTGGCGTACGCGGCGGCCGGGTCGCCGGACTCGCTCAGCTGCCGGGCATAGTCCGCGAGCGACCTCGCCGTCAGCGCTCCGGCCAGCGCGAACTCGACGAAGACGGCCAGGCGGCGCTCCTCGTCGACGTCCAGCGCGTAGACGCGCTCGGCCTCACGCGCCTTCCCGAACATGACGCCGGCCTGCGTCGTGCTGCCGGCGTCGATGAACGCCCGGCCGGCCTCCTCGAAGTAAGTGGGCAGCACGTGCGGCACAGAGCGGGCCAGACGCGAGGCGATCGCCTCGTACCCGTCCTTAGCGGCGCCCGGCTTCGCTCGCGCCAGGCGAGCCAGAGACGCCATCGCGTCGACGACGGCCAGCGCGTAGTCGGCGTCCTCGGGGTGGTTCAGCAGCACCCAGCCCGGGAACCCGAGCGCCCGCCGGCGGCCGAGCGCGACCGGCTGTGAGACGGCCTCGAGCTCGAACCCCGCCAGCCGGAGCGTCAGGTCCTCGGCCCGGGCCAGCGGCTCGGCGACCAGCCGGACGACCGGCCGGTCGCCGAGCGCTGGATGGCGGTAGCGCCGAGCCGTCACCGGGTCGGCCGGCTCCGATGGCTCGGAGCCCGGGGGCGCGAGCCCGCCGGCGCGCAGCAGCCCATCCACCGACTCCGTCACGCCTCCTCCTCGTCCGCCGTGCGGCCGGCATAGACAAGGGCAGCCATGCGCATGCCCTCCGAGTACGCGACCGGGCCGACCTCCGGCAGCTCCAGCCGCCGGCCGCCCGCCGCGACCCAGACCAGGTCGCCGGTGGTCACCGGTGCGTCGGGAGCCTCGCTCCCGATCCAGTAGCGCGCCTCGACGAGCCGGGCCGTCTCCCAGACCCGGGTCACCGCCGATCCGCCGCTCACGGCGTATCCGAGGGCCCGGCAGCGGCTGGTGGCCTGCAGGAGCTGCGCGAAGCGGCCGCCCGCAAACTCGTCGACCCGGTCGCCGGCCGGCTCACCCGGCCGGGCCCACGTCTCGCGGTAGAGCTGCGGGACGGCCTGGTCGACCTGGAGCTCGGTCGCGAAATCGCGGAAGTCGTCCAGCTCGTCGATCAGGACCGGGTGCGGCACGAGGAACGACGACGCCGCCGACCAGACGGTCTCGCCGTCGGCCGTGACCATGCCGGCGCCCCGGGCGCCGTCGGCGCCGCGCAGGAAGCCGGTGGCCCCGCCGCCGGCGACCACGACGTTCTCGAGCGCACGCCGCCACGACGGATCAGGCCAGCACTCGACCAGCACCCCCAGCGGCACCGGCAGCGACCGGACCATCCACGTCTCCACGTTCTCGGCGCACTCGCGCTCGTGACGGCGCAGCCACTCGGACAGGTCCTTGTCAAGCACGTCGATCGTTTGTACGATTGTCGACGCAATGCGACTCGCCATGCATCTGTCCGCGTTTAACGGAGTGGATGCACGGCGCGCCGAGCTCTCGAGCCCGCAGGGCTGAACGGAGCCCGGCGCAGCCGGGCATCCAGTCCCACCAACCCACTGCACGGAAGCGTGCGTCGGCCCCTGGCGGTGCTCTGGGAGCGGTCAGGCCCTTGCTGGCCTCTCAACCGGGATCGATACCCGGCTGCTCAGGTGGAGACTCACGGACCGGTTGGCCCGCCCGGAGTTCAGCGACCCGCTCCGGGCGGGTCAGCATGTACCCGGCGGCGACCGCCATGACCGCGGCACAGGTGACCAGCAGCAGGCGGTAGTCGACGAGCGCGACGAGCACGGCGCCCAGCGCGATGAACAGCGTCTGCGGCACGACGACAACCATGGTGAGGGCCGACGAGACGCGGCCCTGCAGGTGTGATGGCGTGGCGCGCTGCATCACGGTGATGACGCTGACCAGCAGCCAGGGCAGGCTGACGCCGAATACGACGACCGCCGCTGCGACGACGGGGAGGGACGAGACTGTCAGCAGGGCCCCGCCGAGAGCGGCCGCCGCCAGCCCGGCGCCGAACAGCACGCCGCCGCCGAGACGGCGGAGCAGTGGTGCGGCCACGAGTCCGCCGGCGATGGCGCCGACGCCCTGGGCGGTCAGCAGAACTCCGACGAAGGTCGGCGGACGGTGGAGGCCCCGATCGACGACGGCAAAGACGGTGGTCTCGGAGAAGCCGAAGAGCAGCATCGCGAGGACGGCGGAGACGACCATCTGGAAGAGGATCGGGGTCTCTCGCACGTGCCGCAGGCCGGCCCCGATCTCGGCGAGCCAGCGGCCGTCCGCGGACGCCGGTGCCGGCGCCGGCGCCGGTTCATTGACGCGCACCGCGAGGAGGGCGGCCGCCGCCGCGGCGAAGGTCGCCGCGTCGAGGACGGCGACGATGCCCCCGCCGCGCCAGGCGAACAGGCCGGCGCCCAGCAGCGGACTGACCAGCCGGAGCCCCTGGGCGATCGTCTGCAGGGCGGCGTTGGCGTCCGGCAGCACCTCGTCGGGGAGCATGGCCGGCAGCAGCGCGGTCTGTCCGCTGCTCAGCACGGCGTTCGACGCTCCGTACAGCACCATGACCGCGTAGATGAGCCAGACGTCGCCGCTTCCTCGGACGAGGAGGAGCAGCAGCACGACGACTCCGGTCAGCAGGTTCGTCGCGACCATGAGGGGCCGGCGCCGCACGCGATCGACCAGGAGACCGGCGAGCGGCGCGGCGAGCTGCGGCACCGTGAACGCGAAGAAGACGAGGCCCGCCGCCGAGGTGCTGCCGGTCACGCTCTTGACCCACACCGCGGCCGCCAGCCACATCGCACTGTCCCCGAGGGTGGAGAGGCCCTGCCCGGCGAGGTAGAGGCGCGCGTTGCGGTGGGCGAGGAGCCTCCTCACGTCTGAGATCCGTGATGTTAAGGGATTTGGTGGCCCGCCACGGGCCGCCATACGATGGGCTCATGACCTACAGCGCCGACCTGGAGCAGCACATCGAAGAGGCCCGCCTGTTCAACCAGCAGGCGGCCAACTACATGCCGCCGATGTCGTTCGAGTCCGCCGAAGACATCGTAAGGATGCGGGAGTTCATGGACGCGCCCGACTCGCCGTTCAGCGTGTTGATGGGCGAGCCGGTGCTCCCCGTGTCGGAGATGTCGATCCCGGGGCCGACCGGGCCGATCCCGGCGCGCGTGCTCCGGCCGGACGAGGTGCGCGCGGTGTACCTCGACATCCACGGGGGCGCCTGGATGATCGGCTCGCCGCGGATGGACGACGTCGAGAATGACGAACTGGCCAGGTCCTGCGGCGTCGCGACGGTCAGCATCGACTACCGGATGGCACCCGAGCACCGTCTCACGGACTCCATGGACGACTGCGAGGCCGCCGCGGTGTGGCTCATGGAGCACGCTCGTTCGGACTTCGGCACCGACCGGCTGCTCATCGGCGGCGAGTCGGCCGGCGCGCATCTGAGCGTCATGACGCT
>DASQZW010000208.1:0-34630 GCA_035638495.1 Terriglobales bacterium
GTCAGTCGGCGGCGCAGATCCTGCTGACGAGTTGACGCTGCTCGGGTGTGAACATCGGCGGCTCGCCGCCCCGAGCGTTCTCGGTGATCCGCCCAGACCGCTGCGTCGCGGTGAGCACCGTGCTCACCCGCTGGTCGCTCGCGATCCACTTGAGGATCGCCTGCGCCCACGTCGCGACGCCCAGCTCCCGGAGCTCCGCGTCGGTCGGCCGGAAGTCGAGGATGCCTTCCTGCAGCGGGCTCATGACCAGCACGCCCAGGCCGAGCTCCTCGGCCAGCGGCAGAACCTCTCGTTCCGCGTCGCGGCGGAGCGGGTTGTACGGAATCTGCACCATGTCCACGCGGCCCGAGCGCATGAGGGCCGCGAGCTCGCCGAACGCCGCCTCCTGATAGTGGGTGGCGCCCACGGCCCGGACCCGGCCGTCCGCCTTCAGACGTTCCAGCAGCGCGAGCTGCGCCGGCACGTTGACGAGGTTGTGGACCTGGTAGACGTCGACCGTCCCGTAGAGGGACAGCGCGTGCTCGGCCTGCCGGCGGCCCTGGCCGGCGTCCGGGGTCCAGACCTTGGTGGCGACGATCACGCGGTCGCGCAGTCCGCGCAGCGCCCGGGCCAGGGTGTCCTCGGCCCTGCCGTACATCGGCGAGGAGTCGAAGAGGTCGACGCCGGCGGCGAGCGCCTCCTCGACCAGCCCGCGCCGGTCCGCGCGCGTGTCGAACGTGCGCCAGGTGCCCATGCCGATCGCAGGCACGTCGATTCCGGTTCTGCCGAGAGGCCGCCGCTGCACCCTGCGAAGGTACGCTAGTGACCATCCCGGAGGAAGCGCCCTGGCGCCTGGGGCGGGGCCCGCAATGGTGGCTCGGCCTTGCCGGCGTGGGGCAAGGAGGAAGCGCCATGGCCCGCGAGGCGCCGCGCAGCACGAGCCGGTTCACGTCGGAGTCCGTCACCGAGGGTCACCCCGACAAGCTGGCCGACCAGATCTCCGACGCGGTCCTGGACGCGATACTGGCCAAGGACCCGCTCGCCAGGGTGGCCTGCGAGACCGCGGTCACGACCGGCCTCGTCATGGTCGCGGGCGAGATCACGACCGACTGCTACGTCGACATCCCGCGCATCATCCGGCAGACCGTGCGCGAGGTCGGCTACACCCGCGCCAAATACGGCTTCGACTGCGAGACGTGCGGCGTGCTCGTCAGCATCGACGAACAGTCGCCCGACATCGCCCAGGGCGTGGACGTGGGCGGCGCGGGTGACTCCGGCATCGTGTTCGGCTACGCGTGCGACGAGACGCCCGAGCTGATGCCGCTGCCCATCAGCCTGGCCCACGCGATGGCCCGCCGGCTGGCCGAGGCCCGCAGGAGCAAGTCGCTGCCGTACCTCAGGCCCGACGGCAAGGTCCAGGTCACCGTCGGCTACGACGCGGACGGCAGGCCCGCCGGCGTCCAGGACGTGGTGGTGTCGGCCCAGCACCACGAGGAGATCGGCGTCGACCAGCTGCGGGCAGACGTGATCGAACAGGTGATCCGCCCCGTGCTCGCGGACGGCCTGGCCACCGAGGAGACGCGCTACCACGTCAACCCGAGCGGCCGGTTCGTCATCGGCGGTCCGGTCGCCGACACGGGCCTCACTGGCCGCCAGACGACCGTCGACACCTACGGCGGCTACGCGCGACAGGGCGGAGGCTGCTTCAGCGGCAAAGACCCGACGAAGGTCGACCGGGTCGGCGCGTACGGCGCGCGCTACGTGGCCAGGAACGTCGTCGCCGGCGGTCTGGCCAGGCGGTGCGAAGTCCAGATCGCCTACGCTATCGGGCTAGTGAAGCCCATCGCGTTGCGGGTCGACACTATGGGCACCGGCCGGGTCGCTGACTCGGAGCTCGAGCGGGCAGTGCTGCGCTGCTACGACCTGAGCCCCCTCGGGATCATCAAAGAGCTCAACCTTCGGCGACCGCTGTTCCGGCCCATGGCCTGTTACGGTCACTTCGGTCGAACTGACGTCGAAGCGCCTTGGGAGGACACACGCCGCGCGGCCGAGCTCGCGGCGGAGCTCCGTTGAGCGAGCACCTCTACGCGGTCATCCCGGCCGGCGGCTCCGGGTCGCGGCTCTGGCCCCGGTCGCGGCGGCGCTCCCCCAAGCACGTGCTGCCGCTCTCGGGCACCGGACGTCCGCTCGTGGCGGAGGCGTACGAACGGATGGCCCCGCTGGCGCGCCAGGTCCTCGTCCTGACGGAGGAGCGCCAGGTGCCCCTGATCGCGGAGCTCGTGCCAGAGCTGCCGGCCGACGGCATGATCGTCGAGCCGGCGGCCCGCGGCACCACCAACGCGCTCGGCCTGGCGGCGATGACGCTGCTCGAGCGCGACCCGGAAGCGGTCATGGTGTCGACCGCGGCCGATCACGTCATCGGCGCCCTCCCCGCATTCCAGCAGGCCGTGCGCTCGGCCGCCGCCATCGCCGGCGGGTCGGACCGTCTGGTGACGATCGGCCTGCGTCCGCGCTACGCGGCCACGGGGTTCGGCTACATCGAGGCCGGAGACGAGGTGCGCGTGGGTGAGGAGGTCGCGCTCCGCGTGATCCGCTTCGTGGAGAAGCCCGAGGCTGCCGTCGCGGAGCGGTACCTGGAGGGCGGCCGCCACTTCTGGAACCTGAACCTCTTCTGCTGGCGCTGCGACGCCTTCGTCGAGGAACTGCGCCGCCATGGGCCCGACCACCACGCCGGCCTGGTCGCGACGCTGGCGGCGCGGCGCACCGGCGACGAGGGCGCGGCGGCCCGGATCTACTCGGCGCTCCCCGTGGAGGCGGTCGACTACACGGTCATGGAGCGGACCGATCGCCTGCTCCTGGTCCCGGCCGCCTTCGAGTGGGCCGATGTCGGCTCCTGGAGCGAGCTCGCCGACCTGCTGCACCAGGACGAGGCGGGCAACGTGGTCGACGGCGTACCTGTCCTCATCGACACGCGCAACAGCTTCATCTCCGTGCCGGACAAGCTCGTCGCGGTGATCGGGGTCAGCGACCTGGTCGTGGTCGACACCGAGGATGCGCTGCTCGTGTGCCCGAAATCGCGCGCCCAGGACGTGAAGAAGGTCGTCGACGAGCTGGGCCGCAGCGGCCTGAGCAAGTACCTCTAGGCAAGTACCCGTAGACAGGAGCCCTCGTGACCCCGGAGATCAAGTTCGGCACCGACGGCTGGCGTGGCATCGTCGGCGACGACTTCACGTACGCCGCCGTCCGCCGGTGCGCCCAGGGCACGGCCGAGTACCTGCGCAGCCGGGCCGCAGAGCCGCTGGCCGTCGTCGGCTACGACTGCCGCTTCGCCTCCGAGGAGTTCGCGTCCGACGTGGCACGGGTGCTGGCCGCCAACGGGGTCCGCTCGCTCCTGTTCGATCGCCCGTCGCCGACGCAGGTGGCGTCCTGGACGGTGATCGAGCGGCGGGCGACAGGGGCCGCGGTCGTGACCGCCAGCCACAACCCGTACCTGTTCAACGGCCTGAAGTACAAGCCCGAGACCGGCAGCTCGGCGCCGGCCGAGGTGATCGCGGAGCTGGAGCGGCGGATCAACGCGGTGAACGCCGCCGGCGTGCGCCGGGCGCCGCCGGACGACCCGCTGATCGAGCGCATCGATCCCCGGCCCGCGTACTGCGCGCAGCTGCGTCGCATGGTCGACGTGGACGGCATCCGCGCGGCCGGCCTGCGCGTCCTGCACGAGACACTGTACGGCTCAGCGTACGGCTACCTGACCGGTCTGCTCGGCGGCCGGGCAACGATGGTCACGGAGCTGCACGGCGATCGCAACCCCTACTTCGGCGGGGTCAACCCCGAGCCGATCCCGCCCAACATCGACCAGGCCCTCGCGACGATGCGCGGCGGGGGCTTCGACCTGTGCATCGCGACGGACGGCGATGCCGACCGGGTCGGCATCGTCGACGAGACCGGTCGGTTCGTCAACCAGCTGCAGGTGTACGCGCTGCTCATGCGCTACCTGGTCGAGATCCGGGGGTGGCGGGGCCCGGTCGTCAAGAGCATCAACATGACGTCGATGGCCGACCGGCTCGGCGAGCGCTACGGCGTTCCGGTGTACGAGGTGCCGGTCGGCTTCAAGAGCATCGCGCCCCGGATGATCGAGACCGACGCGGTGCTGGGCGGCGAGGAGTCTGGTGGGTATGCCATCCGGGGCCACATTCCCGAGCGCGACGGCATCCTGTGCGGGCTGTTCTTCGCCGACATGATCGTGAAGGAGGGCCGCCCGCTCAGCGAGATCCTCCGGGCCCTCGAGGCCGAGGTAGGCGAGCACGCGTACGCGCGCCACGACATCCACCTGCCGCGCGACTCGTACCCGATCGAACGCCGCCGGGTGCTGGACACGCTCGGGGCCAACAGCCCTCGCGAGGTGGCAGGCGTGGCGGTCGATCGGGTGCGGGACGACGACGGCTACAAGTTCTTCCTGCACGACGGGAGCTGGGTCCTCCTCCGCGCGAGCGGCACGGAGCCGCTGATCCGCGTGTACTCCGAAGCGTCCAGCCCCGAGGCGGTCCAGGCGCGGCTGACGGCGCTCGAGGAGATCGTCGGTATCGAGGCCCCGTAGCCGGGTCAGGGTACGGACGACCCGGACGAAGTCCGGCGATCGGACCATCGGGTGTTGCGCACGTAGACGCGGGCCGAACGCCATCGCCTACGCTGACCCTGTGATGGCGCGGAGCACGGGAGAGCTCTCGGACAGCCGGCTCGCGAACCTGACCGCAAACGCCGTGCTCGTCGGGTTTGAGGCGTACCGCGACGAGTTCCGGGCGATCAGCCGGCGGGCGGCTGGCCGGTTCGCCAGCCGCGACTGGGCCGGCGCGGTTGCGGACGCGAGCGAGCGCCTGGACATGTACGGTGGCGTCATCGACGGCGTCGAGCGCGTGGTGCGGGAGACGCTCGGCGACCGCGTGGCCGACGCGGTCGTGTGGGCCAGCATCAAGGCCGTCTACTCCGGCCTGATCGCTCGCCGCGACGACTGGGAGCTCGCGGAGACGTTCTTCAACTCCGTGACACGCCGCATCTTCGCCACGGTCGGCGTGGACGGCAGCATCGAGTTCGTCGACTCCGACTTCGAGATGCCCCCGTTGGACGCCGGCAGCCCGGTCTTCCAGGCGCACGAGCTGCGGTCGGACGCCACGGAGCTGGTGGAGACGATCCTCCGCCACGACGGGCTCCACGCGCCCTATCAGGACCTGCGCCGCGACGCCCGCCTCGCCGCCGCGCGGCTGGTCGAGCACCTCCGCCGGACCGGACTGCCGGAACGGATCGACCGTGCCGAGGTGATCGAGGCGCCGTTCTTTCGCCGCAAGGGCGCGTACCTGCTCGGCCGGCTGGCCGCCGGCGACCGCTACGTGCCGTTCGCGCTCGCGCTGCTGAACACGGAGTGCGGCATGGTCGTCGACGCGGTGCTCACCGACGAGAACGACATCAGCATCCTCTTCAGCTTCACGCGCTCCCACTTCCACGTGGATCTCGACCCGCCGTACCGGCTCGTGCGATCGCTGAAGCTGCTCATGCCGCGCAAGTCGATCGCGGAGCTGTACATCGCGCTCGGCCATCACAAGCACGGCAAGACGGAGCTCTACCGGGACCTCCTGCACCGCCTCCACGACACAGACGAGCGCTTCCAGCTGGCGCCCGGCACGCCCGGCATGGTGATGGTGGTGTTCACCATGCCGGGTTCCGACGTCGTCTTCAAGGTGATCCGCGACCGGTTCCCCGCCGTCAAGCCGACGACGCCGGGCGGCATCCGGGAGAGCTATCGCCTCGTGTTCCGGCACGATCGCGCGGGCCGGCTGGTCGAGGCCCAGGAGTTCGAGCACCTGCAGTTCGAGCGGGCGCGCTTCGAGCCGGCGCTGATCGAGGAGTTCGAGCGCAACGCGGACCACACGGTGGACGTGGGACCGGACGAGGTGGTCGTGCACCACGCGTACGTGGAGCGGCGGGTCACGCCGCTCGACCTGCACGTGCGTCAGTCGTCCGGCGAGGCGGCGACCGCGGCGGTGGTCGACTTCGGCCAGGCGATCAAGGACCTGGCGGCGAGCGGGATCTTCCCGGGCGAGCTGCTGCCCAAGAACTTCGGGGTGACCCGGCATGGCCGGGTCGTCTGCTACGACTACGACGAGCTGGGGCTCGTCACGGACTTCTGCTTCCGGTCGCTGCCGCCGGCGTCCACCGACGACGACGACCTCTCCGACGAGGCGTGGTTCGGCGTGGGTCCTCGGGACCTGTTCCCGGAGGAGTTCAGTCGCTTCCTGGGTCTGCCCACGCCGCTGCGCGAGGTCCTGGAGCGCAGCCACGGCGAGCTGTACCGGGTGGAGTTCTGGCGCGAGGTGCAGGAGCGCGTCCGGCGGGAGGAGATCATGGACCTGTTCCCTTATGACGCGTCGCGGCGACTGCTCAGCACCTCCGGCAAGTGACCGAACGGCGGACGGCCTACGCCAGCGCGGCCGCCAGCGTGATGCGGTGTTCCGATAGTTCGAACGGGCTGTCACCCTCGTCGACGAAGCCGTAGCGCGTGCCGGGAGGGATCAGCAGGACGTCGGCCTTGCCGGCCGGCAGCGAGGGCGGGATCGAGAACGCCGCCTCCTCGCGGTCCGCGACGACGACGCGGCCCCGGCCGGCCGTGACGTGGAGGATGGTCGCCCGCTCGTCGTCGTGCTGGAGGTCGGTCGAAGCGTCGACCACGTAGTGACGGGCCAGCACGAACGTGTCCGCCAGCGTGCGCACGGTGCCGCCCGTGATCGCGACCGGAGCGATCGGCGCGGTCGCCGGCGGGCGCCCGCCCAGCGTGAGCCGGCGCGCGTCGGGTGGGTAGGTCAGGGCTGCCAGCTGCTCCCGCGACCAGGCCCGGTCGAACTCCGGCGGCATCGGCCTGCCCAGGTTCTGGTCGTACAGGCGGTCGACCATGTCGGTGGAGACCGTCGCGAACTCCTCCAGGACGCAGCCGATCACCGTGTGCACGACGTTGAGCTGGTCGATCACGAACACGTCCCCCGGCTGGACGTCGAAGCGGAACGCGTCGTAGCGGGGGTCCCCGGCACCGGCCAGCCAGGCCGCGAACGAGGCCGGGTCGTACGCCGCCGCCCAGTCCTCATAGCGGCAGACGAACGCGTAGCCGCCGGGCAGCACGTCGAGGATGTGGAACACCTCGGTCTTGCGGGTGATGTGCCGCTGGAAGCTGAAGCCCTCGCCCGGCCGCTGAAAGAAAACTGAGTATCCGAGCGGCGTCGCGCATTTCACTGCATAGGATTTGTACTTGAACAGGAAGCCGAGCTCCTGCTGGAAGCGGGCCACCTCGCGCGCCGTGGCCCCCGAGACGCCCCCCGACAGGCCCTCCAGGAGCACGGACTTGAGGATCGCCTCGAAGCGCTCGACCACCTCGATCGGGGCGTCGGCCGAGAGCCGTTCCGCGAGGACGGGCAGGGCGCCAAGGCCGGCCTCGCGGATGACCGCGCCGGCGGCGACGTCGGCCGGATCGCGGACGCTCTCCGTGATCGCCTGGTCGATGTCGCCGGCACTCGGCGTGCCCGTCAAGACGGCTCCCGCCACATGGAGCAGACAGCATATCGAGGAAGACGACGTCCCCCCACCCAACCCTCCCCCGTGGAGGGGGGAGGGAGCGAAGGAAACGACGTCCCCACACCTGGACCGCGATGTCCGTCTGTCCCGCGTCACTTGCTGAACCGCAAGTCGACTCACTTGAACAGGGCAAAGATCGTGTTACGGCGGACTCGCGCCTTGGCTAAGATGATGCGGTCGTGAAGACGCCTCCCGCTGAGGCTCGCGTGCTGCCTTCCATGAAGGCCCGGAGCGAGCGAGACAAGCGCTTCCTCGTCTTCGTGGGGATCATCCTGGTGGCGATCTCCATGGGCTTCAAGTCCGAGATGGTGGGCCCGACGCAGGTGTGGGGCCTCGGGGTGGGCCTCCTGGTGCTGGCGACGCCGGCGCTGATGGGCTATCTCCACTCCGAGACCGGCATGCCCAGCATCGAGCACTTCGTGCCCGTCGTCCTGGGCACCCTGGCCGTCGCGGGGCTGTCCCTGCTGGTGCCCGAGTGGTGGAAGTACTCGCTGATCACCAGCGCGTTCGGGATCGGCTTCTGCTTCGCCGCGCACCTCGACTACCGGCAGCTCAAGGACCGGATCAAGCCGAGCCACATCGTCGTTCAGGAGGTGCTGCTGGCCTTCGGGCTGGCAGGTTCGTTCCTCGTCATCCTCGCCCTCCATCTGGCGCTCCCGCTGAGCCTGGCCAGCATCTTCCTGATCTCACTCCTCGCCAGCTACCGCTCGTTCCGCGTCTTCGGCAACCCCATGACGCCCCGGCGCGCGCTCCTCTTCTCGCTGTTCGTCGCCCAGCTGGTGACCTTCTTCGCGTGGGCGATGACCGTGTACCTCTACTTCCCGGAGGGCGTGTTCACGGTCATGCTCTTCCTGCTGTGGTACGTGAACCGCGGCATCATCAGGCACACCGTCGAGGAGTCGATCAGCCGCAACGTGCTGATCGAGTACGGGGTCTTCATCGCGCTGATCGCTTACCTTTTCTTCATCAGCTATCAGACCAGGTAATCTGGCCTCCATCGGATCCGACATGTCCCGGGGTGACCTCATGCAGACGCGCCTCGTTCGCGCCCTGCTGGTGCCGCTGGTGGTGCTCGCGTGGCTGGCGGTGCTGCTGGTCGTCGCGTGGCTGCTGAGCCACGTGACGCACGCGCTGCTGATCCTCGTACTGAGCACGGTCGTGGCGTTCGCGCTGTCGCCGGTGGTCGACCTGCTCCAGCGCTGGCTCCCCCGCGTGGCGGCGATCGCGATCGCGTATGTCTTCGGCTTCTGCCTGCTGGTGGGCCTGCTCAGCGTCGTGGTGGTCAGCGCGGCCACCGAGACGAACAACCTGGTCCACAGCCTGCCGTACTACGCGGCGCGGGCGCAGTCGCTGCTCCCCGAGGCGCAGGGCTTGCTGGGCCGCTTCGGGATCACCCAGAACGACCTCGACCAGGCCCAGGGCCGGCTGATCGAGTACCTCCAGAGCATCGGCAGCCAGGCCGCGTCGGACGCGTTCGACTTCGTGCGGTCCGTGCTGAGCGCGATCGTGGACACGGTGCTGATCCTGATCCTCAGCATCTACCTGGTCGCCAACGGGCCGCGGGTGGTGGCGTGGGTGCGCGAGCAGGCCCCGCGGAGCCAGGCGAGCCGGGCCAACATGGCGATCACGATCGTCAACCAGGTGGTGGGCGGGTACGTCCGCGGCACCCTGACCATGGCGCTGATCGTCGGCACCCTGGTGGGGGTCGGGATGGGGGTCCTCCAGGTCCGCTACGCGCTGCTGCTCGGCATCCTCGCCTTCTTCATGGAGTTCGTGCCGGTGCTCGGGGTGATCATCTCGGGCACGGTCTGCGTGATCATCGCGCTGTTCCAGGGGCCGATCCTGGCGCTGTTGGTGCTCGGCTACTTCGTGGTCGTGCACGTGATCGAAGGCGACCTGATCGGCCCGCGCATCATGGCGAGGGCGGTGGGCATTCACCCGGCCGTGGCGCTGCTGGCCCTGGTCGCGGGCAGCGAGCTGTTCGGGATCTGGGGCGCGCTGCTGGGCGCCCCGATCGCGGGCCTCCTGCAGGCGTTCGCCACGGCGATCTGGCAGGAGGTGCGGGCCTCGCAGATCCAGGAGCCGAAGACCACGATCATCACGCCGAACGACGCGGCGGAGGCGCGGCGGGAGAGCGCCTAGTACCGCCAGGGGCTGCGCACCTACGCCTGCTTGGCGCCGCCGGCGAACGCCGCGTACGCGCCGAGCCCGACCAGCATCGCCCCGCTCGAGCGGTCGATGGCGCGCCGGGCTCCCGGGGTCCGGCGCAGGCGTCCGGCCAGCGCGCTCGAGAGCAGCGCGTACGAGCCGTCGCTGACGATCCCGAGCGCGATGAAGCACGTCCCGAGCACCGCGATCTGCAGCGCGACCGGCCCCCGGGCCGGGTTCACGAACTGGGGCAGGAACGCGAGGAAGAAGATCGCCGTCTTTGGGTTGAGCACGTTGACGACCACGCCCTGGCCGTACAGGCGCCGGGCCGAGGCGGGGGCGGGCCCGGCGGCCGCACCGTCCCCGGCGCCGCGTCCCAGCAGCTTGCGCAGGCCCAGGAACACCAGATAGGCGGCGCCGGCGTATCTGACGGCCGTGAAGGCGGTCGCCGAGGCGTACAGCAGGGCCGACACGCCCACGGCCGCGAACGCCACGTGCACCAGCGAGCCGGTGTGGACGCCGAGCACGGAGACGAGTCCGGCGCCACGGCCCTGGGCCACGCTCCGGGTGACGATGTACAGGACGGCGGGTCCGGGAACGACGAGGAGCACGACGGTGGCCGCCGCGAAGAGGGCGAACGTGGCCGGCGCGGGCATGGAGTGAGGGTACCGGGAACCGCACATCGGTCCAGAAGTGCGCTTCTCGTCCCCGGGGATTCGCACATCGGTCCCGATGTGCGGTTCGCCCTACATCCCCAGGTACGCTCGGGCCACGTCCTCGGACTGCAGCAGCTCCACTCCCGGCCCCGTCTTGACGATCGAGCCGGTCTCCAGCACGTACGCGCGGTGCGCGACCTCCAGCGCCTTGTGCGCGTTCTGCTCCACCAGCAGGATCGGGATGCCCTGCTGGTTGATCTCGGCGATGATCTCGAAGATCGTCTCGACCAGGATCGGGGCGAGGCCCAGCGATGGCTCGTCCATCATCAGCACCTTCGGCTGCGACATCAGCGCCCGGCCGATCGCGAGCATCTGCTGCTCGCCGCCCGAGAGCGTGCCCGCGATCTGCGACTGTCGCTCCCGCAGCCGCGGGAAGAGCGTGAACACCCGCTCCCGGTCCTGCTGCACCCGGCCGCTGCCGTCCCGGCGGGAGTACGAGCCCAGCGTGAGGTTGTCGTCGACGGACATGCGCGGGAAGAGGCGTCGCCCCTCAGGCACGTGGCAGATCCCCATCTCGACCCGCTTGGCCGCCGGCACGCTCGTGATGTCCTGCCCGTCGAACCGGATCGAGCCCGCGGCGGGGTGCAGCAGGCCCGAGATCGTCCGGAGCGTGGTGGTCTTACCGGCGCCGTTGGATCCGATCAGCGCCACCACCTCGCCGGTGTCCACCTCCAGGCTGACGTCGGCCAGCGCCCGGACACGGCCGTAGAAGGCCTCGACCCCCTGGATCTCCAGCATGGCCACGGCTAGGCGCTCTTGCCCAGGTAGGCTTCGATGACCCTGCTGTTGGTGCGCACCTCCTCGGGGCTGCCCTCGGCGATCTTCTCGCCGTGGTCCAGGACCGCGATGCGCTTGGAGATGCCCATCACCACCTTCATGTCGTGCTCGATCAGGAAGACGGTGATCCCCTGGTCGAGGATCTTCTCGACGAGGACCATCAGCTCGACCTTCTCCTGCGGCGTGAACCCCGCGGCCGGCTCGTCGAGCAGCAGCAGCGTGGGGCCGCTGGCCAGCGCGCGGGCGATCTCGAGACGCCGCTGCTGGCCGTAGGGCAGGTTGCGCGCGTAGTTGTGCGCCTGGCGCTCGATGCCTACGAACCGCAGCAGCTGCATCGCCCTCGCCTCGACCTCGCGCTCCTCGACCCGCTCGAGCGGCGTCTTGAAGACGGCGTCCCAGACCTTGGCGTGCATCCGGCTGTGCTGCCCGACGCGCACGTTGTCCAGCGCCGACATGTAGTCGAAGAGCCGGATGTTCTGGAACGTGCGCGCGATGCCGCGGACCGCCACCTGGTGCGGCCTGAGGCCGGTGATGTCGCGACCGTCGAACTCGACGGTTCCGCTGGACGGGGGGATGAGGCCCGTGATGCCGTTGAACAGGGTGGTCTTGCCCGCCCCGTTGGGGCCGATCAGGGCGAACACCTCGCCCCGCCGCACGTCGAAGCTGACTTCGTCGACGGCGACCAGGCCGCCGAACCGCCTGGTCACGTTTTCGAGCCGGAGGATGGAGCCGTCGGCGCTCACGCCGCCCCCCTCATGTCGACGACCTCGCCGCCGTGGGTGCCCTTGGTGAGCTCCTCCTGCCGCTGCCGGCTGGGCACGAGGCCCTGGGGTCTGAGCAGCATCGTGACCACGAGGATCAGGCCGAACACCACGTAGTTGAGGTTGGTGGCCAGGTCCGACAGCTTCGTGACGGTCGTGGTCGGCAGGCCGACGGCGCTCCCGATGCCGTTGACCCAGTGGGGCAGGTCACCCAGGATCTTGTACTGGACGAAGTAGATCAGCAGCGCCCCCACGATGACGCCGGGCACGTTGCCCATGCCGCCGAGCGTCACCATCAGCAGCACGGTCACGGAGACCAGGAACGAGAAGTTCTCGGGGCTGACGGTCGACAGCTTGGCGCCGAAGTAGCAGCCGGCGAACCCGCTGAAGGCGGCGCCGATGCTGAAGGCGAGCAGCTTGATGTTCCGCGTGTTCACGCCCATCGCCGACGCGGCCAGCTCGTCCTCGCGGACGGCCATCCAGGCCCGGCCCAGACGAGAGCGCTGGAGGTTCGTGACGATGATGATGCAGAGGAAGATCAACAGCGCCATCAGCAAGTAGTAGGCGACCGGCTCGAACACGGTGAACTTCAGGTTGTGGACGATGCCGAAGGGCGCGCCGTCCCACGGCCCGTCGATCCAGACGGGCAGCGTCGGGGAGTCGATGGCGGAGATCGCGTTGACGCCGCCGGTCCAGGCGCTGAGGTTGCGGAACAGGCGCGGCACGATCTCGCCGAACCCCAGCGTGACGATCGCGAGGTAGTCGCCTCGCAGCCGCAGGGTGGGAGCGCCCAGGAGGGCTCCCGCCGACGCCGCCACGAACACCGCCACGAAGAGCAGCAGCCAGAACGGCAGGTGCACCGCGTGATGGATGGGGGCGATGCCCAGCTGGCCGGAGGCGAGCATGGCGTACGTGTAGGCGCCGATCGCGAAGAACGCCGCGTAGCCGAGGTCGAGGAGCCCCGCGAAGCCGACCACCACGTTCAGCCCGATGGCCATGAGCACGAACACCCCGGCGTCGGCGGCCGTGTTGATCAGCGTGATCGACTGGTCCGGGTTCACGAACTGGACCACCGTCGGGTAGAGGAGCACGCCGACCACCAGGCACGTGTAGACGATGACGTTCGGGCTGCGCGAGTTGGCGCGGAACCACACCGGCAGCGACCGGACCCGCTCGATCACTTCTCCGGCACCCGCATGCCCAGCAGCCCGGTCGGGCGCAGGGTCAGCACCAGGATCAGGATCCCGAAGATGATCACGTCGGTCCACGTGGCATAGCCGTACCCGTCGTTGAACGCCCGGACGAGGCCGATCAGGAGCGCGCCGAGCGCCGCGCCCTGGATGTTGCCGATGCCGCCGAAGACCGCGGCCGTGAAGGCGGCGAGCCCGGCCCCGAAGCCGGTGTCGAAGCGCAGGTCGTTGTAGTACAGCCCCCAGAGCATGCCCCCGGCCGCCGCCAGCGCCGCCCCGATGAAGAACGTGGTGGAGATGGTGCGGTCGATGTTGATGCCCATCAGGGTGGCGGCGTCGCGGTCCTGAGCCGTCGCGCGCATGGCCTTGCCCAGGCGGGTGAACTCGACGAAGCTCGTCAGCGCCAGCATCAGCCCGACCGCGACCAGGATGATGATGACCTGGCGGGTATCCACGGTGACGCCCAGCACCGTGAGCCGAGCGCTCGGCAGCAGGTTCGGCGCCTGGACGAAGTTGGGGCCGTGCCAGACGAACATGATGCCCTCGAGGATGAACGACATCCCCACGGCGGTGATCAATGGCGCGAGGCGGGGCTGGTGGCGCAGCGGCTTGTATGCGATCCGCTCGATCGTGATGTTGAGCACTCCGGTGATGGCCATCGTGACCGCGAACACGCCCACCAGGAGCGGCAGCAGCAGCGCGCCGAAGTGATACGTCTGGTTGGGCACGATGCCGAGCAGCGCGAAGATGGCCAACCCGATCATGCCGCCCATGGTGAACACGTCGCCGTGCGCGAAGTTGATGAGCTCGATGATGCCGTACACCATCGTGTAGCCCAGCGCGATCAGCGCGTACAGGGCGCCGTCGGTGAGTCCGAAGATAAGGATCTGGACGAAGAACACCGGGTCCTGGAAGATCCGCGGGAGGATCAGCAGGAGGAACGCGGCGGCGCCGATTCCGTAGAACACCCACGCACCAAGCTGACCCGACAGCACCAGGCGCGTCTGCCGCAAAGCTCCTACAACGGTTGCCAAGTCACTCCCCTCTTCACGTGATGCGCGAATCCTTGCACATAAAAGAAAAAGAGGGAGCCCCGAGGGGCTCCCTCTTTGGTCGCTAGCCCGTCTGGATGGTGGGAGTGGACTCCCCGTAGTTGATCTGGGCCGCCCACGGCTCGTCGTTGGCCGCGTTCGGGTCGCTGCTCGTGTACTTGTAGATGGAGATGATCTTGACGTTGGTGTCGCCGCGGTCGTCGAAGCTGGTGCTGCCGAGCGCGCCGGTGTAGTTCTTGGTCTTGGCGACCTCGGCGCGGACGGCCTCGCGGGCCTTCGTCGGGTCGGACGGGAGGTTGCCGCCGTTGGCGTCGATCACCCGGCCGATGGCCGCGATGAGGATGCCGGCGGAGTCGGCCGCCACGATCGAGTACGCGGTGTAATCGGTCGGCGCCGGGTTGGCCTTCTTGTAGGCGTCGATGGTGGCCTTGGCCGACGGCACGTGCGTCGGGTCGACAGCAGCGATCGAGGAGTAGACGTTCGGCGACATCGCGCCCGCGTCCTTCACGCAGTTGCTGTCCTGCACGATGCCGTCACCGCCGCCGAACGGGGTGCTGACGTCGAAGATGCCCTGCATCTGCGCGCGGACCTGGCAGACCTTGGTCGACGTCACGCCGCCGACGTAGATGCCCGTCGCGCCGGCCGTCTTGGCCGCGGTGAGCCAGGTCTTGAAGTCGTTCGTGTTCTGCTGGTCGTAGTCGAACCGCGTGCCGACAACGGTGCCGCCCTTCGCCTTGAACTCGGCGGTGAAGGAGTCGGCGATGCCCTTGCCGTACGTCTGGTTGTCGGAGCCGACCGCCACCTTGCTGACCTTCAGCGCCTGGAGGAAGTAGTCCGCCATCGCCGGGCCCTGGTAGTCATCCGTGGTGACCGTGCGGAAGTAGTTGTTGGGGTTGCCCTTGCGCAGCTGCTCGGCCAGGCCGGCGCAGCCCGCGTCGTACGGGAACCGCGGGTCCGGGTTGTCCTTGGTGAGGCACGGGTTGGTGTTGGCCGGGCTGATCATCGCCAGGTGAGCGTCGGCCGCGATCGGGATCTCGGTCTTGGCAACGCTGGAGTTGAGCGGTCCGACGAAGCCGACGACCTTGGTGTCGCCGGCCATCGCGGTGACGTTCTGCGCGCCCTTCTGGGGGTCGTGCGTCCCGTTGACCGCGTCGTCGTAGTCGGACACCTGCAGCGTGTAGCCCTTGAGCGTTCCACCGACCTTGTCCACGGCGAAGCGCACGCCTTTGAGGATCGGCTGGCCCTGCGAGCCCTCGGTGCCCGACAGCGGCATCTCGACGCCGATCTTGATGGTGCCCTTGTTTCCACCAGACGAGCTGCTGCTCGTGCCGCCTCCGGTGCCGCAGGCGAACGACAGGACGGCCGCCAGCATGGCGATAGCGCCGCCCCTGAGGACTCGGTGATGACTCATACGTCCCCCTTCTCGATTCGAGAAATAGGCTGTTGGTTTTCGGAGGGGTGCCGCCACCTCATACGGCCGAACCTCCCAGCCCTCGCCCTCTTCCCGGGGCACACCGGGGCGAGAGTGCGCCGGCGAGGGCGCAAACGTACTCCAGAGCGAAACTATTCGCAGCGGGGGGGCCGGTGTCAAGCGCGAACCGGGAACTGGGGTTCAACCTGGTTGGACAGGAACCCGACCATTCGCGGTTCGGGTGCCCGCCTCCGGTGTCGTGGCTGGCCAGTTCGTATACTTGGCCCCCGGAGCGACGGGGAAGCTCCCGCCGGCTCCTCTTCTCGATCGTTCTGTTGGAGCGTGCGCTTTGACCACTCAGACCCAGGAACCCTCCAAGCCCAAGTCCGCGTACGTGGACGATGCGGTGCAGCTGGCCGTGGACGCCCGCTGGGAGGAGGCCGTCGAGCTCAACGAATTCATCATCCAGAGCTTCGGGGCCGACGAGGGCTCCCAGAACCGCTTGGGCAAGGCGCTGACCGAGCTCGGCCGGCTGGAGGAGGCGAAGGCGGCCTACGACGCCTCGTTAGCCATCAACCCCATGAACCCCGTGGCTCGGAAGAACGCGACCAAGCTCGAGAGCCTCATGAACGCCAAGGACATCCTCAAGGGAGGCCCGGTGAAGGTCGACCTCAACCTCTTCGTCGAGGAGATGGGCAAGACCACCACCACCACCCTCCGGTCCGCGGCCTCCGACGTCTGCTCCAAGGTCGCGCCGGGCGACGTGGCGGAGCTGCGGGTCGACGGCGACGGCATCGAGGTGGACACCGTGCGCGGCGTGCGCGTCGGCAGCCTCGAGCCGAAGCTGGCCCGCCGGCTGCTGAAGTTCATCCAGGGCGGCAACCGCTACCAGGCGGGGATCACGTCCTGCGACGGCACCACCGTCAAGGTGATCGTGCGCGAGGTGTACCAGGATCCGAAGTTCGTGGGCAAGCCGAGCTTCCCGATCGTCCGCCGGCGCGAGGTCGAGTTCCGCCCGTACACGCGGGAGCGCCTGGTCTCGCCCGACGTCGAGGTCTTCTCGGTCGACGAGGAGGACGAGGAGCCGGTGTCCCGGGCGGCCGGGCTCGACCTGGACGACGACGAGGGCATGCACGAGGTCGTCGACGACGAGGAGCCGGACCTGGACTTCGGCGACGACGTCGCGCTGGAGATGGACGAGGCGGACGATGAGGACGACGACGAATGAGGAGGATTGATCCCCCCGTTCCCGACCCTCCCCCAGGAGGGGGGAGGGGGTTCAGCGGCGCGTCCGCCGCGGCCCCGGCCGGGAGGTCCCTTCACCTCCTCGCCGGACGCCCAGTCGCCTAGCGGCGTCCCCGGCCTCCGCGACCTCCTCCCGGAGGAGGCGGAGGGCATGCGCGACACCCAGGAAGCGGTCCTGGCGGAGATGCGCCGCTGGGGCTACCGCTACGTCGTGACGCCCACGCTCGAGCGGCTCGACGTGCTGGCGCTGGGCCTCGACGCCGACGTACGCCGCCGCCTCTTCAAGCTGATGGATGCCGACGGCTCCGTGCTCGCGCTGGTGGGGGAACGAACCGTCCCCGTGGCCAGGCTGGTCGCCGGCTCGCTCCGGGCCGCGCCGCTGCCGATGCGGCTCTGCTACGCAGGCCCGGTGCTGACGAACGACCCGGGCAGGTTCACGCGGCGCCGCGAGGCGTACCAGGTCGGCGCCGAGCTCGTGGGCGCTTCCGGCCCGGTGGCGGACGCGGAGGTGATCGCGCTCGCGGTCCGCTGCCTGGACGCGGCCGGCCTGCGCCGCTACCAGGTCGACGTGGGCCACTCCGAGTTCTTCCTGGGGCTGCTGGACGGGCTCGCGCTGCCCGCCGACGTGAAGCCGGGCGTTCGGGCGGCGCTGGCGCAGCGGGACTTCGTCGCGCTGGAGGCGCTGCTCGCCGCCACGCCGCTGCGCAGCGCCGAGCACGAGCTGCTGCTGCACTTCCCGGCCCTGCGTGGCGACGCCGGCATCCTGGAGGCGGCCGGCGCGCTGGTCCGCAACCGGCGCTCGGAGCGGGCGCTGGAGGAGCTCGCGCGCGTCCATGAACTGCTGCGCGCCCATGGGCTGGGCAGCTCGGTGTCCCTGGACCTGGGCGCGATCCGCGACTTCGACTACTACACCGGCGTGATCTTCGAGGGATACGGCCCGGAGGTCGGCCGGCCGCTGGCACAGGGCGGCCGGTACGACGGCCTGCTGGCGTGCTTCGGACGGCCGGCGCCGGCGACGGGGTTCATGATCCACCTCGACCTGATGGGCGAGGTGCTGCGCCGGTCTGGCGTGGGCCGGGAGCTGACCCGGCTGGACGCCGCGGTGGCGTGGTCCAGCGTCGGGCTCTCGGCGGCACTGGGCCTGGCCGGCTCGCTTCGCATGTTCGGCATGCGGGCGGTGGTGGACACGGAGGCCCGGCGCCTGGCCGGCGCCCTGGAGTGGCGCGAGGCGCTGGGCGCCGCGCACCTGCTCCACGTGGGCGGCGGCCGCACCGTCTCGTGGTCGCCGGCGGCCGCCCCGGCCAGGATCCAGCGGCTGCCCGCAGAGCAGGTGGTGGCTCGCCTGGCGGAGCGCGGCGGATGATCTCGATCGCGATACCGACGGGCACGCTGCTGGAGGGCAGCCTGGACCTCTTGCGGCGGGCGGGAGTCGCGGACCTGGCCCCCGAGGAGATCGGGCGCAAGCTGCTGGTCGAGCGCGACGGCATCCGCGTGGTGCTGGTCAAGCCCGCCGACGTGCCCGCGTACGTGGACCACGGATCGGCCGACGTCGGGATCGCCGGCAAGGACCAGCTCTGGGAGTCGAGCGGCAGCCACTACGAGCTGCTGGACCTGCTGTTCGGCGAGTGCCGGCTGATCGTCGCAGTGCCCGATGCGTCGCCCCTCGGCGGGCCCGGGACGTGGCCGCCCTCGCTGCGCGTGGGCACGAAGTACGGGTTGGCGACCGAGCAGTACCTCGGGAGGCTGGGGCAGCGGGCGGAGATCGTGCACCTGCACGGTTCGGTGGAGCTGGCCCCGCTGGTGGGCCTGGTGGACGCGATCGTGGACCTGACCCAGACCGGCCGGACACTGCGTGAGAACCGGCTGCGGATCGTGGACGAGGTCGGCTGCTCGACCGCCCGGCTGATCGCGAACCAGGCATCGCTGAAGACGCGCACCGGCGCCGTGCAGGCGCTCGTGACGCGCATCCGGGAGGCGTTGGGATGAGCGGTTCGAGGTCCCTCCCCCCTCGCGGGGGAGGAGGGCCCCCCGGGGCCCGGAGGGGGGTCGCTCGAACGGACGACCGAACCCGGTGCCGGGTGCTGCTCACCCGACCCCCCCTCCGGCCCGTGACCGGGCCACCTCCCCCGCGAGGGGGGAGGGACTCTCCCTGATGCCCATCCAGCGCTACGCGGCCGAGGAGTGGCGGGCCCGGTCCGCGGACCGCTCCGACGCCGGGGGCACCGAAGAGCAGCGCGAGGCCGTGCGCGTCATCTGCACGCGCGTCGCCGCCGAGGGCGAAGCGGCCCTCCGCGAGTACGCCCTCCGCTTCGACGGCTGGGCGCCGGCGGCGGGCGAGAGCTGGGCGCTGGAGCGGCCGGACCTCGACCGGGCGCTCGAGGGCCTGGGGGAGGACCAGCGCTCGGCGCTGGAGCTGGCGGCGCGCCGCATCCGGGCCTTCCACCAGGCCGAGACCTTCGCGGACGTGCGCGGACCGGAGGGCCTCGAGCTGCTGGTCCGTCCGGTGCGGCGGGCCGGTCTCTACGTCCCCGGCGGCCGCGTGCCATACCCGTCCACCGTACTGATGACCGCGATCCCGGCCAGGATCGCCGGGGTGGCCGAGGTCCTGCTGGCCACGCCGCCCGCCCGCGATGGCACCGTCGCGGCGCCGATCCTGGCCGCGGCCGCGCTGGCGGAGGTGGACCGCGTCTACCGAATGGGCGGCGCACAGGCGGTGGCGGCCTTCGCCCACGGCACCGAGGGCGTGCCCCGCGTGGACGTGGTGGCGGGCCCCGGCAACGTGTACGTGACGCTGGCGAAGCGCGAGGTGTTCGGCGCGGTCGGGGTCGACGGCATCGCGGGCCCGACCGAGATCATGGTCGTGGCCGACCGGTCGGCGCCGGCGCACTACGTGGCCGCGGACCTGGCCTCGCAGCTCGAGCACGACCCGATGGCCTGGGCGGTGCTGGTGACCGATTCGCGGGCGCTGGCGGACGCGGTCGAGGAGGCGTTCACGGACCTCGCCGCGCGGCTCGACCGGGCCGAGGTGGTCCGGGCCGCGCGCTGCTGCATCGTGCTCGCCGGCTCGGCGGAGGAGGCGATCGAGGTCGCCAACGACTTCGGTCCCGAGCACCTGGAGATCGTTGCCGCCGACCCGGAGCCGCTGGTGGCCCGGGTCGAGAACGCCGGCGCCGTGTTCGTCGGGCCGTACGCGCCGGTCTCGCTCGGCGACTACATGATCGGCCCCAACCACACGCTGCCGACGTCAGGCTCGGCCCGCTTCTCGTCGCCCCTCGGCGTGTACACCTTCCTGAAGCGGACGAGCGTCGCCCGGGTCGGAGCCGGCGGGCTGCGGGGTCTCGGCGAGGCCGCCGCGACCCTGGCGCGCATGGAGGGCCTGACGGCGCACGCCCACGCCATCGAGGTGAGATCCGATGACTGAACGGGTTGGACGGATCGAGCGCCTGAGCCGCGAGACTCAGCTCGACTGCGAGGTGCGGCTGGAGGCGGGCGGCACGGTGGAGATCGCCACCGGCCTCGGCTTCCTCGACCACATGCTGGAGCAGGTGGCCCGCTACGCCTGCTTCGACCTCCGGCTGCGCGGCGCGGGAGACCTGCACGTCGACGAGCACCACCTGATCGAGGACGCCGGGATCGTGCTGGGCCAGGCGCTCGCCCGCGCCCTCGGCGATCGTGCCGGGATCGCCCGCTTCGCGCATGCGTACGCGCCCCTCGACGAGGCGCTCTCCCGAGTGGTGATCGACCTCGGCCGGCGCCCGTTCCTCTCCTACAACGTCGCCCTCAGCGGTCCGATCGGCGGCATCGACTCGGAGACGCTCGAGGAGTGGTGGCGGGCCTTCTCGGTGCACGCGGGCGCGACCCTGCACCTGGACCTCATCCGCGGGCGCAACCGGCACCACATCGCGGAGTCGGGCTTCAAGGCGCTGGGCCTGGCGCTGCGCCAGGCCACGGCGCTGAGCGGCAGTGGGGTGCCGTCATCGAAGGGGCTGCTCGGATGATCGCGATCGTGGACTACGGCGTCGGCAACCTGCGTTCCGTGGAGCGGGCGCTCCAGCACGTGGGCGCATCCCCGGTCCTGACCTCGGACAAGGACGAGCTGGCGCGCGCCAGCGGCCTGGTGCTGCCCGGGGTGGGCGCGTTCGCGATGGCCCTCCGCCACCTGGAGCGCGGCAACCTGGGCCGCTGGATCGTCGAGCTGGCCAGGAAGGGCCGGCCGCTGCTCGGCGTGTGCCTCGGCTACCAGCTGCTGTTCGAGGAGTCGGAGGAGCACGGCCGCCACGAGGGCCTGGGCCTGCTCCAGGGCCGCGTGGTCGAGGTCACGGGCGCTCCCCGGCTGCCGGTCATCGGCTGGTGCCGGCTGCGCCAGACGGAGTGGTCGCCGCTGTGGACCGGGATCGCGGACGGCGCCTACTGCTACTTCCTGCACTCCTTCACCCCGGGAGCCTCGCGGGACGCCCTGGCCGCGACCGAGCACTCGCCGGCGGCCGCGGCCGGCCGGCTGAACGTGATGGGCACGCAGTTCCACCCGGAGAAGAGCGGCGCGGACGGCCTGCGCGTCTACGCCAACTTCCTCGACTTCTGCGGAGCGGGCTGAGGTGCCGGCCAAGCGGATCATCCCGTGCCTCGACGTCGACGCCGGCCGGGTCGTGAAGGGCGTCCGCTTCGTGGACCTGCGGGACGCGGGCGACCCGGCCGAGCTCGCCGCGGCCTACGACCGGGCGGGCGCGGACGAGATCGTCTTCCTCGACATCACCGCGTCGCACGAGGAGCGGCGGACCCTGCTGGACGCCGTGGCACGGACGGCTGACGAGGTGTTCATCCCGCTCACGGTCGGCGGCGGCGTACGCACGGTCGAGGACATGCAGGAGCTGCTGTCCCACGGCGCGGACAAGGTCTCGGTGAACTCGGCGGCGCTGGCCGACCCGACTCTGCTGACGCGCTGCGCGGAGGTGTTCGGCGCGCAGTGCGTGGTGCTGGCCATCGACGCTCGGCGCCGCGCGGACGGCCGCGGGTGGGAGGTGTACTCGCACGGCGGCCGGCGGCCGGCGGGCCGGGACGCGGTGGAGTGGGCCGCCGAGGGCGAGCGGCTCGGCGCGGGCGAGGTGCTGCTGACGTCGATGGACCGTGACGGCACGCACGACGGCTACGACCTCGAGCTGACCGCTGCGGTCAGCCGGGCGGTGCGGCTGCCGGTGATCGCGTCCGGCGGCGCGGGACGCGCCTCGCACCTGTACGAGGCGCTGACCATCGGTGGCGCCGAGGCCGCACTGGCGGCGTCGATCTTCCATTTCGGCGAGCTCGCGATCGCCTCGGTGAAGGAGGAGCTGGCCGCGAGCGGGCTGGAGATCCGCCGGTGACCGATCTACGCCCGGACTTCTCGAAGGGCCTCGTGCCTACCATCGCGCAGGACGCCGAATCCGGCGACGTGCTGATGCTGGCCTACCAGGACGAGGAGGCGTGGGACCGCACGCTGGCGACGGGTCGGGCGTGGTTCCACTCGCGGAGGCGCGGCCTGTGGGAGAAGGGCGCCACGTCCGGCAACTCCCTGGAGGTGGTCGAGGTGCGGCTGGACTGCGACCGAGATGCCGTCCTCCTCCGGGTGCACGCGACCGGTCCCGCCTGCCACACGGGAGCCCGCAGCTGCTTCGACGTTGGGGGTACGGCCGACATCCGATAGGCTCCCGCGTTCCCTCCGGAGCGCACGCGCGTTCCAGCTGCCATGAACGCGACTTCCTCCATGCAGTTCCCAGCCTGGTGGCGATATGCAGCGGCAGGGGCGGCCGCGCTGGCCCTGATGCTCGCAGTGGCCCTCGCTGCCTCTGCGCTGACCGCCAGGGGCGCTGCGCAGGGTGTGTCCTCCACCGTCGTTCCCCCGGCCGCCGAAACCCAGTCCTCCAGCGCCTCCCAGCAGGCCGCGGCTCCGGCTGCCGCCGCTGGCTCGGCCATCGACGCCCGCTCGCTCGCGCCCGCGGCCTCGGGACAGAGCGCATCGCTCGCGCTGCCGGCGCCATACCCGATCGTGGGCGGCTCCTGCTCGGCGTCGCCGACCGTTCAGTTCCAGGGCCGCGGCCTGGCCGCGACCGGCACGGCGGCCATCACCGGCTCCGAGCAGGTCGGCACCGTGAGCGTCACGGTGCAGCAGAGCGGCAGCGACGCGGCGTCGGCCCTGGGCGCGGTCCAGTCCAGGATCGCGGCGGTCCGCGACGCGCTCGCGAAGGTCGGCGTGCCGGCCGCGAGCGTCCAGGTGTCCTACTACCGCACCTATCTGGACACGCTCGGCCGGCAGTTCAGCGCCTACGCGTCCCTGCAGGCGACCGTCACCGGCATGGACGCGCTGACGCAGGCCACGCAGGCGGTCTCCCAGCTCCCCGGCGTGAGCGCCTACTCGCAGTCGTCGCCCGTGGCCGCGGAGCCGACGCTGGACCAGGTCCAGAACGCCGTGGGCCGGGCCGCCGCACAGGCGAAGGACATGGCCGCGTCGGCCGCCACGTCCGCCGGCGTCACGCTCGGCAGCCTCCAGAGCCTGGTCGCGCAGCCGCCGGTGACCTGCTACGGATCGTCCGGACCCCAGCGGGTGGTCCAGGTGACCGCCACGTATGCGATCAAGTAGCGCGCCTATACTCGCCCCGTGGCATGGACCGTGCTCGTCACGGGCGGGTCGAGCGGCATCGGCTACGAGCTGGCGAAGCGGTTCGCGCGCGACGGCCACCGGCTCATCCTCGTGGCGAGAGACGAGGAACGGCTGGCCAGAGCCGCGACTGCGCTGGAGGCGTTCGGCGAGCGGCCGTCGTGCATCGCCGGCGACCTGGCTCGGCCCTCGGCGCCGTTCGAGATCGCCCGCGGGATCGAGGAGTCCGGCCGCACCGTCGACGTCCTGGTCAACAACGCGGGGTTCGGCCTGCATGGCGCGTTCGTCGAGTCGGACCTCGAGGCGAGCCTGGACGAGATCCGGGTCAACGTGCTCGCGCTGACCGCTCTGACGCGGCTGCTCCTGCCGGGCATGGTCGAGCGCGGCCACGGGCACGTCCTGAACGTCGCCTCGACCGCCGCGTACTTCCCAGGCCCCTTCATGGACGTGTACTACGCATCGAAGGCGTACGTCCTGTCCTTCTCCGAGGGGCTCGCCAACGAGCTCGAGGGCACCGGCGTGAAGGTGACCGTCCTGTGCCCGCCGGCCACGCAGACGGGCTTCGCGTCACGTGCCGGGGCGGCGAGCTCCCGGCTCTTCCGGATCGGCGTGATGGACGCCCGCACCGTGGCGGACGCCGGCTACAACGCCGTGCTCCGGGGCCGAACGGTCGTGGTTCCCGGCCTGTTCGGGCGCCTCTCCACGTTCTCGGCGAGGTTCGCCCCCCGCGGCCTGCTCGCGAACGTGGTCCGGGGGCTGCACGCCGAAGCGTAGGCCGTGATTGGCCCGAGGCCGCTTCGCGCGCTGGTGGCGCTCGCGGGCGCCGGCCTCGTGGTCGCCCTCGTCGCCGTCGCCTACCTGCACCCCCGGCCGGCCGGCCGGCCTTTGCCGCGGCCGACGGCCAACCCGTCTCAGATCGGAGTCGTCAGGCTCACCGGCTTCGGGGTCGTCTCGGCGACGGAGGCACTGGCGTGCACTCAGACGGGCGGCACGGCCTACCTCTACTGGACCGCGGACGCCGGCCGGACGTGGCGCCAGCTCCCGATCCCGCTGCTCTACGACGACACGTTCGGCATCCAGGCCATCGACCGGACGCACGCCGTGCTGCAGCTCGGGAAGGGCCTGTACTCGACGGGCGACGGGGGCCGCACCTGGCGGCGGGTTCCGCTGCCGGCCGGCGAGATGTACGGACCTGGCGCTCATTTCCTCAGCCCGTCGGAGGGCTGGTACCTGGACCTCCAGGTCGACCCCGCGAGCTCAGAGCAGCCGACCGCCCTGTGGTGGACCTCCGACGGCGGCGCCTCCTGGACGGAGCGCTGGCGGGTGAACGCCGACCATCCGCTGTCGGGCGGGGTGCCGCTGGACGGCGACAAGTACGTCCTTGCCTTCCGTGACGCCGCCCACGGCTGGCTGACCGTCAGCTTCGTCCACTCCGCCCGGCTGCTCGCGACGTCGGACGGTGGCCGCACCTGGTCGGACGTATCACTGCCGCTGGGCGGGCCGGTCCTGTTTCTCGACCTTCAGCTGGCGCGCGACGGCGCGGCGGTGCTGGTCGCGCTCGCCGGCACCACCTACCTGGCCGTGCCGAGCCTCGACGGCGGACGCACCTGGGAGGAGCCCCGCGCCCTCCCGATCGCGGCGCCGGCCCCCGGTGGCTCCGCGAGCCGACTGTCCGTGATCGACCACGACCACTGGGCGGTGGCCGCGGGCGCGACCGTCCGCGTGACCGCCGACGCCGGCCGCTCCTGGCGCGACATCGCGACGGCGCTGCCGGGCGGCATCACGGCGCTCCAGGACGTCTGGCTCACCGCCGCCGGCGAGGGGTGGGCGACCACGGACCACGGGTCCACCGCCGACCTCCGCGTGCTGCACACGACAGACGGCGGCGCCCGGTGGTCCGAGTCGCACGTTCCGTACGTGCCTGGATAGACCGCTACTCGCCGTGCCGCGCCGCATTGGCGTGGATCGCGTCGCGGACGTACGCGGCCAACCGGGCCGCCAGCTTCTCGTAGTTGGCGGCGAACCGCGGGTCGTCCACGTACATCCCGCCCAGCCCGCGGTGCATCCGGTACCCGCAGGGGTAGAACCAGCGCTCGATGTGCCGCCGGTGCTCCTCTGCCAGGTCCATCGCCACCGCTCCGTCCGCCGGAGCGCCCGAGCGCAGCGCCGCGGCGAGGCCCTGCTGGATCCGGCGCGCCTCACCGGTGATCCGGACCCAGTCGTCCTTCGTGTAGCCGGCCGCGCGCTGCCGCGACACCTTCCACGCGTCGGTGCCGCCCCAGCGCTGCTCCGCCTCCTCCCGGTGGACCGTCGGGTCCGCGTCGCCGAACACCTCGAACAGCTCCCGTGGGTCCAGGTCGATGCCCATTCTTCGTGCCTCCATCGTCTTCTCGATCGCGGTGACCATCCGCCGTAGCGCATCGATCCGGCCCGTCAGCATCCCGTGCTGCCGGCGCAGATGGTCGAGGGGGTCGACCGCCGGATCGTCGAGGATGGTCGTGATCTCTTCGAGGCCGAACCCGAGCTCGCGGTAGCAGAGAACGCGCTGCAGCCGATCGAGGTCGGCGGCGGCGTACAGGCGGTAGCCCGACGCCGTGCGTCCGCTCGGACGCAGCAGGCCGATCTCGTCGTAGTGGTGCAGCGTCCGCACCGTGACGCCGGCCAGCCGCGACACCTCTCCAACCGAATAGCCCGTGTTCGTCACCTCGGCATGATGGTGAGGCCTCACGTTACGTGAGGGTCAACTCTGCAACGGCGCATAGAAATGCAGAAATCCTGTATGTTTATGCGCAGATGAAGATCAGGGCAGCGGTGGCCGGCGCCAACGGCTACGCGGGCATGACGCTCGTCAACCTCCTGGCCAGACACCCCGAAGTGGAGCTTGCGCAGCTCACCTCGCGCTCGTTCGCCGGTCAGCGCTACCAGGCCGTGTTCCCGCTGCTGGACCTCGCGGGCAGCTTCCAGGACGAGCCCGACGCCTCGCGGGTGGATGTCGTCTTCAGCTGCCTGCCCCACAACGTGGGCGCGGCCCGCGTGGCCGGCTGGCTCGAAGCCGGCGCGCGCGTGATCGACATGAGCGCCGACTTCCGGCTCAGGTCGGCCGCTGAGTACCCGCGCTGGTACCGGCAGGAGCACCCGGCGCCCGGGCTGCTGGGCGAGGCGGTGTTCGGCCTGCCCGAGCTGCACGCCCGCGAGATCGAGCACGCGCGCCTCGTGGCCGTGCCGGGCTGCCACTCGACGGCCGCGATCCTGGGCTTGGCGCCCGCCGTGGCGGCCGGCCTGGTGGGCGGCGACGTCGTGGTGGACAGCAAGTCGGGCGTGTCCGGCGCCGGCCGGTCGCCGTCGCTGGGCGTGCACTTCTCCGAGGTGTCCGAGACCGTGCACGCCTACTCGATCGCCGGCCACCGGCACTCTCCCGAGGTCCTGCAGGAGCTCGCGGCCCTGAACGGGGGCGAGCCGCCCCGCGTCACGCTGGTCACCCACCTCATTCCGATGGTCCGCGGCATCCTGGTGACCTGCTACTTCGACCTGGTGGGGCCGCTGACCGACCTGGCCGGGGCCTACGCCGAGTTCTACGCGGGCCAGCCGTTCACGCGAGTGCTCGACCAGACGCCGACCACCAAGCTGGCGAGTCACACCAACCTGTGTCTGGTCAACGTCGCGGCGCAGGGTCCGAAGGCCGTGGTCACCGCGGCCATCGACAACCTGGTCAAGGGCGCGTCCGGGCAGGGCGTCGAGTGCTTCAACATCGCGTTCGGCTTCGACCGGACGGCGGGCCTGGAGGGAGTGCAGCAATGGCCGTGACCCTGACCAATGCGCGGGCGGTGGCGGGCGGCGTGACCGCCGCCCGGGAGTGGCGCGCCGGGGTGGCCGCGTGCGGCATCAAGGGGTTCACGGCCGGGGCCAGCGCCCTGCCCGGCGAGCCGCGGGAGGACCTGACCGTCTTCGCCAGCGACCGGATGTGCGACGCGGGTGGCGTGTTCACCACGAACAAGGTCAAGAGCGCGTCGGTCGTGATCGACCAGCTGCACCTCAAGAACAACCGCGTCCGGGCGCTCGTCGTGTGCTCCGGGAACGCGAACGCCTGCACCGGCGCGCAGGGCTTCCGCGACGCGCTCCAGATGGCGAAGCTGACGGCCGACCGGCTCGACCTCGACCCCAACCAGGTGCTCGTGGGCACGACCGGCGTGATCGGTCGCTACCTGCCGATGGACGCCGTCAAGCGGGGCATCGCGGCGGCGTGCGCCTCGCTCACGGACGACGGCGGCGAGGCGGCCGCGCGGGCGATCATGACCACCGACACCGTGCCGAAGTCGTACGCGATCGAGTTCGAGCTCGCCGGCACGACCGTGCGCGTCGGCGGCATGTGCAAGGGCTCGGGGATGATCCACCCCAACATGGCCACGATGCTGGCGTACGTCACCACCGACGCAGCGGTGGAGCCCGGCTGGGTCGCCGGCGCGGCGAAGCGCATCGCCGACCGCAGCTTCAACCAGGTCACGGTCGACGGCGACAGCTCCACGAACGACACGTTCCTCGTGATCGCGAACGGCGCCGCCGGCAACGAGCCGGTGCGACAGGGGACGCCCGAGTCCGACACCCTGGAGGAGGCGATCCTGGAGGTCGCGCGAGAGCTGGCCCGCCGGATCGCGAGGGATGGAGAGGGCGCGACCAAGCTGCTGACGGTGCGGGTGACCACCGCCCCCGACGACCAGCAGGCGCGGCTGGCAGCGCGCGCGGTCGCGTCCAGCAGCCTGGTCAAGACCGCTGTCCACGGCGCCGACCCCAACTGGGGCCGCATCGTTTGTGCGCTGGGCTACAGCGGCTCGGACGTCGCCATCGACCGGCTGACCGTGAGCATCGCCGGAGTGACGGTCTTCGCCGCCGGCGCCGGGGTCGAAGCCGACCTCGACGCGATCCGCCACGCATTCGAGCAGCCCGAGATCGAGATCGCGGCGGACCTGGGGCTTGGCGACGGCCAGGCCGAGGCATGGGGCTGCGACCTGTCGGCGGAGTACGTCCGGATCAATGCCGACTACACGACTTAGCGCGTCGCGGGGAGAGACATGAGCGTCGAGGTAAACGAACGAGCGCAGGTCCTGGTCGAGGCGCTTCCGTACATCAAGCGCTTCCACGGCCAGGTGGTCGTCATCAAGGTGGGGGGCAACGCGATCGAGCAGCGTCGGGACGAGACGCTGCTCGACCTCGTGCTCCTGCGCTACGTGGGCATGCTGCCCGTCCTGGTGCACGGCGGCGGCCCCGAGATCACGGCGCTCAGTGAGCGGCTGGGTCTCCGCTCGGAGTTCCGCAACGGCCTGCGCGTGACCGACGCCGCCACGATGGACGTGGTCAAGATGGTGCTGACCGGCAAGGTCAGCCCCGACCTGGTCGCCACGATCAACCGGCTCGGCGGCCAGGCGATCGGCATGTCCGGCGAGGACGGGCCGACGATCATCGCCGAGGAGCTGGACCCGGAGCTGGGCCAGGTGGGGCGCGTGGTCCAGGTCAACCCCGAGCCCATCACGGCGCTGCTGGAGCGCAATTACATCCCGGTCATCGCCTCGATCGGCCTGGGCTACGACGGCCGCGCCTACAACATCAACGCCGACACGGTCGCTGCGGAGGTGGCTGTCGCGCTGGGCGCGGCCAAGCTGATCCTCATGACCGACGTGCCCGGCGTCCTCGACGGCGGCCAGCGGGTGCAGAGCGAGATCGGCCGCGAAGCCGCGCGGCGGATGATCGCGTCCGGCGAGGTGACCGGCGGGATGATCCCGAAGCTCGAGGCATGCCTCCGCGCGCTGGACGCGGTGCCGCAGGCCCACATCATCGACGGCCGCACGCCCCACTCGCTGCTCCTGGAGCTCTTCACCGAGTCGGGCATTGGAACCATGGTGGTGAGCGAATGATGGACACCGATCAGAGCCTCGTCGATCTCGAGCACCGGTACGTCATGGGAACGTTCAAGCGGCTGCCGGTCACGCTGGTCGAGGGCCGGGGCGTCACGGTACGCGACAGCCAGGGCCGCGAGTACCTCGACCTGGTCGCGGGCATCGCAGTCAACGTGCTGGGCCACGCCCACCCTGCCCTCCGTCGGGCCCTTACCGAGCAGGCGGGCCGCCTGATCCACACGTCCAACCTCTACTACACGGAGCCGCAGGTCGCGCTGGCGCGGAAGCTGGTCGAGCTGTCGTTCCCGAGCCGGGTGTTCTTCGCCAACAGCGGCGCCGAGGCAAACGAGGCCGCGATCAAGCTGGCACGCAAGTGGGGCAGGCTTCGGCGGGACGGCGCGTACGAGATCATCACCACCCACGACGCGTTCCACGGACGGACGCTCACCACGGTCACAGCCGGGGGCAAGGACGCGTACTCGGCGCCCTTCGCGCCGCTGCCGCCGGGGTTCGTCCACGTCCCCTACGGCGACCTGGACGCGCTGCGGGCCGCGACCACCGAGCGGACCGTCGCGATCATGCTGGAGCCGATCCTGGGCGAGGCCGGGGTCGTGCCGCCGCCCGACGGCTACGTGCGGGGCGCGCGCGCCTGGTGCGACGAGCGCGACCTGCTGCTGATCCTGGACGAGATCCAGACGGGGCTCGGCCGCACCGGCCGCTGGTTCGCCTACCAGCACGACGGCATCGTGCCCGACGTCATGACGCTGGCCAAGGCGCTGGGCGGCGGCGTGCCGATCGGGGCCTGCCTGGCCGGGCCGAGAGCGGACGTGTTCGAGCCGGGCGACCATGGCTCCACGTTCGGCGGCAACCCGCTCGCGTGCGCGGCGGGCGTCGCGGTGCTGCGCGCGATCGAGGAGGAGGGCCTGGTCGGCAACTCCGCGGAGATGGGCGAGCACCTGGCCGCGTCGCTCACGGGTCTGGACGGGGTCCGGCAGGTGCGCGGCCGCGGCCTGATGCGCTCGATCGTGTTCGATGCGCCGGTGGCGCGTGAGTTCCAGTCGCGGTGCCTGGACGAGGGAGTGATCGTCAACGCGACCGACGACGTGACGGTCCGGCTGGTGCCGCCGCTGGTCATCAGCGCCGCCGAGATCGACGAGGCGGTGCAGCGGATGAAGCGCGCGCGGGCATGAAGGAAGACCGGCAGCGTGCCATCCTCGACCTGGTCCGCCGGCGCCCGGTGCACACGCAGCAGCAGCTGGCGCGAGCCCTCGCCGAGCGCGGCATCAGCGCCACGCAGGCCACGGTGTCGCGAGACATCCAGGAGCTGGGGCTGGTTCGGACCGGGGACGGCTACGCGACCGGGCGCACGCCCGCGTTCGTGAGCGAGCTGGTGCTCTCGATCGCGCAGGTGCAGTTCCTGCTCGTCATCCACACGCCCTCGGGCACCGCCAACCTGGTCGCCCGCGCGATCGACGAGGCCGGGTTCGCGGGCGTCGCCGGCACGGTGGCCGGCGACGACACGATCATCGTCGTGCTCCGGGACGACGCCACCGCAGACGACCTGAGGAGGTTCCTGGGTGCCGAATCGTGAGAAGCTCGTCCTCGCCTACTCGGGCGGACTCGACACGTCCGTTGCGATCAGGTGGCTCGGGGACCAGGGCTACGACGTGGTGGCGCTGACCATCGACCTGGGCGAGAAGAAGGACCTGGACGCGATCCAGCGGCGCGCCCTGCGAGTCGGCGCGTCGGCCGCGTACGTGATCGACGGCAAGGTGCCGTTCCTTCGCGAGTTCGTGTGGCCGTCGCTGCAGGCGGGCGCAGTGTACGAGCGCGAGTACCCGCTGGCGACGGCGCTGGGGCGGCCGCTCATCGCGGCCATGCTGGTCCAGATCGCGCGCCGCGAGGGCGCGCACGGCATCGCCCACGGCTGCACCGGCAAGGGCAACGACCAGGTGCGGTTCGACGTGACCACCGCGGCGCTGGCGCCGGAGCTGCGGGTCGTGGCGCCCGTGCGCGAGTGGGGCATGAACCGGGAGGACGAGATCGAGTACGCCCGCGAGCACAGCATCGAGGTGCCCGCCAGCGTCGAGTCACCGTACTCCGTCGACGAGAACCTGTGGGGCCGCTCGATCGAGGCCGGGATCCTGGAGGACCCGTGGGCGGAGCCGCCGCCGGACGTGTACGAGTGGACGGCGGCGCCCGAGCGGTGCCCGGACGAGCCAGCGTACCTGGAGATCGGGTTCGCTGGGGGCCTGCCGGTCACGCTCGACGGCCGGCCCATCCAGGCGGTCGAGCTGGTCGAGTGCCTGAACTCGGTCGGGGGCGCCAACGGCGTGGGGCGCGTCGACCACCTGGAGAACCGCCTGATCGGGATCAAGTCGCGCGAGATCTACGAGGCGCCGGCCGCCTCGCTGCTGCTCCAGGCCCACCAGGCGCTGGAGGACATCACGCTGCCGAAGGACGTCGCGCGCTTCAAGGAGCAGGTGGCGGCCCAGTGGGCGCAGCTCGTATACGACGGGCTGTGGTTCAGTCCGCTGCGCGAGGCGCTGCACGCGTTCGTGAGCGTGACCCAGCGACACGTGACGGGGCAGGTGCGCCTGAAGCTGTACCGGGGCTCATCGCAGGTGGTCGGCCGCAAGGCGCCCGAACAGCTGTACCGCATGGAGCTGGCGACGTACGGCCGGGGCGACCAGTTCGACCAGGGCGCGGCGGCCGGCTTCATCAAGCTGTTCGGCATGGGCGTCCGGACCGCGTCCGAGGTGCAGGGCCGGTTGTCGAGCCTCGACCTGGACCGGCTGCTGCCCCCCGAGCTGAAGAGGCTCACGTCATAGCGGAAGACGATTTGCCCCCCCTGACCCCCCGGCAGACGAGGGGGGGAAGAGGCCCCGAGGGCAAGCTCTACAGCGGCCGCTTCGCCGAGGGCCTCCTGCCCGAGCTGGAGCGGTTCTCGTCCTCGCTGTCCGTGGACGTGCGGCTGGCGCCGTACGACGTCGCCGGCTCGATCGCGCACGCGCGCGGGCTGCTCGCGGCTGGCTTCCTCACATCCGACCAGCTCGCGGGCATCGAGCGCGGACTCCGCCAGGTCGGGGCGGAGCTGGCGTCAGGCGCGTTCCCATTCCGTGACTCGGACGAGGACGTCCACACCGCGGTCGAGCGCCGCCTGACGGAGCTGGACGCCGACGGCGGCGCACGCCTGCACACCGGCCGGTCCCGAAACGACCAGGTTGCGCTGGACCTGCGGCTGTACTGCCGCGACGCTAGCGGTCGGCTGTCGGCGGCGACCGCCGCGCTCGTGGACGCGCTCGCCGCGCAGGCCGCGGCACACGCCCGCGTGCCGATGCCCGGCTACACGCACCTGCAGCGGGCCCAGCCGGTGACGGTCGGTCACCACTTGCTGGCGCACGCTGAGCCGCTGGTGCGCGACGGGGGCCGGCTGCGCGCCGCCTACGAGGCCGCGGACGTGATGCCGCTGGGCGCGGGCGCGCTGGCCGGCAGCACGTTGCCGCTGCGGCCGGACGTGGTCGCGGCGGAGCTGGGATTCTCCGCGCTGGCTCGGAACTCGATGGACGCGGTCGCCGACCGCGACTTCGCGCTGGACCTGGTGCACGCCTGCGTGCAGGTGGGGCTGCACCTGAGCCGGCTCGGCGAGGACGTGGTGCTGTGGGCCAGCGCCGAGTTCGGCTTCGTGCGGCTGGACGATCGGGTGGCGACGGGCTCCAGCCTGATGCCCCAGAAGAAGAACCCGGACATCGCCGAGCTGCTGCGGGGCCGGGCCGGCCGGGCGCTGGGCAGCTTCACGACGCTCGCCACCGTGCTGAAGGGTCTGCCGCTGACGTACAACCGCGACCTGCAGGAGGACAAGCAGGCGCTGTTCGCGGCCGTCGACAACGCCGCGGAGTGCCTGGAGGCGGCGCGGCTGCTGGTGCAGCACCTGGCGTTCGACCGGGGGCGGCTCACCGCGGCGCTCGGCGACCCCGGCCTGCTGGCCACCGACAGCGCCGAGCGGCTGGTCGTGGAGGGCACACCGTTCCGGCAGGCGCACTACGCGGTCGCTTCCGAGGTCCGGGAGGGGACGCACCGCCCACCGTGGGACGTCACCCGTTCGCTGGAACTGCGAAGAATGGATCCCACACGCGCGGCCCGCTCAGCTCGGCGCGACGCGGCACGTGTCGCGCGCTGGGCGAGTGCTCATCCGCCGCCTCTGCCATCCTGAATGCAGGGGTCCCGACAGGGTGTCCGGAAGTTAAGGATGGATGATAAAATCGCGGGCCTTCGTGATGGATGAGAGACCAGTGCTACTGACGAGGGATGGACTGCGGCAGCTGGAGGTGGAGCTCGATCAGCTGGTCCAGGTGCGCCGTACCGAGATTGCCGAGCGGATTCGCCACGCGCGTGACTTCGGCGACATCACGGAGAACGCCGAGTACACCGAGGCCAAGAACGAGCAGAGCCTGGTCGAAGGGCGCATCCAGACGCTGGAGGCGATGATTCGCAACGCGGTCCTGATCGAAGACGAGCCGCGCGAGCAGGGTGTCGTCACGATCGGCGCCAGCGTCACGGTGAGCGACGAGGACGGCGACGAGACGTACGACATCGTCGGCGCCGCCGAGGCCGATCCCCTGCGTGGCCGCATCTCCAACGAGAGCCCGCTGGGCCGGGCGCTGCTGGGCCACCGCGCTGGCGACGAGGTCGAGTGGACCTCGCCGAGCGGTATCAGCCGGGTGACGATCCTCGCGGTCAGCTGAGGGCGCGGCGGCTGGCCGTTTCGCCACCGTACCCTTGGGCGCTACGGTGACGGACCAGACGCAGCCCGACCTGCCGGCACCCCTGCGGGATCGCCGCGAGAAGCTGGAGCGCCTCGTTTCCGAGGGTGTCCAGCCGTACGTGTCGCACTTCGAGAGGACGCACACGACGGCCGAGGCGCTGGCGCTGCTGAATGGTCACGAGGAGTCCGGCGACGTGGTCGTGGCCGGGCGTCTCATGAACAAGCGCCAGATCGGAGGCATGACGTTCGCGCCGCTGCAGGACGGCGACGGTCGAATTCAGCTGTGGGCGAGCGCCGAAGAGCTGGGAGACCAGTACAGGCGCTTCCTGGAGCTCGACCCGGGCGATGTCGTCGGCGCCACCGGATCGCTGCGGCGGACGAGGCGTGGCGAGCCCAGCGTGTACGTCCGCTCGTTCTGCCTGCTCAGCAAGTCGCTGCGGCCGCTGCCCGAGAAGT
>DASQZW010000209.1:0-23147 GCA_035638495.1 Terriglobales bacterium
ATGGAAGACGGCGTTCCACCCCGTCCCGTCCCTCCGCCGCCTGGGGGGAGGGTGACCGCGTACTGGCTGGGGCGGATCCCGTACCGCGACGCGTGGGAGGTCCAGCGCGCGGCCGTGGCGGCGGTCCGCGCCGGCGTGCAGCCGGACAGCCTGCTGCTGCTCGAGCACCCGGCCGTCTTCACGATCGGCCGGCGGGGCGACGGCTCGACGCTGCTGTGGAGCGAGGCGGAGTGCGCCCGGCGGGGCGTCGAGATCGTGTGGAGCGACCGCGGGGGCGACGCGACGTACCACGGCCCCGGCCAGCTCGTCGGCTACCCGATCCTCGACCTCACGCGGCTGGAGAGCGACATCCTCCGCCACATCCGCGACCTGGAGCGCTCGCTGATCGCGTACCTGGCCGCGCTGGGCATCGATTCCGAGCCCGGCGGCGCCGGCCTGACCGGAGTCTGGAGCGGGGGCGGCAAGGTCGGCGCGATCGGGGTCAAGCTCAACCAGCACGTGACGAGCCACGGGTTCGCGCTCAACCTGACCAGCGACCTCGAGGTGTTCAACCACGGGATCGTTCCGTGCGGCCTGGTCGGCAGGCGGGCCACGTCGGTGGTCGAGCTCGGTGGTCCGGCGATCGAGGTCGAGGCCGCCGCGAGAGCGTACGTCGAGCACTTCGGGCGCTGCTTCGCGGCGGGGGTCGCCTGGGCCGACGCTCGCGAGCTGCAGACGCTGCCGGCGGCACCGGTCGATCCGCCAGGGCCCACCACGGTCCTGAACGTCCTATAGGATTCGAACGCGCCTGACGAGTAGCCTCGCCTGCTATAAGGAAGGGAGGTAAGGAGAGCCTGCCGGCCACGTGCCGGCACGTCTGGCGCTGACGCCATGTTTCTGTACTCGCTGATCACCGCTCACATCGGTGCGCTACCAGTCTGGCTCCAGACCCCCGACTGGTTCTGGCCGGCCGCGCGAGCCGTCGGCCACATCGTTCGCGCCCAGCCGGCGCTGGGCCTGTTCCTCGTGATCTTCGCCGAGGAGCTGGGCATTCCACTGCCGGCCCCGGGCGACGCCGCCATCACGTACGGCGGCTACCTGACGACGACCGGCGCGCTCCCGCTCCCGCTCGGCTTCCTCGCCGTCGTCACCGCGGCGACGGCCGGCGCGTTCTGCAACTACTCGATCTGCCGGCGCTTCGGACACCCGTTCCTGGTGCGGTTCGGCCCGTACATGGGCCTGACGGCGGAGCGGCTGGACTCGGCCGAGCGGGCCTTCCGGCGCTGGGGCCCGTGGGCCGTCATCTTCGGCAGGCACGTGCCCGGGATGCGCATCGTGCTCTCGGCCTTCGCCGGCGTCTTCGAGCTGCCGCGGCGACTGTTCGTGCCCTGTGTCCTCTTGTCGTCGACGATCTGGGCGGCGATCTTCCTGGAGCTGGGGCGGGTGCTGGGCCGCAACAGCCGCCTGCTGTTCCGCGTGATCCCCGCTCACCTGCTGCCGCTGGGCTTCGTCCTGCTGGCGGTCGCGTGGGCGCTGTGGATGCTCTACGAGCACCGCTGGCGGCCGCGCCGCGAGGCGAGGCGGCGCGCTGAACAGCGGTCGAGTGATCGGGTTCAGTCGAACAAGTCGCTTCCGCCAAAAGCCGAAGGTCGGACGGCTAAGATGTGATACTATTCGTGTCATGTCGGACAAGCAGTCGGAGCGCCTGATCCCTCTCGACCGGGTGACCACCGAGAGCGAAGTGGTGATTCTCCCGGACTTTCCAGCGCTCGTCGACGGGAAACGGGTGTGGGTGACGGCGGTTCTGGAGCGGACCGCCGTGGTCGAGCCCGCTCCCGGCGAGCCAAAGGTCCTGGTATCTAGGCAGCGGTGCATGGTCAACCCGGACGAGATCCGGTTCGGATACGTCGCAGCCCGTGATGCAGCTCGGCGTGGGCGTGAGGCCGCACGCCGGAACCGCGCCGCAGGCGGTCGTTCGCGGGCGGCCTAGTCGTCAACCGAGTCATCAGCGAACAGCGCCGGTCCACGGACCGGCGCTTTTTCGTAACTCGAGACCCCTGATGTGACCGCGCGCCGGCGACCCGACCGAATGTATTGGTTCTGTTAACATCGAACACGCCGACCCAGCGGTCGGCGCTTTTTTGTTTGCCGCGCCAGACCCTTCGGAGGTTTCGAATGAGTCGAACCACAGAACTGGTTCCGCTCGCCACGGTCGTTCCCCCGCTCAACCACGAGGTTGCCGCCGGGTTCGACGCGATGGTCGCAGGCGAGCCAGTGCGTGTCCGTGCTGTGCTCGAGCGCACCGTCGTGGTGGAGCATGCCAATGCCGAGCGCAGCGTGGTCCGCAAGGAGCTGTGCATGGTCGAGGAGGGAGCGGTCCCGTTCGTGCCGGGGAGCCCAAGCGCTGGCGTCGGGCCCCGGCAGTGGCGTCGCTTGCCGGGCAAGCCTCCGAAGTAGGTTCCGCTCGAATATCGTCGAGCCGCCGGCCCCGTCCCGGGGCCGGCTCTTCTATTCATACGAGATCCATTCGGCGGCCGGGGCCGCCCAAACGCTTTCCTCACGAGGGCCGTCCTATCGTCGGGCGCCATGGACTCCGTGATCCGCGGCTGGCACCGCCACCCGGACCCGGACCCCGAAGACGAGCTGCGCAAGGTCGAGATGGCGGTCCGGCAGCTGGAGCGCGCCGAGCTGTACGTCGTCTCGGCCATCAACCTCGACCTCGACCGCTGGGAGTTCCGGCAGGCGCTGCACGACCTCCGGTGCCACGTGCTCGAGGTCAGCGACCTGATCCGCCGGCCCCGACCGGTCTAGAGGTCCGACCGCGAGTGAGCACCGCCACCGCCGGGAACGGGGTCGCCGCCGGCCCGCCGCGCCGCCGGCTGAAGGTGCGCGGCGGATCGCTCGGCTGGTTCCTGTGCTGGGCGGTCGTGTTCGCCGACATCGGGACGTCGATCTACTACGTCCCGGGCATCCTCTACGGCCAGTTCGGCGCCAGGTCGGCGCTGTTCGTCTGCATGACGCTGGTCGTCTTCGTGCTGCTGACGGTCAAGTACGCAGAGGTGGCCTGGCGCTACCCGGAGGGCGGCGGCGTGGTCAACGTCGCGTCGCGCGCCCTGCACCCATTCGCCGGCCTGCTCGGCGGATGCTTCATCGTCGTCGACTACTACCTCACGGTCGCGCTGTCGGCGCTGTCCGGCCTCTTCTACGTCTCCGTGCTGGCCCCCGAGCTCGAACCGCTCGCCGTCCCGCTGACGATCCTCGCGCTCGTGCTGCTCGCCGTGCTCAACGCGCTCGGCATCAAGGAGAGCGCCCGCGCGTCGGCCACGATCGCGGTCATCGCCGGCGCGGGTCAGATCATCGTCGTGCTGGCGACGGCGGTGTCGCTGGGCCCGGCAGGCATCGTCCGCAGCTTCGGAGCGCTGACCCACGGGCCGGCGCTGACGCCGGTGATGCTCATCACCGGCTACGCGGCCTCCTTCCTGGCCTTCTCCGGTCTGGAGACCATCGCGCAGCTCGCGCCCGCGATGCGAGAGCCAAGGCGCATCATCGCCAACCGGGCGATGATGGCGGTCGTCGCCACGATGGCCATCACGAGCCCGCTGCTGACGCTGTGGTCGACGACGCTGCTGAGAGGCAGCCCCGACCCCAACCAGTTCATCTCGCTGCTGGGCACGAAGGTGTCCGGGCAGGTGCTGGGCGACTATGTGGCACTGAGCGGCGCCCTGCTGCTCATCTTCGCAAGCAACACGGCCGTCATCGGCGCGTACCACGTCTTCATCGCGCTGTCCCGGATGGGCTTCCTGCCGCGCGTGCTGGAGCGTCGGAACCGATGGCGCGGCACGCCGCACTGGTCGATCCTGGCCGCCATCGCGGTCCCGATCGTGCTGATCGCGCTCACCGGCGGCCAGGCCGCCCTGCTCGGCGACCTGTACGCGTTCGGTCTGCTGGGCGCCTTCATCCTGACCTGCCTCTCGCTCGACGTGGTGCGCTGGCACGAGCGCGCCGACAACCCCGGCCTGCGGGCCCGCTTCGGCTACTGGGTCGGCGTGCTGACCACCGTGCTGGTGACGATCGCGTGGACGACGAACCTCGTCGCCAAGCCGCTCGCCACCGCGTTCGGCGGCGGGTTGACGGTGCTGGGCCTGGTCGTCGGCCTGCTCACCTATCACTACTCGCGCAGCCGGGAGCCGGTGGTGTTCCCCTTCCAGCACCGGCCGGAGCGCCCGATCATCCCGATCGCCGGGGGCCGCCGCCTCGAGCCATGCCAGGTGCTCGCCATCCTGCCCCACGACCCGGAGTCGGCCGAGGCGGTGGTCGCCGCCGCCGCGCACGACGCGGCGCCGGACCGGACGCTCGTCTTCCTCTACCAGGGTGAGGCTGCACCGGACGCCCATAGTGAGCTGATGGAGGTCGCGGATCCCTACCTGAAGGACCGGGCCGCCCAGGTTGCGTTCGCCCGCGCGGAGCGCGCTGCCCGCCGGACCGTCCGCGACCGCCACTTCGTGTACGTGCCCGGCCACTTCCGCCGTGAGGCCCTCGGCGACGTGTGGAAGAACCTCTCCCCGGCCGAGACGCTGCTGGTCGACGGCGACCAGGACGTGCTGCCGCCCGTCGCGGTCGAGCGGGTCCGGCGCACCTACGTGGACGGTATCCCGGTCCTCCGCCTGGTCAGGAGCCGGCCGAAGGTCGCGCAGCCGGCGGGCGCGTAGCGCGCCGGCGCCGCCGGAGCACCACGGCGGCGGCGAAGAGGACGACCAGCAGGGCCCCCGCGCCCGCCGCGATGAGCGGCCGGCGATCGGGCGACCGGGCCGCGGTGCTGTGCGCCGCGATCGCCGTCGGCTCGGTCGTGGGCGCCTCCGTGGGCGTGGGCAGCGCCGTGGGCGTCGCGCTCGGCGTCGGACTGGGCGCCGCGGTCGCCACCGCCTGGAGCGCCGCGCCGCCACCGGCGTAGTAGCCGGCGGCGAGCTTCCGCAGGAAGCCGCCGTCGTTGTACGGCGTGGTCTGGCACGCGTTGCCGGCGCCGAACAGCACCGCGATCAACCCGGCCTGCACCAGCTCGCCGGGATGGGCGAGGAAGTACTCGGCAACGTTGTCCCGGTAGTGGCCGCTGCCGCTCGCCTGGTCGCAGCTGTCGGTGATGTTCGTGTTCCCGACCGGCACCTGCCAAGCCATCGCCGGCAGCCCGAGCCGCGCGTGCACCTCGCCGACCCAGGTCTCCCACCGGCGGAAGTTCGGGAACTTCACGTTGGCCGGGTCCCACCAGTGCGTGTACTGCGCGCTGGCGCGCCCGGTCGCCACCCACCAGTCGGCGTCGTGGTCGTCCACGTCCGTGGTGACCAGGTCCCAGCTCCCGGTCGTCGCCAGGAAGGCTGCGGTCCGGTCGGCCTCGGCGACCGGGTTCACGTTCGCGCTCACGTTCGTCGAGATGTCGGTCCCGCCGGCCCACAGCGAGGCGTGGACGGCCATCGTGACGTTGGGCGCGAACGCGTCGCGAAGATGGATGAGCGCGCGCCCGAACCCCGCGAGGGTGTTCGGGTAGCCGGCGACGTCGGGCGCGCCGGAGCTGGCGACCGAGGCGGGGATGCCGCCGGCCCCGGCCACCCCGAGCGACCGCGCCTTCCCCTGCATGAAGCCCCAGAGGTCGGGCTCCACCTGGACGACCGCCGAGTGGCCGTACGCGCCGGCGCGCTGCATCAGCACCTTGAACGCCGCGTAGTAGGCATTCATCGTTGCCGGGCTGTTCAGGTTGCTGAAGTCGCGCGCGCCCTCGTCCGCGCCGGAGGACGGGGTGGACTGGAGCAGCACGTAGTACGGCAGGAACGGGACGTAGCCGGCGCTCACGCTCGCCGCCAGGTAGTCGGCGGCGAACTGGCCGGCCGGCGCGGCCGCGTCCTGCCAGTGGAGCCAGGAGCTCTGCGTGTTGGCCCCGCCGGACAGGTACTGGTAGCGGTACTTCCAGGGCACGCCGCTCGAGCGCATCCACCCGAGCTGCGTGTCGTCGCTGCCGACGCCGAGCTCGAGCCGCGACACGGGCAGCCCGCGCGGCCCCGCCGCGGCGGCGTGGCCCGCCTGGGCGAGGCCCAGCAGGACCTGCACCAGGGCCGCGGCGGCCAGCAGCAGGCCGGATCGTCTCATCAGTCGGATAGCATGCCAGTGACGGCGTATCCTCGACGCGATGCGCGCGTGGTGGCCGCGGGCCATCCCCTACCTCGTGGGGCTCGCCGGCGTCGGTCTGGTCACGACCGTGATCGCGGCGGTGCGGCCGCTGGCCGTGCTGCCCAACCTCAGCGCGGCCTACCTCCTGCTGGTGCTGGTCCTGAGCGCGCGCTGGGGCTGGCGGCCGGCGGTCGCCTCGGCATTGCTCGCGTTCCTGGCCTATGACTGGTTCCTGGTCGCGCCGTATGGAACGCTGTACATCAGCGCGCCCCGCGACGTGCTCGACCTGGTGCTGCTGCTGGCCGCTGCGCTGCTGGGCGCCCGCCTGGTCTCCACGCTGGCGCGCCAGCGCCGGGGCGCTCAGGCCGAGGCGATCGAATCGGGCATCCTCACCGAAGTCGCCGTCGCGGCCCTCCGGGAGCCGGAAGGCCGGGAGGCGCTGCGGCTGCTGTGCCGGCGCGCCGTCGAGGAGGGCGGCCTCCAGGCGATGGCGCTGATGGAGGGCGAGGGCGACGGGGCCACCATCGTCGCCGGGGATGCGATGTCCGACGCCGACCTGCGCCAGGCGCGCTGGGCGGCGGCACGCGGCCTGGAGCTGGGCGCCCGGCTGGAGCATGGCGAGCTGCACCTGATGCGGATCTATTCGCACCGCCGCGAGCCGCGCCTGGTCAGCCTGTCCGGCGGGGTGGCGGTGTTCTGGGTTCGCGACGAGGGGCCGCCGACGCCGGAGCAGACGCACCTCCTGGCGGCGCTGCTGGGCCTGGGCGGGCTGCTGCTCGACCGCCGGCGGGGCGCCGCGGCCGTCGAGCGGGCGCGCGTCCTGGAGGCGTCGGACCGGCTCAAGACCGCGGTCCTGTCCTCGGTCTCGCACGAGCTCAAGACGCCGATCGCCTCGCTCCGCGCCGGCCTCTCGATGCTGGCGATGCCGGAAGCCGGGCTGGCGCCGGAGCACTGCGAGATGGTGGCCGGGCTGGACCGACAGACCTCGCGGCTCGACCACCTGGTCAGCGACCTGCTGACCATGGCCCGGCTGGAGGCCGAGGTCAGCCTGGAGCGATCGCCCCAGCAGCTCGACGAGATGCTGGGCAGCGCGCTGCGCGCCCTGGGCCCGCTGCTGGACGGCGTCGACCTGCGCCTCGAGGTGCCGCCCGATCTGCCGCCCCTGCTCGTCGACGAGCTGCAGGTGGAGCGGGTGCTCACGAACCTGCTCGAAAACGCGGTCGAGTGGACGCCGGCGGACGGACGGATCACGGTCGGCGCCGAGCGCCGGGCCGGCGACCTGGCCGTCTGGGTGGAGAACCAGGGACCGCCGATCGCGTCCGACGAGCTGGAGCGCGTCTTCTCCAAGTTCTGGACGCGGCGGAAGGGCGGCTCCGGACTGGGCCTCGCGATCTCGCGCCGGATCGTGGAGGCGCACGGCGGCACGATCCGGGCCGAGAACCGGGCGGAGGGGCCCCGCTTCACGTGCCTGCTGCCGCTGGAGGCGGTCGTGCCGGTGGCGGAGGCGGCCCAGGGAGGCTGAGATCGGGGGCCGGGTCCTGGTCGTCGACGACGAGCCGGAGATCCGGCGCGCCCTGCGGACCGGTCTCGGCTACCAGGACTTCGACGTCCGAGCGGTCGACAGCGGCGAGGAGGCGCTGGCCCAGGCGGCGAGCTGGCGGCCGGACGTGGTGCTGCTCGACCTCGGCCTGCCCGGCATCGACGGCTTCCAGGTGCTCCAGCAGCTGCGCGGCCGGGACCGCCGGGCGGCGGTGATCGTGATCAGCGTGATGCCCGGCGAGCGCGACAAGGTGCGCGCGCTGGACCTGGGAGCGGACGACTACCTGGTGAAGCCGTTCGGGGTCAACGAGCTGCTCGCCCGCATCCGGGCGGCACTGCGCCGGCAGGCCGCGATCGCGGAGGGCGAGCCGGTCATCCGCGCGGGCGAGCTCGAGCTGGACCTGAGCAGGCGCGAGGTGCGGGCGGGCGGCGTGCCGGTCCACCTGACGCCGACGGAGTACGAGGTCCTGCGCGTCCTGGCGCTCCACGCGGGCAAGCCGGTCACCCACACGACGCTGCTGCGCCAGGTCTGGGGCGAGCACGCGGTGGGCGACCGGTACAACACGCGCTACGTGGTCGCCCAAATCCGCCGCAAGCTGGGCGACGACCCGTCCCGGCCCCGGTACATCGTCAACGAGCCGGGCGTGGGCTACCGCCTGGAGGCGTAGCCGAACCGCACACTGGTCCGCACGAGCCGTTCGGGAATCAGTCGATCAGCTCGTACGCGGGCAGCGTGAGGAACTCCACGAAGTCGTCCGACAGCGCGACCTGGTCGAACACGCGGCGGGCGTCCTCGAAGCGGCCCCTGCCGTACAGCTCCTCCCCGTACGTCTCGCGCAGCCTGGCAAGCTCCTCGTCCTCGATGCGGCGGACCAGGTCGCGGTCGACCGTCGGGCCATCGGACAACCGGACGCCGTTCCGCACCCACTGCCAGACCTGCGAGCGCGAGATCTCCGCGGTCGCGGCGTCCTCCATCAGGTTGTTGATGGCCGCCGCGCCGTTGCCGCGCAGCCACGACTCCACGTACTGGATGCCCACACTCACGTTCACGCGGAGCCCCGCCTCGGTGATGCTGCTGCCGGGGATCGCGACGTCGATCAGCTGCCCGGCCTCGACGCGCACCTCCTCGCGCAGCCGCCCGAGCTGGTTCGGCCGCTCGCCCAGCACGGCGTCGAAGCACGCGGTCGCCGTGTCGACCAGGTCGGGGTGGGCGACCCACGTGCCGTCGAAGCCGTCGCCGGCCTCCCGCACCTTGTCGTCGCGGACCCGCTCCAGCGCCACCCGGTTGACCTCCGGGTCGCGGCGGCTGGGGATGAACGCCGCCATTCCGCCCATCGCGAACGTGCCCCGGCGGTGACAGGTGCGCACCAGCAGCTCCGTGTAGGCGCGCATGAACGGGACGGTCATCGTGACCTGGGCGCGGTCCGGCAGCACCATGTCGGGCCGGTCCCGGAACTTCTTGATGACGCTGAACATGTAGTCCCACCGCCCGGCGTTGAGCCCGATCGAGTGGTCGCGCAGCTCGTACAGGATCTCGTCCATCTCGAACGCGGCCAGGATCGTCTCGATCAGCACCGTCGCCCGAATCGTGCCCGTGGGGACGCCGAGCCGCTCCTCGGCGAACGTGAAGACGTCGTTCCAGAGCCTGGCCTCGCGGTGGCTCTCCAGCTTGGGCAGGTAGAAGCAGGTGCTGAGGCCCCGGTCCAGCCGCCGCCGGACGTTGTGGAACGCGTACAGCCCGAAGTCGAAGAGGCCGCCGGAGATCGGCTCGCCGTCGACGAGCACGTGCTTCTCGGGGAGGTGCCAGCCGCGCGGCCGCACCAGCAGGTACGCGGTCCGCTCGTTCAGGCGGTACTCGCGGCCGTCCGGGTTCGTGAACGTGATCGTTCCCTCGATCGCGTCGATCAGGTTCACATGGCCGTCGAGGTTGTTCTGCCACGTCGGCGAGTTGGCGTCCTCGAAGTCGGCCATGAAGACACGCGCGCCTGAGTTGAGCGCGTTGATCACCATCTTGCGGTCGACCGGCCCGGTGATCTCCACGCGGCGATCGAGCAGGTCGGCGGGCGGGGGGGCGGTGCGCCAGTCGCCCTCGCGCACCTCGCGGGTCTCGGGCAGGAATCCGGGCAGCTCGCCCGCCTCGATGCGCGCCTGGCGCTCGGCGCGGGCACGGAGCAGTTCGGCCCGCCGCTGTCCGAACCGGCGCTGGAGCGCGGCGACGAACGCGAGCGCCCCCGGGGTCAGGATCTCCACCTGGCGGCCCTCGACGGGGCCACGGACGTCGACTCCTTCGACCTCGATCATGGCCACGAGCGTACACGGACGCCGGGTCAGGCCGGGACGCGGCCCTTGAAGACCCGGAACAGGAGGTAGAGGGACGGCAGCAGCACCGCCATCCCGGCGGCCACCACGACCAGCAGCAGCGAGAGCGTCGCGACCGGGGAGGCGGTGCCGTCGAACGTGAGGTCCGGTGGCACGAGATACGGCCACTGACCGACGGCCCACGCCCAGAGCACGAACACGACCTGGGCGGCCACCGCCACCCTCGCGATCTGCGGCCGGCCGCGCAGCACCGCGACGAGCGCGAGGGGCCCGTTGAGCAGGGCCAGGACCAGCAGGGGGAGGCCGCGCCCGAACAGCACGTCGAGCAGCGGACGGGCCGAGAACCACGCCAGGACGAGCCCGATCAGCGCAAACGCGCCCGAGGCCAGTGCGGCGCCGACCGCCCGGCGGCGGAAGTCGGCCTGCAGGTCCCGCTCGCCCTCGGTCTCGACCACCAGGTACGTCGCGGCCAGGTACGCGCAGAGCGAGACGGCCAGCAGGGCCAGGTCGACCGCCAGCAGGGTCGTCCAGCCGGCGAACGGGCCGCTCGTGACGCTGCCGCCGGACACGCGGATGGCGCCAGATGCCACGGCGGCGGCGGCCGCGCCGAGGAACGCCGGCGTCAGCACGCTGGCCGCGCCGAACACGACGCCCCACGGCTCCAGCCGGCCCACCGCCTCCCGGCCGTGCGCTCGGAACGCGAACGCGGCGCCGCGGAGGACGATCCCGATCATGGCGACCGTGAACGGCAGGTACAGGGCGACCGCGAGCGCGGCAAACGCGGGCGGGAACGCCGTGAACAGGCCCACGATCAGGAAGATCAGCCAGACGTGGTTGGCCTCCCACACCGGCCCCATCGCGGTGGCGATCGCGAGGCGCTGCGAGCGGGCGCGCGGGCCCCAGGCCAGCGCGTCCCACACGCCGCCGCCGAAGTCGGCGCCGGCCAGGACCGCGTACACCGTGAGGCTCAGCCAGAGGATGGCGGCAACGGCCTCGGTCATGCCTCCCTCCTCCTCCGCGCCAGCTCCAGCAGCAGCCGCGCGGTGACCGCGGCCAGCGCCACGTAGATCACGATGAAGATCGCGAACGTGGGGCCGACGCCGGGGCTGCTCGTCGCCGCGTCGGCCGTCCGCAGCACGCCGTACACCGTCCAGGGCTGGCGGCCGAACTCCGTGACGAACCAGCCAGCCTCCATCGCGATCACGGTCGCCGGCCCCGCAGCAACCAGGGCGCGCAGCAGCCACCTGCCGGTCGGGATCTCGCGCCGGCGCCAGGCCAGCGCCCAGAACGCGAGCGCGGCCACGCCGGACAGCAGGCTGAGCCCGACCATCGTGTCGAAGGAGAGGTGGACGATGGTCGAGTTGGGCTGGTCCTGGGCCGGCACGGCGTCCAGTCCCTGCACCTCGGCATTGGGGTCGAAGGCCGCGAGCAGGCTGAGCGCGTACGGGATGGGCAGGCCGGCCACGATGCGCTGCTGCGACGGCAGCACCAGGCCGCCGAGCGTGATCGGCGCCCCGCGCTCCGTGTGGAAGACGCCCTCCATGGCCGCGAACTTGGCCGGCTGCGCCTGGTATATGAAGCGCGCGCTGGCGTCCCCGAAGAACCCGGCCAGCGCGATCGCCACCACGCCCAGCGCCATGCCCAGCGCGAGGCCACGGCGGTGCGCGGCGTCGCTGCGGCCGCGCAGGAGGCCGGCCGCGTACACCGCCGCCACCAGGAAGCCGCTCACCGTGTAGGCCGAGAACAGCATGTGCGGGTCCTCGGTGCTGACCGAGGGGTTCAGTGCCGCGGCGAGCGGGTCGACGTGCGTGATCGCGCCGTTCTGGATCGAGAACCCCGCCGGGCTGTTCATCCAGGAATTGACCATCACCACGAACAGGGCCGAGGCGGCGCCGCTCACCGCGATCGGGATCGAGCAGAGCCAGTGCTGGAGCGGGCTGAGCCGGTTCCAGCCGTACAGGTAGAGGCCGAGGAAGATCGCCTCCAGGAAGAACGCGAAGCCCTCGGCCGTGAACGGCAGGCCGATCATGCTGCCGCTCAGCGCCATGAAGCGCGGCCAGAGCAGGCCGAGCTCGAAGCTGAGCACCGTGCCCGACACCGCGCCGATCGCGAAGAGGAGGCCGAACGCCCGGCTCCACCGGCGCGCGAGGTCCGTCCAGACCGGGTCGCGCCGCCACAGCCCGAGCCCTTCGGAGACGACCAGCAGCAGCGGCAGGCCCACGCCGAGGGCCGCGAAGACGATGTGGAACGCGAGCGACGTGCCCATCGTCGCCCGTGCGAGCTCGACCTGATCCATCGCTCTCTACTGTGCCCGGTGCGCCCGGGCCGGAGCGTGGTCGTTCTCCCCCATACGCGCACGGCGCGGGAAGGTGTCGTACAGTGTTGGCGCGGCCGCCGCCGGCCAGGCGTGAAATACTCGATCGACGCGCGCCGTCGCCGGGCCATCCGCAGGGTGGCCAGGCACCACGAGGTCGGAACCATCCGCTGGTGGCCCCCCTCCTCGCACCCGGCCTGGGTCCACCTCCTGGTCGAGGACCGGCCCGAGAGCCTCCCCACGTTCCGTTCCGACCTGGAGCTGGCGCTGGGCTGCCGGGTCGCCATCTACGTCGCGGGCCAGATCCCCGAGGAGGCCTGGGGCAGCATGCTCGTGGAGACGATCGCCGTGTGAGTCCCCCGCGGCCCTGCGGAAGTGTCTCGTTTCGTTCGTCCGGGGGGTACCCCCGGAACGGATCCTGTCAGGACACGACCCGCCCCGACAGCCGCTGAGGAAAGCGGCCGGCCCCGCTGCGCGGGGCTTAGCCTGACCACAGTGACCGACCTCGGGCTCCTGCTGGACCTCGTGGCCGCCGTGCTGGCCGCCTTCGCCGGCGGCGCGCTCGCGCAGCGGATGGGCCTGCCGGTGGTCGTCGGCTACCTGCTGGCAGGGGTCGCGATCGGCCCGTTCACGCCCGGGTTCCGCGCCAACCCCCACTCCATCGACGTGCTGGCCGAGATCGGCGTGACGTTCCTGATGTTCGCGATCGGCGCCGAGTTCTCCCGCTCGGAGCTGCGCCGGCTGGGACGCGTCGGTCTGCTCGGCGGCGTGGCCCAGATCGTCGTCACGGCCGCGATCGGCCCGGCGCTGGCGCCGCTGCTCGGCCTCACCACTTTCGAGGGCGTGTTCCTGGGCGCCCTGCTCGCGCTCTCCAGCACCGTCGTCGCGCTCAAGCTCCTGGGTGCGCGCGGGGAGCTCGGCAGCCTCCACGGCCACGTGGCGCTCGGCATCCTGGTCGCGCAGGACCTGGCGGCCATCCCCCTGGTCGTGGTGCTGCCCCACGCGGGGGTGCCCACCGGCGCGATGGCCGCGGACCTGCTGCGCGCCGCCGGCGAGGCGGTCGCGCTCGTGCTGGGCGCCTACCTGATCGGCGTCCGGGCCGTGCCGTGGCTGCTGGGCCACGTCGCCCTCCAGCGCACCCGCGAGCTGTTCCTGCTCGGAGTGGTCGGCCTGGCGCTGGGTACGGCGCTGGCAGCCCAGGCGATCGGGCTCTCGCTCGCATTCGGCGCCTTCGTGGCCGGCCTGGTCGTCGCCGAGTCGGAGCTCCGGGCGCAGGTCATCGCGGAGGCGGTGCCGCTGCGCGACCTCTTCACGTCCGTGTTCTTCGTGTCGGTCGGCATGCTGATCGACCCGCGCACGCTGGTCGCCAACGCCGGCACCGTGGCCGTGCTGACCGCGGCGGTGCTCGTCGCCAAGCCGGTGATCGTCACGGTGGTCGTCGTCCTGCTGCGCTTCCCGGGGCGGGTCGCGGTCCTGGCGGCGCTCAGCCTGGCTCAGGTGGGCGAGCTCTCCTTCGTCCTGGCGCAGGTCGGCGTGAGCTCGGGCGCCATCCCACGGCTCATCCTCGACCTCACGCTCGACACCTCGCTCACCACGGTGGTGCTGGCGCCTTTCCTCCTCCGCGCGGCGCCGCTGGTCCTGCGGACGGCACGGCGCCTGCCGCTCGCCGGCCGCCGCTTCGACGGGGAGCTGCCGCCGGACGACACCGCGGCCGGACTGCGCCGGCATGTCGTCATCTGCGGCTGCGGGCGGGTCGGCGGCGAGCTGGTCGAGGCGCTGCGCCGGCGCAGCATCCCGTGCCTCGTGATCGAGTACCACCCCGATGTCGCCCGCCGCCTGCGCGAGCGCGGCCTGCCGGTGATCTCCGGGGACGCCGCCAATCCGGCCGTGCTCGAGCACGCCGCGATCCCGCGCGCGCGGCTGCTGGCGGCGCTGGTCCCCGACGTGTCGGACGCGGAACGGATCGTGCGCGGCGCCCGCGCCCTGGGCCCGCGGGTCCACGTCGTGGCGCGCGCGCAGCGCGGGGAGGACGTGGACCTCCTGCACCGGGCCGGCGCCGACGTGGTCGTGCAGCCCGAATTCGAGGCGGGCGTCGAGGTGATCCGGCACACGCTCCAGCGCTACGGCGTCATGGGCGCGGAGCTCGACCACCTCATCGCCGGCCGCCGCCGCCTCTTCTACGAGCGGCCGCGGACCGACTCCTGACTCATCCGAACGTGAAGACGAAGGCCTCGACCCCCGGGTCGAGGAACTCGATCTCGAACCTTCGATCGGCGATGGGCGCAGCCTGGCGGACCAGCTGATACATCCGCTGCTCGGTCACCGTGCCGGCGCCCCGCTCGTCCACGTCGGCGCCGTGGGCGGCCGCAGCGGGCTGTCCGTCGATCAGGACGCGAAACCTGACCGTCCTGCCGGGCGCCGAGGGCCCCATGACGAGGTGGAGATCGCGCGCGTGGAACTGGCAGGCGATCCGGCCGTTCGGCTCGTTCAGGGCGATCACGTCATCCGCCACCGTCCAGTCACCCGAGAGCGCCCAGTGGTTCAGGCGGAGCCGCGGCGGCGCGGAGTAGGTGTGCGGCCTGCCCAGGGCGCGGCCGTCGGAGAGGTCGAAGTTGGTCGTGCGGTCGTATCCCAGGTAGTTCTCGGGTGACCGCAGGTCGGCCCAGTCGGCGGCGGCTTCCGCGCCGCCGGCGGCGACGGCGACCAGTCCATCGGGAACGGCGTCGTTTCCCGCCGCGGCCAGGAGCTGCTGGATCACCATCTCCGATCGCTCGTAGTCGCCCTCTCCGAACCGATGGTGGCGAATCCGGCCCTCGGCGTCGACGAAGTACAGCGCGGGCCAGTAGTGGTTGGCGAAGGCCTGCCACACCGCGTAGTCGTTGTCGATCGCGATCGGGTAGTCGATCGCCATCGCGTGGGCCGCCCGCCGAACGTTGTCCAGGTCGTGCTCGAACCCGAACTCGGGTGTGTGCACCCCGACGACCGCGAGTCCGCGATCGCGGTACTTCTCGTTCCACGCGCGGACGTACGGCAGCGTTCGCAGCCAGTTGATGCAGGTGTACGTCCAGAACTGGACCAGGACCGCTCGACCGAGCAGGCCCTGCGGAGTCAGCGGCGATGCGTTGAGCCAGGCGGTGGCGCCGTCGAACGACGGCATCCTGCCCTCGACCGGCAGGTCGGCGGCAGCCGATGCCATGCCCTGGTGCCGCGCCGAGCCCGGATCCTGACGTGCCATGGTGGACATTACCTCCCTCGAGATGGGGATGAACCCATGCAAAGCCAGCGCTGTCCCGGATGCGCGCAGGACCTCGACCGTTCTCAGACAAAGGGTTAGTCCTCTTCGCCGGGCGCGTCGTCCTGCTCGTGGCGCCGGAGGGGCGGCCAGAGCTGGCGGGCCGGGCCCCGCCGGTACAGCTCGGCCGGGCGGCCGCCCTGCCCGCCGCGAGGCTGTGCGATCTCGCCGACCGGCGTCACGAAGCCCTCCAGCCGGAGCACCTTGCGCCGGAAGTTGGACGGGTCCTGGGGCAGGCCCCAGACCTCCTCGTAGATCGCGCGCAGCTCCGACAGCGTGAATGGCTCTTCCAGGAACGCCGCGGCGAGCGGCGTGTACTCGATCTTGGCCCGCGCCCGCTCCACGCCCTCCGCGATGATGCGCGCGTGGTCGAACGCCAGCGTGGGCCCCTCGCGGGCGCCCAGCTGACTGACCGGCCAGAATCGGGCCAGGTCGGCATCGGAGCCGGCGGTCGGCGCCGGCACGTCCGGTGCGAACGCCACGTACGCGATGGAGATCACGCGCATGCGCGGGTCGCGGCCGGGCGCGCCGAACGTGCGCAGCTGCTCGAGGTGCATGCTGGCCGGGAGCGCCGAGACGCCCGTCTCCTCCGCCAGCTCGCGCAGGGCCGCCTCGTCGAGGTCCTCGTCCGGGTTGACGAAGCCGCCGGGGACCGCCCAGCGCCCGCGTTCGGGGTGCCGTGCCCGCCGGACCAGCAGCACGCTGAACCGGCCCTGGCGCACGGTGAGGAGGACGACGTCGACCGTGACGCCGACCGGCGGAAAGCCGCGCGGGTCGTAGGCGGCCAGGAACTCCTTCTCGCTCATGCCCGACTCGTCGGTCATCGCGCCCCGCCGGCTCCAGTTTTGGTCCGCATGACCTATTCGACAGCATACACCGTCCGGCCCGCCGATCAGTAGCATCGAGTCGTGGCGCAACGCAGCGAGGAGCAGATCATCGACCGCCTGTTCGCGCTCGAGAACGAGGGCATGGCGGACCAGCGCGCCGAGCTGACGGGCGAGCGCTTCCTGTCGCTCATCCACGACCCGGACAGCGGGACGGCGTACGTGTTCCGGCACGGCCTCGACGACACCGAGGGGAGCGAGGTGCCGGAGGGCACCGAGTTCTGGGAGTACGACACGGCCGAGCAGGCGGAGCGCGCGTACGCGCAGCTGCTGACCGAGGCCCGGCAGTCCGGCGAGCTCGTCGAGGAGGACTCCGACGAGGGCCTCGGCGACGAGGAGGTGGACGGCGCGGAGCTGCGCGACGTGTACTCCGCCGACGACGACGACCCGCTGGTCGCCGGCGAGGAGGCAGAGGTCACTGAGCCCTAGCGGCATCGTCGCGGTCGCGCTGACGACGTTCCTGGCCTCGGCCGTCGAAGCGACCGAGATGGTGGCGATCGTGGCCGGGGTCGGCGCAACGCGCGGATGGCGCGCGGCCGCCGCGGGCGCCGGCGCCGGGTTCGCCACGCTCGCCGTGGTGGTCGCGGCGTTCGGGCTGGCGCTCACCGCGATCCCGATCGGTCCCCTCCGGCTGGTGGTGGGCGCGCTGCTGCTCGTCTTCGGGCTCAACTGGCTGCGCAAGGGCATTCGCCGTGTGGCCGCCGGCGGCCTCCGCAGCACCACGATCGGCGCGCCGGCCGCGCCCGAGGACGAGGACGTGCCGGCGGGCAGGCCGGACTGGACCGGCTTCGTGCTGTCCTTCAAGGGCGTCCTGCTGGAGGGCCTGGAGGTCGCCTTCATCGTCGTCACCTTCGGCAGCACGTCCGACCAGCTCGGGGTCGCCGCGGCGGCCGGCATCGCGGCGGTGATCGCGGTCGGCGGGCTGGGCCTGGCGATCCAGCCGGCCATCCGCCGGATCCCGCGCAGCGTCCTCCAGCTCGTGGTCGGCCTGCTGCTGACGACGTTCGGGACGTTCTGGTCCGTGGAGGGCCTGGGCGTGTCGTGGCCGGCCTCGGACGCGGCGATCCTGGTCCTGCTCGTGCTCTACGTGGCGACGGCCGCGCTGTACGTGTCGGTCGAGCGCGGGGTGCAGGCGCCACGGGCGGCGACCCACTGATGCTGAACGGCGTGGTCGCGTTCGGGCGTTTCTGGTACCGCTTCATCGTCGGGGACGACTGGGTCATCGCGGCGACGGTCCTCGTGACGCTTGCCGCGATCGCCCTGCTGCTGCGGGGCGGCGTCGAGGCCTGGTGGCTGCTGCCCGTTGTGGTGATCGCCGTGCTGGGCGTCAGCCTGCGGCGGGCGCGCCGGCCCACTTGACGTCCGCGGCCGGGCGCGTAGGCTCCTCGCCGTGGGTGCGTACGAGAACCTGGTGCGGGACACCGCTTCCGCCGTCTTGAAGCCGGACGAGCCGCTGAGCATCGATCGGCTCGCGCGCGTCGTGGCGCTGCGGGCGTCGGCGGTCTTCAGGGACGACCGCATCCGCCCGCTCGACATGCTGCTGGTCGAGGCCATCCTGCGCGGCGACCCGCGGTTCGTCGAGGTCGCGCCGGGCATGTGGGTGCGGCGGCACGACGGTCCGGAGGCCGGGGTGCCGAGCCGGCCGCGGCGGCCGCCGCTCGCCGGCAGCGCGGCCGCCGCCGTCGTCCCGCCCGAGCCGCACGTCCACGTGGACGCCGTGGGCTCCACGGCCGGCAGGGCAACGACCGCCGCCACCTGACGGGTGCAGGTGGGGGGGCGCTTCAGCCGCGCAGCGGTCGCCGCAGCGATCACCCTGGCGGCCTGCGGTTCGGCGAGCTCACCGGAGCCGCAGGCGCCGCCGGCACCGACCGCCCGCCTGGGCGCGGTCTTCGTGGCCGACCCCGCGCACCGCGACCTGGTCCTCTTCGGCGGACGCTCGCGGAACGGCGTCCTTGCGGACAGGTGGCAGTGGGCGGCCGGGGGGTGGCAGCGCGTCACGCCCGGCGCGACGCCGCCGGCGCGCTCGTTCGCGGGCGCCGCCGCCGACGGCCGTGGCGGCGTCGTCCTGTTCGGCGGCGACCCGTCGGACCCGACCGGCACGCACGACGACACCTGGCGCTGGGACGGCAGGCACTGGACGGAGCTCCGCCCCCGGACCGTTCCGGACGACGGTGTCTTCCGGACGATGGCGTCGGGACCGGACGGAGCGCCGGTGCTCGTGGTGTTCGAGGCCGACCGCACGGTCCAGACCTGGACGTGGCGCGCCGGCGACTGGGTCCAGGCGGCCGAGCCCGCCCGCCCGCCGTGGCTCGATGACGCGGCGCCGGTGCCGGACCGCGCCTCGGGGCGGATGCTGCTGGCCGGCGGCATCCCGGAGCCGGGCACGCGCCTGGACGGCACCTGGGCCTGGGACGGCCGGGCGTGGAGCGAGCTGCGCACCGCCCACCAGCCGGCGGGCGGCCCCGCGGTGGCGGCGGACGTCGCGGGCGGCCCGCTGCTCTTCGAGCAGGACGGGACGTGGACGTGGAGCGGGAGCGACTGGACGCTGGCCCAGCCTCCCGGCGCGCCGCCCTGGCAGGCCTACTCGGCGCTGGCCGCGATCCCTGGGGCGGGCCCGGGCGACCTGCTGGCGATCCTGCTCACCGGCGCGGCCGGGGACCCGGGTCAGACCTGGCGCTGGAACGGCTTCGGCTGGACCCCGAGCTGACCAGCAGCGCCTCAGGCGGGCAGCACGTCCAGCTGCACGAACCTGCCGTCGGCACGGCGCTCGCCCGGCCGCCACGCGACCGGCCGCGCGAAAGCCGGCCCGGCGAACGCGAACGAGTGGTACTCGCCGTTCTCCCCGCACGCGTCGGCGCCGGACGCCGCGATCTCCTCGACGAACGCCTCGTCGATCACGCGGCCGAGCCAGGTCTCGTCCAGCCGCTCGGTGTCCACGCAGGTGACGACCGCCCGGCCGCCGCCGGCCACGAACTCCCGGACCAGGGCCAGCGGGTCCTCGCCCCACAATGGCTCGACGTGCTCGAGGCCGGCGGCGACGACGCGCTGCTCATACCAGGCGCGCACGTCCGCCAGGTGGACGTCGCCCAGCACGACGCCGGCGTAGCCGCCGCGCCGCAGGTCCGCGAGCCGCTCCTCCAGCGCGCCGGGCATCTGCTCCCAGGACGTGTAGACGCCGACGCCCCGGCCCGTGACCGTTTCGGCGACCTGCCGCTCGACCATGTCGCGCGAGGTCGCGTGGAAGCGGATGCGGCCGCTCTCCGCGTCGCCGAACGTCAGCAGGAGGTCGACCTCGCGGCCGGCGCGCCGGGCCCGGTCGAGGGCCAGCGCGCTGTCCTTCCCGCCCGACCACAGCGCGGCGTAGCGGGCTATGTGACCATCCCCATGGCCCGGGCGTCCAGGACGACCGTCCGCTCGTCGTACCGGACCGCGACGGACGCGCCGGCGGTCAGCCGGACCTCCCAGCCGGCCGGCACCCACTCGCGGACGGTGCGCCGGAACGGCCTCCCGCCGGGCGGGTCGATCTCCAGCGCGAGCTCGGTCAGGGACCCGGCGGCCGATGTCCTGCCCAGGCTCCTGGCAGCGGTCACCCTCGCCGGCGCCGCGGCCCCATTGGCCAGGACCTCCTACCGGCGCCAGCGGCCCACGACCCGATCGAAGAAGCTCACGCCCGGATCACGGCCAGAGCGGCAGGTCCAGGAGCGGGAGCTGGACCGGCTCGGTGTCCCCCGGCGGTTCCAGGAGCTCGGGCCCCTCGTGCTGCGCGTCGTTCACCAGCCGCGAAGCCGGCCGGGTCTCCAGCCACTCCGCAGGGCAGGCGGTCAGCAGCGGGGCGAGCTGGTCGAAGCCGCTGCGAGGATCCAGCCACACCTCCCAGCCGGCCGGATCTAGGATGACGGGCATCCGGTCGTGGAATGACCGGATCAGGTCGTTGGGCGCGCAGGTGAGGATGGTCACGGCCGGCACTGAGCGGCCCGTCCGCTGGTCCGTCCACCGGCCGCGCAGCCCGGCGAAGGCCAGGACGCCGTCGCGCGGCAGGATCGCCAGCGGCCGGCGTGCGCGCCCCGATCCCGCCCACTCGTAGAAGTGGCTGGCGGGGAGCAGCACCCGGTCCTGATCGAGCAGCTTCCGGAAGAACCCGCTGCCGAGCGCGGTCTCCGAGCGGACGTTGATCAGGCTCCGGCTGCCGTCGGCGGCCGGCAGCTCGATTCCCCAGCGCACGAGCTCCGCGCTGGTCGCGTCCCCCACCCGGCGGATCGCCAGCACGTCCTGGGTGGGGGCGATGTTGTAGCGCGGCTCGATCGTGAGCGGAAAGTCGACGTGCGGGAAGCGCTCCGAGAGCCGCGGCGTGGAGACGCTCATTCCGTACCGGCCGCACACGCTCGCAGGCTACACCGGCGGCGCCGGCCCGAGGACGACAGATCACGCGTTCGGCTCGACCACTCCGGTCTGGTAGGCGATGACGACGGCCTGCACGCGGTCGCGGACCTGGAGCTTGGTCAGCACGCGGCCTACGTGCGACTTGACCGTGGTCTGGCCGAGGTGCAGGACCTCGGCCACTTCGGCGTTGCTGAGCCCACGCGCCATCAGCTTGAGCACCTCGAGCTCCCGGCCGGAGAGGCTGGCCAGCGCCTCGTGGGTGGCCGCCGGCCTCGGGTGGCCGCCCGCGAAGCGCTCGATCAGGCGCCGCGTGATCGAGGGCGCCAGGAGCGCCTCGCCCGTCGCGATCAGCCGGATCGAGGCGGCGAGCTGCTCGGCCGTCACGTTCTTGAGCAGGAAGCCGCTGGCCCCGGCCGCCACCGCGGCGTAGACGTACTCGTCCAGGTCGAACGTCGTGAGGACGATCACGCGGCAGGCGGGGTCCGCGGCCAGCACCCGGCGGGTGGCCTCCAGTCCGTTCATCAGCGGCATGCGCACGTCCATCAGGACGATGTCGGGGCGCAGCCGGCGGGCCGCTGAGACCGCCGCCTCGCCGTTCTCGGCCTCCCCCACCACCTCCATGTCGTCCTCGCCCTGGAGGATCATCCGAAAGCCGGTCCTCACGAGGACCTCGTCGTCGGCGATCACGATCCGCAGCGGCCCCCGCGCCGCGGCCGCGTTCAGCCGCCTGCCTCGAGCGGGAGGCGGACGCGCACCGCGTAGCCTCCCTCCGATCGAGGCCCGGTCTCCAGCACGCCGCCGTAGGCGGCGACGCGCTCCCGCATCCCCATGAGCCCGCGGCCGGCTCCGTTCGGCCGGCCGGACGCCCGTCCGGCGTCGGTCACCTCGATGCCCAGGCAGTCGGGAGCGAACCGCAGGGCCACGGCGGCCCGCGAGGTGCCCGCGTGCTTCAGCACGTTCGTGAGCGCCTCCTGGACGATGCGATAGGCGGTCAGGTCGAGCCCGCGGGGCAGCGATCGCACCTCGCCGTCGAGATGGACCTCGACCCGCAGCCCGGCGGCCCGCACCCGCTCCACCAGCGAGTCGAGGTCCCGGAGGCCGGGCGCGGGCTCGAGCTCGGCCTGACTCCCGTCGCCGGCCAGCACGCCGAGCAGGTGCTGGAGCTCCGTCAGGGCCTCGGAGCCGGTCGACGAGACCGTGCGCAGCGCCGCCTCGGCCTCGTCCGGGCTCCGCTTCAGCATCCGGCGGGCAGCCTCGGCCTGCACGACCATCACGGAGACGCCGTGGGCCACCACGTCGTGGAGCTCGCGCGCGATGCGGGCTCGCTCCTCGGCCACCGCGGCGCGGGTCGTGGCGTCGCGCTCGCGCTCCAGCCGCAGCGCCCGCTCGCGCAGGTCCGCGATGTGGCGCCGGTGGCCGCGGACCGCGTTGCCGATCAGCCATGCCGTGAGCGGGATCACCACGTCCACGCCGGGAATCGCGCCGGTGACCAGGCGGGTCGAGCCGAGGGCGATGCCGGGTACCAGTCCCAGCAGCACGACCGCTGCCAGCGACCACCCGCGACGGCCGGCATGCGCGCCGGCGGAGTAGGCGCCGACCAGCAGGCTGGCCAGCATGACGACGGAGAATCCGAGGTGGCCGGAGACCACGACCGAGACGGTCTCGGCCACCGTCTGCGCGCCGACGACCGCGATCGGGTACCGGCGGCGCCAGGCCAGCGGCGCGATGGTGGCCGCGGCCAGCAGCGGCCAGACCGCCGGCGGAGTCGGGTCGTATCCCTCGAGGCCGTGGAGGGAGACCAGCTCCGCGAATACCAGGACGCCCAGGCCCAGCGCCAGGGCGGCGTCTCGCTCGAACGGGGCGCGCATGTCCAGGCGGCGCCGGAGGGATCGCGCGATCTCCACGGACTGAACCGTAGCTCGCGGCGGGCGGCCCGGCCTCCTGCTGGAGGATGAAAACGCGTCGTCCCTCGGGAGGTACGCGGGCAGATTCCTCCCCGAGGATGTCCGGATTCCGTTCCGCCGGGCGAAGACCGGACGGGCACCCGGGCCGGAGACTCGCGGCGTGAGCGAACTTGTGCTGGTCACCGAGAGGCTGACCAAGGCGTACGGCAGCCGGCAGGCGGTGCGGGACCTCGACCTCGAGGTGCGCCGCGGAGAGGTGTTCGGATTCCTGGGTCCGAACGGCGCCGGCAAGACGACGACCATCAGGATGTGCCTGGGCCTGATCCGCCCCACCTCGGGGCGGGCCATGGTCCTCGGCGCGGATGTGAGTCGTCACGGCC
>DASQZW010000210.1:0-14012 GCA_035638495.1 Terriglobales bacterium
GTGGGGCGGTGCTGAGCCGTCCCAGGTGGGTTCGATTCCCATCCATCCCCGCCAGACGAGCTGCGTCAGCCGCCCTCCAGTGCCGCCCGAACGGCCGCCTGCATCGCCCTCACCTGGTCTCGATGAAACGCAGCGTGGCCACCGGTCGGCTCCCCGGTGCCCTGCGCCCGTTGCAGCAGGCCGATGTCCGCGGGCAGCGTGAAACGGACAGGCTCCAGAGCTGCCGCGCAGCACGCGAGCGCGTCCGCGAACCGACCCCGGGCCAGGTGGATGGCGGCCTGCGCCCGCGCCAGGTCGTCGACGAGGCCGGCATCGATCATCGTGATCCGCTCCGCGAGCAGCCGCTCCGCCCTCGGGACGTCGTCGAGGTATCGCGCGGCCAGGAACGCCGACTCGACGACGACGGACCGCTCGAACGCGGTCCCGGCGTGTCCCGTCCACGCCATGGCCCGCCCGATGCTGGCGGCGGCCGCGGCGATGGCGCCGCGGTCGAGGGCGCAGAAGTAGCCGAGCCGCGACCCCTCCGCGTCCTCGGCGCCGGTCGCGTCGCGGCCCTCTCCGGCTGCGAGTTCGGCCCAGCGCTCGTGGACCTGCCCCGGTCGGAGCCCGTGGTCCAGCGCGAGCCGGAGCCAGAGCATGTCGATCGCCGTCAGCTGTGCGGACGTCTGGGGGCGATGCAGCCATGACCACAGCCACCAGCCCGCCGTGGCTCGCGAGCGCTGCAGGCGCGGCCACGGGATCAGCTCGTCCAGTACGAGGAGCGCGGCCAGGCCGGCGACGAACACCAGCAAGTTGCTGCCGCGGAGGACGGCGGCCGCGAAGAGCGCCGCGGCCAGCACGGCGAAGGCGGCCGGGCCGGCGAGCACGAGGGCGACCATTCGCTGCCGCAGCCCGGCCACGCCGACGGGCGCGGCCAGCCGGGCCTCGTACTCGAACCCCGCGATGCTTCGCGTCGGGGTGAGCAGCAGAGCCCACCTGGTGGCTGTCGCGATCGCCGCCAGCGGCCCGACGCGGACGAGCAGCGTGCGAAAGCCGATCAGTTGGGCGCACGCGGTCTGGCCGGCGACGAGGGCCAGCGTCCACGCGACGAACAGCACTGCCGCGCCGACGAAGATCTGCCACACAGCGGACACCGGCATGATCCACGCGATCCCGAAGCCGAACGCCACGTAAGGCAGGAACCGCGCCACTCTCAACAAGATCACTGCACCCGCCCCGTCGCTACCGCGGCGCCGGGGTGCCCCGGGGACGGTGGGCGAAGGCGATCCCCGGATCGGGCCAGTCCTGACCGGTAGATGACCTCAGGCGGGCCGTCCGGGCCGGCGATCCGGGCGAGGCCTCCGGCGTCGGAGGAGGCGGCCCCGATGACGGGGGCCGCGGGCCGCGCCGGGACGCCGCCGCAGCGGCGCCAGACGAACTCTTCGCTCACGGGCAGCGCTGAGTGTAGAGCGGATGAACGCGAGGACGGCCCCGCCGGGACCACCCTGGCAGGCCGGTGATCCTCGCCGCGAGCGTGCCGTCGCCCGCGCCATCAGCCGATCTCCAGGACCTTGACGGCGAGGACGCCGACCGGCGCTCGGAAGCGAACCAGGTCCCCAACGTGGCGGCCGAGGAGCGCGCGCCCGATCGGGCTGTCGGCCGACACGCGCTCGCGGACGGCGTCCGCTTCCGCCGGGTCCACGATCTGGAACTCCGCATCCCCGTCCTCATCCCGGACGCACACGCGCGACCCGACGCGGATCACTGTGCTGCACTCGGTCATCGAACTCGTACCCTCCGCTCTACGACCGCCGAATGTCACCGCACCGCGCCGGGTTTCACAGACCAGTCCGCGGCTCTCTCCACAGCCAGCCTCGGCGCATTTCCGTCTACGCCCGCCTGCGGGCCACGTGAGTCACCGCAGGATGCGCCGTCACCCTAAATCAGGCGCACATCCGTTCATGCGCTTCGCTCTTCGTGCTTGTGCAAATCGCTGCGCACAGGCGCTCGACGTCCGCAGGTGCCGTCGTTTTCGCTCACAGTCGACCGCCGCGCTAACAGCAGTAGCCTGCCGCGGTTTTACAGCCAGGCGAGCTCAGCCGAAAACGACCGCCATGTCCGCGAAAGTGCTGTACGAGGCCTCGAACTCTGCCCGTGTGTGCCAGCGCTGGCCGAACCATGGGTCGTTCAGCAGCACCAGGCCGGGCGTCACGCCGACCACCGCGACCGCGTGCTCACGCAGCGAGTACCTGACCACCGCACCGTCCCATGCCAGCCAGGTCGACAGTGGATCCGCCCGGTAGTCGTTGGTCACCCACGCCACCACCGGGTGACCACCAATCACCGCGTCGTACACCGCGCCGGGCGCGATGCCGGTCCCGGCCGCACTGACTGACGCGCCGGAGCCGGTCGCAGCCCGGGCGATCGGCGCCGCGTAGACCCCGTATCCCGTGTGGTCGTCCGGGCTGCCGTTCGGGTCGCCCACGAAGGACGCGTTCGGGTCGCCCCAACGCGCGATGCCGCCGGCCGCGGCAATCACCGGCGTCCGCCCGTCCACACCGGTCATCGCGAGCAGCGACGCCTCGCTCGAGGGTATGCCGAGGCCGGCCAGCGCCATCTGGAGCGCGGCCACCTCGCACGTCGCGCGCTGCTCCTGGTGGTGGATCGCGATGTCGAGGAGGCCCGAGGTCGGGCGGGGGAGGCTGGCCGGCGGGACCCACGCCATGGGGGCCAGTCCGGCCGGTGGGGAGCCGCTGACCGATCCGCTCGATACCCACCCCCGCCCATCGGCCAGGTGGAGCCAGTCTCCGAACCAGCCGTCGAACGCCTCGGCACGGCCGGGCTGGTCGACGTCCATCGCGGGCATGTCGAGGCCGGGGCCGAAGCGGACCAGCGCGCCCGGCGAACGCGAGATGGTGCCGCCGAACGTGACGGGGACCGGCGACGGAGTGAGCGATGGGGACGGGGCCACGATGGCGGGAACCGCGGGAGTCGGCGCGTGCCGGGCCGCAACCGCCGCCCGGGCCGTCGCGCCGCACGCGCAGAGGGCCATCGCGCCGACGAGAGCCGCCGCAATCTGACGCGACCTCATCACCCTACTCATTCAACGCCGATGCACCACTCACGCGTGAGACACGTGTGAGGCACATATCCTGACTGCTTCGTGGTTCCAAGGGGTTACGCTTGTGCGCATTCCATGGCACAGGGGCAGCACGTATCACGCAGTGCGCGCGCCACCCATCGGGTGGCGCTGGAGCTCGAGGTCGTCGAGGATCCCGAAGCCGCAGAACCCGAGGACTGGGATCTCCAGTACCTGGCGCAAGCGGTGGAGGCGGGCGTGGCCAGGCCGCTCCGAACGATTCAGGGCCTGGTGATCGACAGCGAGCACGACCGGCTCTCCCGGACCCTCGACGCCGTGGCCGAGGACCTCGACGAGTCGGTCCAGCTGCACTGGCTGGCCAGCGCGAAGCGGTGGCCGGCGATCGCGGAGAAGCTGCACCCGCGGCCGTCGATCGAGACGCTGGTCGAGCTGGAACGATTGGCCCTGGCCGCCCACGCCGTGGCCGGGCGTCTGCGACGCGAGGGCCTCTGATTCCTTCGTGCGAGGGACCCAGCAGGCCCGACGGAATCCACTTCGCGCTGCCCCGGCGGCCTACGCTCATCCTGTGCCCCGGAAGGATCCGCGCAACGCGAGTCGGTACTGGCTCGAACCGCGCCTGCCGGGCCTGAGCCTGCTGCGGGCCGACTTCACGACCCACGAATTCGCGCCGCACTACCACCACGCGCTCCTCGTCGCGGTGACCGAGGACGGAGGCTCCGAGGTCGCCGCCGCGGGCGTGCCCGACGAGGTGCACCGGGCGGCACTGCTCGTCGTCGGTCCCGCGGAGCCGCACTCCAGCCGCATGAGCCGGAGCTCCCGCTGGCGATATCGCTCGTTCTATCTGATGGCCTCCGCGCTCGGCGATGTGGCGGACGGCCTGGGCGTCGCGCGCTTCCCCTCGCTTCGCAGCGGCGTCCTCCACCGGCCCGACCTGGTCGAGCGGTTCCTGCGGCTGCACCGCGCACTGGAGGCGGGTGCCGACGACCTGCTGGAGCGCGAACTGCTGATCGGGGCACTCGGTCACCTCGCGGCCGAGCGCGCCGCGACGGATCGACCGCCTGTGCTGCGGGCGTCCGACCAGACGGTGCTGCGCCGGATCGTCGCGCAGATGCGCGATCGTCACGCGGAGCACCTGACCCTGCCCGCCCTGGCCGCCGCTGCGGGCATGACGCAGTTCCAGCTCATCGGGCTGTTCCGCGCCGGCACCGGCATGACGCCTCACGCGTACCTGACGCAGGTCCGCCTCGGGTCGGCCTGCCACCACCTCCGCCGGTCGCGCCCGATCGCGGAGGCGGCGGCCGCGGCCGGCTTCTACGACCAGAGCGCGCTGACCCGGCACTTCAAGCGCGCGTACGGCATGACGCCCCTGCAGTACGTCCACGCGGTCCGCGCCTGACGCAAATTTCCGCCAATACCGGGAGACCGTGCGTCCGGCAGGATCGGATGGGATGGCCGGTACCCGTTCCTTCTATCACCAGCACCCCGACACGCTGGTCCTCGAGACAGACCTCCTCGACGCCCGGCCCGGACGCGTGCTGCTCGGCCGGTCCCCGTTCTACCCGGGCGGCGGCGGGCAGCTCGCAGACCGTGGCGTCCTCAGGTGGGAGACCGGCGAGGCCGCCGTTGTGGGCCTCGAACTTTCCGACGCCGGCCTGTGGCACCTGCTCGCGGGTGAGGCCGAACTCGCCGGGCGCGTCCAGGCGGCGGTCGACGGGCGCTTCCGGCAGCTCATGCGCGAGCTCCACACGGGGACGCACGTCCTCAACGCGCTGATCTTCCGCCACTTCGACGGCGCCCTGGTCACCGGCGTCCAGATGCAGGACGACGGCACCGCACGCATGGACTTCGACCTGCCGGACGCCGACAACGACCGGCTGCGGGCCCTGGAGCCGGAGCTGAACGACGTGATCCGGCAGGACATGCGCGTGGGCGACGGCTACGTGACGCAGGCGGAGGCGCGCGGTGAGCACGGCCTGATCCGGAGCCGGTCTGTGGCCCCGCCGCCGACGCCGGACGGCATGGTCCGCATCGTCGAGATCGCCGGCCTCGACCGGCAGGCGTGCGGCGGCACGCACCTGGCCTCCACGGGACGCTCGCACCCGCTGCGCGTGCTCAAGGTCGAGAACAAGGGCCGTCACAACCGGCGGGTCCGGATCGCCCTTGCCGGCTGGTCGGGATGATCGCTCGTGTCTGGCGCGGCTGGGCGGCGCCCGCCGGCGCCGGTGCGTACGAGCGCTACTTCCGCGGGACGCTGAGCCCAGAGCTGCTCGGCATCCCCGGCTGTGCCGGCGCCCACCTGCTGCGACGGCCCGATGGGGACGAGGTCGAGCTCTCCACCATCGTCTGGTTCGAGTCGCTCGACGCTGTCCGGCGGTTCGCAGGGGCCGACGCCGAGCGCGCCGTCGTCTCCGAGCACGCGCAGGGCCTCCTCACCCGCTACGAACACCGCGTCGTCCACTACGAGGTCGCGGCCACCGCCGGCGCCTAACATCCACGACGTGGGCGCAGAAGCCGACGCCCGGGTCGTCTTCGACCCCGACACCTACGTGCAAGGGGTCCCGCACGAGTCTCTCGCGCGGCTGCGCGCGCGCGAACCGCTGACCTGGGTGGAGGAGGGGGCGGCCGGTCCCGGCTACTGGGCGGTCTGGCGGCACGCCGACGTTCGCAACGTCCTCCGGCAGCCCGACCTCTTCAGCTCGCACCTCGGCGCGACGCAGATCCGGGACCCAGCGACGCCTGAGGACCTGGCGTACGTCCGGCGGTCCATGCTGAACATGGACCCGCCGGATCACAGCCGGCTCCGCGGACTCCTGGCACGATCCTTCACGCGGCGCGCCGTCGCGGCGCTCGAGCAGCGGATCGAGGCGCGTGCCGGGGAGCTGGTCGACTCCGTGGGCGAAGCCGGGCAGTGCGACTTCGCCGGCCTGGCGGCCGACCTCCCGCTGCTGACCCTGGCCGACGTGCTGGGGATGCCCGAAGAGGATCGCTCGCTGCTGTTCGACTGGGCCAGCCGCGTCATCGGCTTCCAGGACCAGGAGTACGCGGCGGTCGACGTGACGGACCGCGCCGGCGCCACCGCCATGGCCAGGGCCGCGCTCGCGGTGCGGCCGCGGCCCGACGCCGCCGGGCGCATGCCCGATCCCCGCACCCGGGGCGGCATCCCCGACCTGTACGCCTACGCGCACGAACTCGCCGCGCACAAGCGCCGGCACCCGGGCGACGACGTGATGTCACTGCTGCTCCACCAGGTCGACGACGGCGGCGGCCGCCTGAGCGTGGAGGAGTTCGAAAACCTGTTCTGGCTCTTCGCGGTCGCCGGCAACGAGACGGTGCGCAACGGCGTGCCCGGCGGCATGGTCGCACTCCTGGAGCATCCCGGCGAGTGGGTGCGGCTCGCCGGCGACCGCGCGCTGCTGGACACCGCCATCGAGGAGATGCTCCGCTGGTGGACGCCGGTGATCCACTTCCGGCGCACGGCGGCGCGCGACTGCGAGATCGCGGGCCGGCGGGTGCGCGCCGGACAGAAGGTCGTCGTGTGCTTCGCGAGCGCCAATCGCGACGAGCGCGTGTTCCCCGAGCCGGACCGCTTCGACGTCGGGCGCAGCCCGAACGACCACCTGGCCTTCGGCCACGGCCCGCACTTCTGTCTCGGCGCCCATCTCGCTCGCCGCCAGATGCGCGCCATCTTCGCGGCGGTCCTCGACCGTCTGGACGGGGTGGAGCAGGCCGGCCCTGCGGTGCGGCTGCGTTCCAACTTCCAGAACGGCGTCAAGCACCTGCCCATCCGGTGGCGATCTATGCGTTCGGCGAGATCCGGAGGACCCGTCTGAGCCGGGGGCCGAGACGAGCCAGCCGCGCCAGCTCCAGGCGCGGCAGCCGCTCGGAGCCCAGCCCCCACGCGAGCAGCCAGAGCGTCTTGGTCGCCACGTTCCAGCCCTCGCCCGCCCAGGTCCAGGAACGGCCGGCGTAGTTGTAGGGGAACCCGGCGGCCACCCAGGCCAGGTGGGCGGCCGCGAACACCGCCAGGAGGCGGAGGCTGGGCACCCACCCCCTGCTCAGCATCCAGCCGGTCCACCCGGCCGCGAGCACCAGCCAGTACGGCTCCGGCGCCCACCCCCAGTGGTGCACGGCGATGTCGGTCGCGTTCCACACCGCCTCGTACGTCCACATGCATGCGATCACGGTGATCGCCGCCAGTCCCGGCCGGCGCGTCCGGGCCGCGACGATCGCGAAGACCAGCACCGCCATCGCCACTGTCGTCACCCGGACCGGTCCCCACGGGGACGCCACGCTCATCTCAGCAGCATCCGCCAAAAGCCTCCACTTACAGATTCTTGACGGCCGGCGGCAACCGGCGGCGCGCCGGCCGGAGTACTTCCTCTGATGTGAGAGCCAGCATCATCGTCGTGGGGGTGGCTGCCGCGGTGCTGGCCGGCTGCGGCAGCATCGGCAGCACCGCGGGGGCGTCGACGACCAATGCGGCACGGACGTCGCCAAGCCCGGGCCGCGGAGCCTTCGGGAACGGCGTCGTCGGCCAGGTCAGCCAGGTGGGCAGCGGCAAGATGACCGTCGACCAGCAGAGCGGCAGCGTGACGGTGACGTACGACTCCAGCACGTCCGTCCTCCAGGCCGGCGCGGGCAGCATCACGGAGGCTGTGCCCGGGACCTGCGTGGTCGCCACGGGCACGACCGACGCGAGCGGCGCGCTGACGGCCCGCACGTTCCAGGTCCAGCTCAATATGAACGGCAACTGCACGCCTCCAGCGGGCGTGGGCGGCGGGCAGGGACCGGGCGCGGGCGCGTTCAGCCCGCGGCCCGGCCGGGGCAGCCCCAGCCCGGGGCCCGGTGGCGGACCGCCCGCCAACCTGGCGATGGTTCGGGGCAGGCTGACGAACGTGAGCGGCAGCACGCTGACCGTGCAGCCGGAGACCGGCAGCCCGGTCACAGTAATGGTGAGCAGCAGCACGACGGTGACGCGCCTGGTGACGTCCTCGTCGGCCCGCCTCGCGGTCGGCGAGTGCGTCACGGCCAACGGCCAGCGAGACTCTTCGGGGACCGTCAAGGCGCGGTCCATCCTGATCAGCGCGCCGGGCCCGAACGGCTGCACACGAGGCGGCGGCGGGCGGCCCGGCGGCGCGTCCCCGGCCACCCAGGGCGCCTGAGAGAGGGTCCCCTCCCCCCGCACCGGCGGGGGGAGGGCGTCCGGCGCTAGGTTCCGATTCCTGAAACGCCGCCCACGCCAGGCCGCCTCGGGGTCGCGGCGACCAGGCGGTGCTGCTTCCAGTCCAGGTTGAACGCGTCCGCCGCGACCGCCGGCGCGCGCCACGGCTCCTGTGGCCGCGGCACCGTGAAGTACGTGCCCGACACCTGGTCGGCGGTGACCTCCAGCACCAGGTAGCCGTGATGGTCGTCGCTGAACGCTTCCAGCTTCGCCTGCAGGCCGTTGGCGGCGGCGGTCGGGACCTCGAACGGGAGCGTGATCGGCCAGCCCAGGTTGTGCGACATGTAGTGGAGGTTGTGGTAGCCGCCGGCGCCGGCCACGATGAACGGCACCTCGCGACCCTCCCACCGGCGGGTGAACCGCTGGTAGTTGTGGACGTGAGCGGTCAGCACGAGGTCGGGCAGGCGGCCCGCCTCCTGGGCGGCTCCGTCCACCAGTTCGTGCATCACGGTGGAGCCGGAGTGGTGGTCGTCGAGCGAGATGACCGGGTGGTGGAGAGCCAGCAGCAGCGCCCGGTCGGCCGGCGCGGCCTTCAATTCCTCGACCAGCCACGAGCGCTGGTCGTCGTCGACGCGGCCGCCCTCAGGCACGTTCGTGTACAGGCCGACGAACGTGGCCATGGGCGTGACCAGCGTCCAGTAGACGTTGGGCTGAGTCATCGCGTCCCGGTCGTTGTCGCCCGCCTCCTCGGTGTGGTGCGGGCTGCTCGCGCAGAAGTTCTCGTTGAACGCGTCGAGCGACGTGACCTGCGTGTGGGGCGGCACGCCGCCGTCGTGGTTCCCCGGGATCGCCATGATCGGCGCACCGTACAGCGAGTACGGCTCGTAGAACTGCCCGTAGTAGTTCGTGTGCTCGCCGTAGAAGTAGACGACGTCGCCGAGGTGGTAGAAGAAGCGGGGCGGGTCGGCCGACGCGAGGTCCGCCTGCATGTGATTGGCCACGATCTGCTGCGCGTTCGCGCTGACCACGCCGCCGGTGTCGCCGACGCAGTGGAAGACGAGCTTGCCGGAGCTCGTCAACTGGGAGATCGCGGCCGGTCCCAGCACCTCGGCGAGGTCCAGCCGGAACGGATATCGGGCCGTGGGGCGGGGCAGCGGCTCGGCGCTCTGATTGCGCCGTGTGCCGGGCGTGCGGACGGCGACCAGTTCCTCGAGGTTCGGGTTGTTGGCGTGCCGGCGCGGCTGCCAGGCGGGGGTGCCGTCCAAGTCGTGTCCTCCTCGCGGTGGCCATCGGGGGCGTGTTCGGCGTCCGCGGCTGGACCGCGGGCCGTCGGAGCACACACAGCCTGAGGGGGCGGTCGTCGCAGCGTCAAGCCGGGCGACCGCGCCCCTGAGTGGCCTCCCTCAGCTCACGAGACGCAGCGATACGGGGTAGCGGTAGTACTGGCCCTGGTACGCCTGGACAGCGGCGATGACGGTGAAGACGACGCCGAACAGCAGCACGAGCGGCAGGAGGAAGATGCCGATCAGCAGCAGGATCAGGAGGGCGCTCACCAGCCCGGCGATCCAGACCGTGATGTGGAAGTTCAGCGCCTCGACCGCGTGGTAGCGGACGTATTGAGAGCGGTTGCCCAGGGTGAGCAGGATGATGAGCGGCGCGATGATGCCGAGGATGAAATAGCTCAGGTGGCAGAGGAGGGCCCAGGTCCGCTCCTCGTCGGCGCGCAGCGGCTGCGCATAGCCCTGGGGGGTGTAGCCCGGGGGTGGTGTCTCACTCATGCGCGTACCCTATCGCGACGACCCGAAAGGAGGAAAGGGCGGGGCCCCGGGGCGCTCCGCCGCCGGGACCCCGCTGCCGCCCTCGAACGCCGCGTTCGGCTGGCGCTCTGCTAGTGCTCGACCACCTTGGGCATCGACTTGGCTGCGGCGACCCACTGCGACACCTCCGCCTCGGTGGGCAGGCGTCGAACGAGCTTGCGGGCCCCGTTGATCTCCTCCATCTTCCGGTGCAGGTTGGCCGGCACCCGGTGCGAGAGCTCCAGGCAGGAGTCCACCCCGGCCGCCTCCAGGAGGTCCGAGTACTCGGAGCCGACGCCCTTGATGCGCATGAGGTCGGCCCGGTTCACCCACTCCAGGATCCGCTTCTCGGAGATGCCGGTCTGTTCCGCCAGCTTCTCGCGGCTGAGGCGGCGGCCGCCCTTCTCGAGGAGCACCTCGACCGTGCCGACGCCGGCGGCGCCCAGCTTCTTGCCGTATTCGGTGCCGACGCCCTCGATCTCATCGATGTTCATGACCAACCTCACTGCTCCGAATCGTGTGAATGCAGCGGCAGCCGATCATACGGTTAAAGCCTTAGCTCGAACAAATTCTGAATACGTGAGTTAAAGGCCGGGAGGCAGAGAGAGGCGCCGTGGTGCCGGCGCCGGCTTCCCGGCTCCCACGGACGCCTGTTCCGCTACCCCCTTCGGGCGCGGGCGACCCCCACTGTGCGGTCCAAGCGTCTCAACCGGCGAAGCCGCGTCACAACCTCGGAACCTCGAGATGTTGCCCCAGGTTTTCCACAGGTGGGCTCAGGCCAGCCCGAGGGCCACCGCGCGGTCCACGGCCTCGACCCGGTTGCGGGCTCCCAGCTTGGACAGCACGTGGCTGACGTGGAACTCGACCGTGCTCTCCGCGACGTGGAGCTCCTGCGCGACGTCGGCGTTGCGGAGGCCCTGGCAGACCAGCTGGAGCACCTCCTCCTCGCGGCGCGTGAGGTTCCCGACCGGCTGGACCAGGCGGGCGCGGGCCTCGTCCTGGAATACGCGATCGATGATCACGAGCCGCATCGCCATCGCCGCGTCGAGGGCGGCCGCGACCCGGTCCACGCCCGCGGTGCAGTCCAGGTAGACGCGGCAGCCGCGCCGCATCCAGCGCGCACACCGCCGGAGGTCGCCGGCGTGTCCAAGCATCGCCAGCTGCAGCTGCGGGCGCATCGCCTGCCCGGACATCGCCAGCGCGCGCACGGTCGGCTCGTCCACCGAGGCGCCGATGAGCAGCCACTCGGGATGTGCGGTCGCGACGAGCTGCTTCAGGCGGCGGGCCTCGGTCGGCCCCGGCCGGAAGACCATGCGCCGCGCACGAAGCGCGATGCGGCCGGCAGGCGCGGCCGGCCAGTCGCCCACGAGAACCACCAGCACCCGAGACCGAGCCGAACCGAATCGTTCCTGAACCGCGGCCATTGCCCGAAGTACCTGCCGCACGCCACCGAGAGCCGACCCATGATGCGCCGGTGTGTGAGATCCGTCAAGCACATGTCAAATGGCACCGGACGGGAGCCGGCGACCCTATGGTTGGACGCGTGTCTGATCCGGAGGTCGTGGCCGTCGAGCTCGCGGAGGCGCTGGAGGCGGGCGCCGAGCTGACCCTGGCATCGCGACAGCGCCTGTTCGCCGTCCTGGTGAGCCGCTACGCCGCCGGCCACCGGGACGCGTCCGCGCCGCCGTTCGCCGCGGGCTCGGTCGCCGTAGAGGACGTGGCCGTGACGGCGGCCGCGATGCTTCGGGCGAGCGAGGTGACCAGCTTCGAGCTGGCCGCGCTGTTCAACGTGTGACGGTGAGGGTGAAGAGCGTCGCGGGGCACGTGCACGGCCCGCGGCAGACGGGACAGGTCCAGCCGTTGCGCACGCTCTCCTCCAGGTAGAAGCGCTCGACCGTCGGGCCCTCCTGCATCCCGAGACGGCGGAAGACGCCCGCCGACGAGCCCGCCTCGCCGGCCCGCCACGACAGCGTGACAGCCGACGTGCAGCCGCGCTGGCGCATAAAGTCCAGGCTGGCGGCCGCGAGGCGCCGGCCCAGGCCCCGCCTTCGACGATCGGCCTCGACGGCGAACGCCTCGAACGACCCGACCACGCCGGTGAACAGGTCGAGGGCCGCGGGGCCGAAGGCGCGGTAGTAGTCGCGGTCGGTTGACGCCAGGAGCCTGGCCACGGCGGCCCCGGCCAGCGTGGGCGAGCCCGCCACCCAGACCGCGGCGGACGGGCCGGCGGCGTCCTCGAGCAGCCACTCGGGCCGGTAGAGGCCGTCGCCGAGCTCGCGGTTGAGCAGGGCCGCCGCCGCGGAGGCGGTCGCGTGGTCGTGGGCGTCGAGCCGAGAGACGTCGTCGGGGCCCATCGCCTGGACGGTAGCACCGGCTCGTGCGAGATGATGGCGGCCGTGACTGAGCAAGCGAAGGCAGCGCAGGAAGACGAGAAGGAAAAGCCGGCTCCACCGCCCGAGCGCGAGTCGGTCACCGAGCGGACGGCGCGAATCGCCGGGACTGAGGTCGCCTACCGGGCGGTGGCCAGCACGACCACCCTGCGCACCGACGACGGCGAACCGAGGGCCAGCGTATTCTCGATCGCCTACACGCGCACGGGCGTCGACGACCCGGCCGCGCGTCCCCTGACGTTCGTCTTCAACGGCGGCCCGGGTTCCTCCTCGACCTGGCTCCACATGGGCCTCGCCGGGCCCCGTCGGGTGGACATGCCGGACGGCCCCACGGCCCCGCCCGCGCCGTTCCGGGTCATCGACAACGACGCCTCGCTGCTCGACGTCAGCGACCTGGTCTTCATCGACCCGGTCAGCACCGGCTACAGCCGGGCCGCCGCCGGAAAGGAGGCCAAGGAGTTCCACGGCTTCCGCGAGGACCTGGAGTCGGTCGGCGAGTTCATCCGCGCGCACACCACCAGGGCGGGCCGCTGGGCGTCGCCCAAGTTCCTGGTCGGCGAGAGCTACGGCACCACGCGGGCGGCCGGCCTGGCCCAGCACCTGACCGACCGGCACGGGATGTACCTGGGCGGCGTGGGGTTGATCTCCGCGGTCCTGATGTTCCAGACCAGCCGGCCGGACCCCGGCAACGACCTGCCGTACGTCCTCTCCCTGCCCACCTACGCGGCCACCGCCTGGTACCACAAGCGCCTGGACCCGCGATTCGCCGACCTCCGCGCCCTCATCGACGAGGTCGAGGAGTTCGCGCTGGGCGACTACGCGAGCCTGCTCCTGCGCGGCAGCCGCGCCGGCGAGGCGGCCCGCCGCTCCGCCCTCGACCGGCTGGCGGCGTTCACCGGGCTCGCGCCAGCGTTCCTCGAGTCGTGCGACCTCAGGGTCGCGCCGAACCGGTTCTTCAAGGAGCTGCTGCGGTCCGAGCGACGGACGGTCGGGCGGCTGGACACGCGGTTCACCGGCATCGACTCGGATGCCGCGGGCGAGTCGCCGGAGTACGACCCCGCCTACCCGGTCATCCAGGGCCCGTTCACGGCCGCGGTCAACGCCCACCTCCGCAGCGAGCTGCGGTTCGAGTCCGATCTCCCCTACGAGGTGCTGAACGGCGCGCGGGTGCGGCCGTGGAACTACGGCGACGACGGCAACAACCACTACCTGGACGTCGCGTCGATGCTCCGCACGGCGATGTCGTGGAACCGCAGCATGCGGGTGCTGCTGGCGAGCGGCTACTACGACATGGCCACGCCGTTCGCCGCGGCCGAGTGGACGTTCGACCACATGGGCCTGGACCCGAGCCTGACCGGCAACGTGCGCTCGACCCGGTTCGAGGCTGGGCACATGATGTACATCCACCCGCCGTCGCGCGACCTGCTGGCGCGGGAGCTCCGCGCGCTGGTCACGGGAGCGGTGCCGGCGAACGCGTAGCGGCACATGCGACCGCTGACCGCCGCGGACCTGGCGCTGCTGGCGGAGCTGGCCGGCCCGGACGCGTCCGCGCAGGCGCTGGTCGGCGACTCGGCGCGGGTGGACGC
>DASQZW010000211.1:0-8533 GCA_035638495.1 Terriglobales bacterium
CGGCTGCTCGCGGACGTCCCGGCGGCGCCCGTGCGCGCGGGCGACGAGGAGGAGCTGCGCTCGGGCGCCAGGGTCACCGCGCCGGCAGAGGTCGAGCGCCTGCTGCGGCTGGCGGTGGACGGCGGCCTGGTGGTCGAGATCGAATACCAGAACGGCCAGTCCGGCTCGGTGACGCGGCGAACGATCGAACCACGCCTCGCCGGCGATCGCGGGGTGGTCGGGTACTGCCGCCTGCGCCGGGACGACCGCTCGTTCGCGTTCGCCGGCGTGCGCTGGGCACGCGCGACGGGCGAGGTGGTCCAGCACGGGCAGGTCGGCCTGAGGATCGAGCCAAGATGACTGGTTCCGAACGGGTGACGGACCGCCGGCGCCCGTGATCACGGCCAACGACAACCCGCTGATCGTCCAGTCCGACCGGACGGTCCTCCTGGAGGCCGGCCATCCGCGCGCCGAGTCGTGCCGCGCCCAGCTCGCGCGGTTCGCGGAGCTCGAGCGCAGCCCCGAGCACATCCACACGTACCGCATCACGCCGCTGTCGATCTGGAACGCGCGCGCGTCCGGCATGACCGCCCGCGAGATGGTCGCCGCGCTGCGCGAGTTCTCGCGCTACCCGCTGCCGCCCGCGATCGCGTTCGAGATCGAGGACCAGGCCAATCGGTACGGCCGGCTGCGGCTGGAGCGCATGGGCGGCTCGCTGCGGCTGGTGGCGGCGGAGCCGGCGATCCTGGAGGAGGTGTCGCGGGCGCGCACGGTCGCCGGCCTGCTCGGGGACCGGCTGGCTCCGGACGTCTTCGCGGTGCCGGCGCTGGCCAGGGGCCGACTGAAGCAGGCGCTCATCAAGCTCGGGTGGCCCGCCGAGGACCTCGCCGGCTACGTCGAGGGCGCGCCGCTGTCGATTGCGCTCCGGGCCGAGATCGACGGCGGCAGGCCGTTCGCGCTGCGCGGCTACCAGATCGAGGCCGCCGACGCCTTCTGGGCCGGCGGCGGCCTGGGCGGCGGCAGCGGCGTGCTCGTGCTGCCGTGCGGCGCGGGCAAGACGGTGATCGGGATCGCGGCGATGGCGAGGGCGTCCACCCGCACGCTGATCCTGGTCACCAGCATCGTGGCCGCGCGACAGTGGCGCGACGAGCTGGTGCGGCTGACCGACCTGACCCAGGACGAGGTGGGGGAGTACTCGGGCGAGGAGAAGACCGTCGCGCCCGTCACGATCGCGACCTACAACGTCCTCACCTACCGGAAGCGCGGTTCGGAAGAGTTTCCGCATCTCGCGCTACTGGGCCGGCAGGACTGGGGCCTGATCGTGTACGACGAGGTCCACCTGCTGCCGGCGCCGGTGTTTCGCATGACCGCGGAGATCCAGTCCAAGCGCCGCCTGGGGCTCACCGCGACGCTGGTCCGGGAGGACCGGCGCGAGGACGACGTGTTCAGCCTGATCGGGCCCAAGCGCTACGACGCACCCTGGCGGGACCTGGAGTCGCAGGGCTGGATCGCCCCGGCCGTGTGCACCGAGGTCCGGGTCGCGATGCCGCCGCAGCTGCGGATGACGTACGCGGTGGCCGAGTCGCGGGAGCGCTACCGGATCGCGGCGTGCAACCCGGCGAAGCTGCCGCTGATGGAGGCGCTCTGCGCGCGCCACCGCGCCGACCGCGTGCTGGTCATCGGCCAGTACCTGGACCAGCTGGACGGCATGGCCGAACGGCTGGGCGCGCCGCTCATCACGGGGAAGACGGCGACGGCCGAGCGCGAGCGCCTGTACGAGCGCTTCCGGACCGGCGACCTGCGGCTGCTGGTCGTCTCCAAGGTGGCCAACTTCTCGATCGACCTCCCCGAGGCGAACGTGGCGATCCAGCTGTCCGGGACGTTCGGATCCCGTCAGGAGGAGGCACAGCGGCTGGGCCGCATCCTCCGGCCGAAGGCGGACGGAGGGCAGGCTCGCTTCTACACGCTGGTCAGCCGGGAGACGAGCGACCAGGAGTATGCGATGCACCGCCAGCTCTTCCTGGCCGAGCAGGGCTACCGCTACGAGATCGTCGACGAGTCGGCGGTGACCTCGACGCGGGCCTCGTAGGCCGCCGAGCCCGACGGGAACGCCGCCGCCGCCGCGTCGGGGACCGTCCGGGCGCCGCTCGTCAGGCGGTTCAGTCCCTCCCAGCCGTCTCGCATCCAGACCACGCCCGCGGGGACTCGGTCCGTGACGTGCGCGTGCGCCGCGAGCTCGCCGCGGTCGTTGGCGATGCGGATCGGGTCGCCGTCCGTCAGGCCGCGGGCGTCCGCGTCGGCCGGGCTGATCCAGAGCCGCGGGCGGGGGTCGGCCTTCGCCAGCGAGGGCAGCGCGCGACCGTGGTCGTAGAAGGCGTGGAAGTGCGTGAGCATGCGGCCCTGGGTCAGGACCAGTGGATGGCGAGCCGCCTGCTCCGAGCCCGCGTGGCTCTCGCCGCACGGCTCGTACACCGGCAGCGCGGGCAGGCCCAGCTCGACCGCCCGGGCGGACACGAACTCCACGCGGCCGGACGGCGTGGGGAAGCGGAGGTCCGGGTGCCCGACCGGTGAGACGTCCTGCGCCACCCAGGGCGTGCCGGCGCGCAGGTCCGCCACCCGGGCGTGACGGAACGCGTCGTGGTCGAAGATCGCGTCGAGCGCGCCGTCGATGGAGTCCCAGGGGAAGAAGCCCTCGACGCCCAGCCTGCCGGCCAGCTGGTCGAGCAGCCACCAGCCGGGCCGAGCCTCGCCGCGCGGCGTGAGCGCCCGGTCCATCAGGTAGAGGTGGCCGTTGGTCGTCTTGAACCCGGTCTCCTCCAGCCACGAGGTGCCGGGGAGGACCACGTCGGCGCAGCGGCGCGCCGTCTCCTGCATGAACAGGTCGAAGCTGACCACCAGGTCCAGTCCGGCCAGGGACCGCTCCACCGCGGCGCTGTCGGCGAAGGACGAGAGCATGTTCGTGCCCAGCAGGAGGAGGACGCGGACGTCGCGGCGGGCCAGCGCGCCCGCGATGGAGCTCATCTCGCTGGGTACCTCGCGGTCGCCGAGCGGTTCGCGCCGGGGCGGCACCACGTCGCCCATGCCCATGCCGTGAGAGCGCGCCGCGTGGCGGGGACCCATCCCGGCGCCGGCAAAGCCCAGGCTGCCGGTGAGCGCCGGCAGGCAGGAGATCGCCCGCGCTGCGTGCCAGGTGTTGCCGCTCTTGTGCATCGAGCTGCCGCCCGCCAGGATCATGGCCCGCCGGGTGCCCGCGTACGTCCGGGCGAGGCCGCGGATCCGCTCGGCCGGGATGCCCGTCTCCGACTCGGCACGCTCGGGCGGGCAGGACCGCACGTGCGCGGCCAGCTCGTCGAAGCCCGTGGTGTGCCGGGCGACGAAGGCGGCGTCGTGGAGCCCCTCGCCGATGATCACGTGCATCATCGCCAGCGCGAGTACCGCGTCGGTGCCCGGCCGCACGCGGAACGTCTCGTCGGCCTGGGCGAAGGCCTCGGTGTCGCGCACGTCGATCGCGATGACGCGCGCGCCTCGCCGCTTCGCGGCGACCAGGCGCGGGGCGGTGTTGGGCTGGCTGGCCAGGTTGGCGCCCCAGAGCAGCACCAGGTCCGCGTGGTCGGCCAGGTCGTCCATCAGGTTGACCTCGGTGACGCCGGTCAGGCTGAACCCGAGCCCGCCCAGGCCCCAGCAGACGATCGCGGGCTGCCACCACTGGGTGCCGGCCAGGTTGGCGAAGCGCTGCGACAGCTGCCGCAGGACGCCGTTGACGGCCACGCCGTGCCCGATCCACACCGCGGTCGCCGCCGGACTGGCCGCCCGGATGGCCGCCGCGGTGCGGTCGAGCGCCTCCTCCCACGTCGCGTCCCGCCAGGAGTCCGGCGTCCTCCGGTCGCGCATCCGCGGCCGCAGGACGCGGTGCGGGTTGTCGACGATCTCGCCGGCTGCCCGGCCGCGCAGGCAGAGGAAGCCGCGGCTGTCGGGGTTGTCGCGATCGCCGTGGATGGCGACGACGCGGTCGTCCTCGATCTCGACCGCCATCCCGCAGTACGTGGGGTGGCAGTTCATGGGGCACATGGTCCGATGGGTCCGCGGCATGGCCACATCGTAGGGGCTGTCGGGCGGTGACCCGCGCCCGGCGCCGGCCCCCCAACCTGCGCCGGCGTGCCGACGATGGTGCTGGATGTCACACGCAGGTGGGAGAACCCGTCGAGGGCGGTCTACGAGGGCGCCATCGTAAGACCGGACATCGGCTCGCCGGCGCGGTCGAACGGCCAGTATCGCGTGATCACTCGGCCGAATATCCGGTCGTTCGGGAGCAGTCCGAACGTCCGGGAGTCGATCGACACGCCGCGGTTGTCGCCGAGCACGAAGAACTCACCGGCGGGGATGGTCAGCGACTGGGGGCGCGAGCCGGTCACCAGCCCGTTCAGGTCGCAGCAGAAGTCGGGCCTGCCCCAGTCGCTCGCGATATAGGGCTCCACCAGCCGCCGCCAGGGGCCCACCCCGCCCGGCCTGAGCAGGACGACGGGGTGGGGCCTGCCGCCCGGCGAGTCCACGTGCGCGCCGTCGATCTCGACCGCGTCGCCCGGCACCCCGATCACGCGCTTCACGCCCGCCAGACCGTTCGGGTTCAGGCCGAGGACGACGATGTCGCCGCGTGCCGGCGGCGCGAGGCGCGTTCCCAGGCGATCGACGACGAGCAGGTCGCCGTCCCGCAGCGTCGGCTCCATGCTCGCGCCCTCGACCCGCGCCGTCAGTGCGGCGAGCGCGACCGCCGCCACCGCGGTGGCGGCGGCCAGCGCCAGGGCGCCGTCGCGGAACAGGCGCCACGCGATCGGCGGCCGGCCGGCTACTTCGCCTCCGCTCGGACCGGTGTCCAGGCGAAGCCCATGGCGCCCCCCACCGTGCCCAGGATCAGGCCGATGCCGAAACCGCCGTAGTCGGAAGTCAGGAGCGAGACGATCGAGAGCACCACCGCCACGATGCCCACCACCTGCCGGAGCTGCGGCGTGAACCAGAGGAACAGGCCCATCATGGCGACCAGCACGCCGACGAGGATGCCGGCCCAGACGACCGTGCCGGAGATCAGGATCACCTTGATCGCCGTGGTCGGTCCGTAGGCCATCGCGGCGCCGGCGAGGACGCACCAGAGGCCGCCCCAGAACGGCCGTGCCTTCCGCCACGCGCGGAAGGCGACCCGTGTGCGCCGGATCAGCGGCTCGCGGTAGCTGCTCGGGCTCCCGGGCGGGCGGACGGAGATCTGTGGTGCATCGCTCATCTTCGGGTACCGGGGGAGGGCGCCGCCGGGCGCCCTCCCGTGAAATCGCTCGTCAGCACGGAGCTCCGAAGCCGACGTTGAGACCGGGCAGCGTCAGCGAAGCCGCGGTCTGTCCGTTGGCGACCTGCCGAAGGCCGCCCAGTGAGGCCTTCGTGGCCGTCTGCCCGAACGTCCCGGCAGGGACGTTGGCGGTGTTCACGTTGGGGCCGGTGCCGCGGCCCGTCGGTGCCGTCAGTGCCGGATTGTTGAACTGGCCGATGTCCTGGCCGATGTTGATGTTCGTGAAGGTCGCGCTCGTGGCGGCGATCGACGTGGCGTCGACCACGAGCCCGGTGGCCGTCACGGGGCTGTTCGCGGCCGTGCCCGCGGTGGTCCGCAGCGTCAGCGGGCCTACGGACACGGACTGGCACAGGTTCGCCAGGGTGGCGTTCGGGATGACCGTCTCCACCTGGGGCACGGGCGTGCCGTTGCCCGCGAAGTCGGCGACGCCGAACTGATACAGACCGACGTTGTTGCCGTCGGCCGCTCCGGTGGTCAGGCTGTCGGCGGTGATCGTCAGCGCCGTCCCCGAGACCGCGAACGAAACCGCCAGGGTGCCCGACGCCGCGAGGAAGATCAGCCCCGCGATCGCCGCGTATGCGGGCGCCAGGACGATCAGGAACCGGCGCCACCGGGTCCGGCCGACGACCGGCTCGGCTGCTTCGTCTGCCATGGACAACCTCCCTGCTATCTCTTGCCCCGAGGGGTCACCCGACAGACGCCCCCCTCGGGGCCTCACCCGTCACGGGCTCCGTGCAGGAGCCTGCCGGCAAGTCTGGTACTTCGGCGTACTGAAGTCAACCGGGAAGTGACTTGCCGGTAGTACGCCCAGGTATTTGCCACCCGAAGGCCGGCGAAGCGCCCACCGCCCCGAGCGGCCGGCAGCAGTGAGCCGGCGATTGCCCCGGCCGAGGTGGCCGTCTCAGGCGGTCACCAGGAGCCAGCCGGCAGGGTCGGCGCCGAGCGCCCGCAGCAGCGGGCTCGCCGGGTCGGCGCCGGCCAGCCAGACCTCGTCCCCGCGTCGCACGAGCCGGCCGCCGGCGTCGGCGAGCAGCAGAGCGACGGCCCGCGGGTCGGGCGGCGCGACGACGTCCGGCGGCGGGTCGGGCGCCTCGATGCCGAGCGCCGCGCACGCCGCCGGCAGCCCCTCCCGGTACACGCTGGGCGGCGCGCTCGGCCACGGCTCGCCCATCGCGACCTGGAGCAGCGTCGTGAGCGCGGACACCCGCGTGGCGTGGGGCTCGGGCGCGCTCCACAGCGCCCGCTCGTGGTGGAGCCCGCGGAGGAGGTCGCGCGCCCGCGTGGACCCGCTCTCGGGCGCCATCACGATCCAGGTTCGCTCGCGCCGCAGCCGTGCGCGGTGCAGGTCCCGGTAGACGATCAGGCCGGGCTGCTCGGCCGCCGCGGCGACCAGCTCCGCGAGCGTGCCGGCCACCGGGTCGCGCTCGCGGGGCATCCCCGGGTCCTCGTCCCAGGCCTGGGTGGCGCGCTCCACGCGGCCGTCGCGGACGCAGGCGACGGGCAGCCCGAGCCGCGCCGGCCCCAGCCCGAGGCAGGCGCCGGTCAGTCCGTGCCCCGCCGGTCCCGGCGGCAGCGCCGCGCCGCCGAGCGCGTCCGCCACCATGCGCACGTAGCCCCAGCCCCACCGCTCCCGGCGCAGGACGTGCCGGTGCGAGCGAACCCCGGCCGTCGGCCGTGCCGTGCCGGGCCATTCGACGGCGAACGTCGGTCCGGGCCCGACTCGGAGGAACACACGCTCGGCATCCTCGTGCTGCTGCGCGTTCACGGCCAGCTGCACGAGCGCCAGCGCGATCGCGGCCGGGGCGGGCACCGTGACACCCGGCAGCGGCCCGACGACCTGGATCCCGAGGTCCTGGGTGCGAGCCCGGACAGCGGCAGCGGTGAGGGCGACCACGTCCTCGGCGGTGCCGGCCGGTTCCGCCGCGGGCGGCCGGCCGCCGACCAGGGCCAGGCTCGCGGCCAGCACCGACGCCTGCAGGCTGGCGTCGCCAGTGAGGGCCGCGGCGGCGGAGCGCAGCTCGTCCAGCAAGCGGCCCATCAGCGCGTCGAGCCCTGGGGTCGGAGCGTCCGGCGCCACCAGGAGGTGGCACGCGCCGGCCTGGTAAGAGAGCGTCCCGGGGCACCGGCCGGCCCACTCTGGCGTCGCCGCGATCGTGACGCCGCCGACGTCGAACAGCGCCGCGGGCAGCGGCAGAGCCGGGACCTCCGTCGGCTCCAGCCTCATGGCTCCGCCTCGGGCTCCCGCGTCGCCAGCTGGTAGTGCCGTCCGCCCAGCGCCCGCACCAGGACGTTCGAGCCCACCTCGTCGAGCCAGTCGTTGAGGCGGCGCGCCGCACGGGCGTCGCTCTCGCGCAGCACGACGCTCCGGTTGGCGCGCCGCGCCGCCAGCAGCGTCACGGCCACCCGGTGGTTCGTGGTCCGGCCGCTGGGCGCGTGGACGACCACGCCGCGCCGCAGCGCGAGGTCGCCGACCCGGCCGCCGAGCACGCCCTCGATGCGCTGGAGCAGGCGCTGGAGGCCGTGGCGTTTCGACTGGAAGAGGGCGTGCGGGTGGCTCTCGTACACGCGCGCCTGGTCGTCGATCGTCTCGACGCCGGCCGAGTACACCAGGGGGATGCAGTTGAGGTGGTGGAGGTGCAGGCGCCTCAGCACGTCGTGCACGCCCGCGCGGCGTTCCGCGGCCGGGGCCCGCGACATGTCGAGGTCGATGACGGCGAGGAGTGGGTCGTGGTGGTCGAGCCTCGCCAGCGCCTGGGCGGGTCCCGACGCGGTGACCGGCTCCAGGCTGGCGCCGCGCACCACCTCCTCGAGCGCCCGCAGCTCCCGGAGGTCGTCCTCCAGGAGCAGCACCTCAGGGGGCGCGACCACCGGGTTCCTCGTCCTCGGCCAGCGCGACGCGGCCGTCCTGCCATGCGACGCGCAGCGGCAGCCGGTGGCGCCGGAGCAGGTCCCCGGCGCGGGCGGCAGCGGCACGGAGGCGCGCGGTGGGAGCACGGACCGGGAGACCGTCCGGGTGGGCGCCCAGGAGTGCCTCCAGTCCAACGGCCCGGGACACGTAGGAGCCGTCGGGGAGCACCAGGCCCCGGCCGGGCGCGAGGCGGATGCCGGCCACGCGGACGGCCAGCGCGCGTTCGGCGACCGCCGCGAGCTCGTGCCAGTCGCGGCAGTGCAGCGGCTGGGCCGGGAGGTCGGCGGGTGCGGCGCCCACCCATCGCCAGCACA
>DASQZW010000212.1:0-16071 GCA_035638495.1 Terriglobales bacterium
GCAGCCAGGAGCTCGTGGCCGACCGCCTCCACATGACCCGGGCCACGTTCTACCGCCGCCTGCACCTGGGCTGGCAGCTGGTCGGGGAGCGGCTGACGACGCTCAGCTGAGCGGGCCTCCCATTGAGTGGGAGGTATCACCCATGCCCGTGGGCACTTTTGATACCGCGCCGGTACTGCGGGTGCGACCGATTCCGGCGGAACCTTCGGCCATGGCCCAGCCCACCCCGAAGATCGAAGCCGGTGCGATGGATCTCCCCGGCCTCGCGGCCGAACCATCGGAGGGGAACGGGCTGGGCCTGCAATTGCAAGAGGGGGCAGGCCCCCTCTTCCAGAACTCCCCCGCTGGTCTGGGAAGTTCGGGGGACCTGCGGTCCATCCCTCCGGGTCTGAAGCCGACTTCGGGGCGATCCCGGGATGAGGGACTCACATGCTCGGCGGAGCCATTGCGTACGACCGGCCCCGGATCCGTTTCAACGAGTTCCGGATTGGCGGAACCCACCCACGGGCGGCTCGACGACTGCGAGCTCCGGGTCCGAGCAGCGATCGCCCGCGACCTCCACGACCGCGTGGCGCAGCCGCTTGCGGCGCTGGTGGTGGTGCTGGAGGAGCTGAAGCAGGACCCGGGCGACCGGCGTCGCGTGCTCCGGCGCATCGACATGGTGCAGGACCAGGTCCGCACCGCGCTGTTCGGCCTGCGCGAGGTCCTCTGTGACCTGCGCGACCAGGAGTGGCTGGACTACGGGCTGGTCGGGCGGCTCAGGGGCGAGCTCGAGGCGCTGCTCATCCGGCACCCCCAGCTGCAGCTCCGGCTCGCGGTGTCGCCCCGGTGGCCGGCCGCCGTCCGCTCACGCGTGGGGGACCACGTGCTCCAGATCGTGCGCGAGGCCGTCCACAACGCCCGGTTTCACGGCGGCGCGAACGGCATCGAGGTGGCGCTGCTGGTGAACGGCCGGCGCGCCGAGCTCGTCGTGTCCGACGACGGCCGGGGACTCGATGGCCGCCGGGTGCGCCCCGGGATGGGCCTGCTCGGCATTCACGAGCGCGCGACGCTGCTCGGGGGCCGCCTCGTCATGGGCGACCGCCGGGGCGGCGGGACGCGACTCAGAGTCACGGTACCCAGGGAGGTGTTGGGATGACCGCCGCAGCCGCAGCGACCGACGTGGTTCGCGTCCTGATCGTCGACGACCAGACCCTGTTCCGCAGCGGCCTCGCGCGGCTGCTCGCCACGCAGCCCGGGCTCCGGGTGGTCGGCGAGGCCGGCAACGGCGCCGAGGCGATCGACCAGGCGGAGCGGCTGGACCCGGACGTGGTGCTGATGGACATCCGGATGCCGGACGTGGACGGCATCGAGGCCACGCGCCGGATCCTCCGCTCGCGACCCGACGTGCGGATCCTGATCCTGACGACGTTCCACACGGACGCGTACGTGCTGGACGCCCTGCGATCGGGCGCGTCCGGGTATGTCCTCAAGGACTCCGCGGTCGAGGCGATCGCGTCGAGCATCCAGGCGGTGATGAGCAGCGAGCGCGTCGTCTCGGGCCCCATCGCCCAGCGCATGGTCGGCATGCTGACCGGCGACCTGCCCACCCGGGAGTTCTACGACGGGCTGACGGCGCGCGAGGTCGAGGTGCTCAAGATGATCGCGTCGGGCATGCCCAACAAGCGCATCGCCTACAAGCTGGGCATCAGCGAGAAGACGGTCCGCAACCACATCAGCCACATCTACGAGAAGCTCGAGATCTACGACCGCTCGCAGGCGGTCCTCTACGCGGTCCGCAAGGGCCTCGTCGACCTCTGACGCCGGCACTCTCCCCCAATCCCCTCTTCATCTCCACCTCGGGGGGGCCGGCACCGGCCGGCTCCTCCCCGGGGTGGGCTCACCGGCTGCCGTGCGTCGCGGCGAGCCGCAGCATCGCGGCCTTCTCGGTCGCGGAGAGATTGGGGTCCGCGGTCCGCTTTCGGGCGGCGGCCTCCAGGTGGCGCGCCGCCTCCCCCCGGTCCACGTGCCGCAGGAACTCGTCCACGAACCGTGCCCGCAGCCCGTCGAGCAACGCCCGCATCAGCCGCCCGGCCGGCGGATCGGCCGTGGCCAGGAGCAGCCAGGCGTCGGCCACGTCGGCCCCCGCGGGCCCTCGACCGCCGTTGGACCAGTCGATCACCACCGGTCCGGAGCGCGCCATGAGGACGTTGGCCGGGTGCAGGTCGCCGTGGACCACCACGTCGCCCGCGTCGGGCGTCCCGAAGACGGCGTGCAGCGAACCGTCCGGCGGGATCCCGTGCAGCCGGCGGTGGAGGTCGGCCAGCGTCCGCGCGTGGCGCCACAGCCGCCAGGGGTGGCTGCCCAGGTCGTCGAGCATGGTGGGCCCGTCGATGCGCTCCATGACCATGCCGTCCCGGCGCACCTCGAAGACCTCGGGCACCGGATAGCCCGCCTCCCGGACGAGGCGCATCACGACCGCCTCGTGATCCAGCGAGCGAGGGCTCCGCGGCCGGCGCAGGATGCGCCCGCCGCCGAGATCGACCATTTCCGCGTCACGGCCCGAGCCGATCACGCGCTCGCCGCTCACGGCGGCACTGTAGCGCGGTTGACCCAGGTGCGCGACTCCCCTAAGATACCGATTGGTATTTAGCGGCTTCGATCCGTGAGGAGCGAACGATGAGCGACACCGCCAACGCCGTCACCTGGTTCGAGATCCCCGTCAGCGACCTCACTCGCGCGACCGCCTTCTACGAGGAGGTGCTCGGCGTCCGACTCCGCCCACTCGTGGAGGGCGGCTTCAAGATGGCATGGTTCCCGCAGCACGAGGGCGCTCCGGGCAGTTCCGGGGGCCTGGTCGAGGGACGCACGCCAGGCAGGGCGGGCACGCTGGTGTACCTCACCGTGCCCGACATCGACGCCGCGCTGGCCCGCGTCGAGGCGTGCGGGGGGAGCGTGGTGCTGCCCAGGGCGAGCGGTGACTACGGCTCGATCGCTCACTTCGAGGACAGCGAGGGCAACCTCGTGGCGCTCTACTCGCGCTGAAGCCCCGCCGGCGCCGCACCCGCGACCTGCAGGCGACGCGACGGCGCATCCTGGAGGCGGCCTTCGATGAGATGTACGTCCACGGCTTCCAGGGCACGTCCATCGACCGGATCGTGGCTCGCACCGACCTCACGAAGGGGGCGCTGTTCAACGCCTTCCCGAGCAAGCTCGCGCTGGGGTACGCGGTCGTCGACGACGTGATCGCGGACATGATCCGTGCGCAGTGGGTCGTTCCGCTCGAAGGCGCCGAGGACCCCCTCGAGGTGATCGCGCGGTCCTTCGAGGCTGGAGCGGTGGAGCTCGAGCGGATGCCGGTCCACCACGGCTGTCCCCTGAACAACCTGGCCCAGGAGATGTCGGCCATCGACCCCGGCTTCAAGGAGCGGACGCAGCGTGTGTTCGACGAGTGGATCGCGGCGTTCCGGGGCGCCCTGGAGGACGGTCAGCGGCAGGGCCTGGTCCGGGCCGAGGTGAACGCCGGCGACACGGCTCTCCTCCTCACGACCCTGATCGAAGGGATCCTCAGCCTGGCGAAGAACTCGCAGGAGCCCGAGGCGCTGCGCGCCGGCGCCCGCAACATCCGCACGGTACTGGCCACGCTCCGCGCGCCGTGACCGGCGCGGCGCAGAATACTGACGGTGACGCGACATCGAGTCCTCGACCGGGACGGCACGCTCGTGGACGGCGTGGAGCCCCGCCTCGACCTGGAGCGCACGGTCGAGGGCCTGCGCTGGATGCTGCTGAGCCGAACGTTCGACGCCCGTGCGACCGCCCTCCAGCGCCAGGGCCGGCTGGGCCTGTTCAGCCCGGTCAAGGGCCAGGAGGCGAGCGTCGTCGGCAGCGCACTGGCCCTCGACCCCGCCACCGACTGGATCGCGCCGTCGTACCGCGAGCTGCCGGCGATGGTCCGCCACGGACACCCGCTGGAGCGAATCGTGGCCGGCCTGCTGGGCAAGCTGACGTCGTCGCGCATCCCGGACGGCGTGCTCGTGCTCCCCAACCAGGTGGCGCTGGCCACTCAGCTGCAGCACGCGGTCGGGCTGGCCTGGGGCCTGCAGCTGCAGCGGAAGCCCGGCGTGGTGATGGCCTACTGCGGCGAGGGCGCCGCGAGCGAGGGCGACTTCCACGAGGCGTGCAACCTCGCCGGCGTGCGGCGGGCGCCGATCGTGTTCGTGCTCATGAACAACCAGTGGGCGATCTCGACCAGCCGCGAGGTGCAGAGCGCCGGCGAGTTCTACCGGCGGGCCGAGGGCTACGGCTTCCCGGGCCTGGCGGTCGACGGCAACGACCTGCTCGCCGTCTACGAGGTCGCGGCGGACGCCGTGAATCGCGCGCGGCGCGGCGAGGGACCGACGCTGATCGACTGCCTGACGTACCGCCTGAGCTTCCACAACACGACTGACAACCCGCGCGCGTACCTGCCCGAGGGCTGGCTGGAGGAGGCGGAGCGCGAGGACCCGATCCAGCGCGTGCAGGGATACCTGGCCACACGGGGCCTCTGGGACGACGCCACGCGGTCCGCGGTCGAGGGAGAGATCGCCGAGCAGGTGGACGGCGCATTCCAGGTGGCGTACTCGATGCCGAGCGCGCGCCCGGGCGACGTGTTCGAGAACGTGTACGGCGACCCGCCGCCCCGGGTGCGCCGGCAGCGCGAGGAGCTGTCACGCCTGACGGGCGGAACCGCGTGAGCGGCGGCCGGCAAGGCCGGGAGGGAGAGTCCCACTGATGGAGCACCGTACCGGTCGTATCGATGCCTGAGCTCAACGTCGTCGAGGCGATCCGGGACGCGCTGGCGTTCGAGATGGAGCGCGACGAGCGCGTCATCGTGCTGGGGCTCGACGTCGGCCGGCTGGGCGGCGTCTTTCGGGCCACGCAGGGACTGCGCGACCGGTTCGGGCCCGATCGCGTCGTGGACACGCCGCTGGCCGAGGGCGGCATCGTGGGCAGCGCGCTCGGCCTGGCCATCAGCGGCCTGGTCCCGGTGGCCGAGATCCAGTTCCTCGGCTTCGCGCACCAGGCGTTCCACCAGATCGGACCCCAGCTCGGCCGCTACCGATACCGCAGCCGCGGCCGGTACCACGCGCAGGTGACGATCCGGGCCCCGTTCGGGGGCGGGGTCAGGACGCCCGAGTTCCACCCCGACGCGGTCGAGGCCCAGTTCGTCCAGGCGCCCGGCATCAAGATCGTCTGCCCGGTGACCCCGGCCGACACCAGGGGCATGCTGCTGCAGGCCATCCGTGACCCCGACCCGGTCCTGTTTCTGGAGCCGCAGCGCCTCTACCGCAAGGGTCGCCAGGCGGTGCCCCAGGGCGACGTCACGGTCCCGTTCGGCGAGGCGCGCGTCGCGCGTGACGGCACCGACGTGACGCTGATCGCCTGGAGCGCGGCCGTCGAGCTGTGCGAGCGGGCGGCGGACGAGCTCGCGGACGAGGGCTGCTCGGCGGCGGTGCTCGACCTGCGGTCGCTCGTGCCGCTGGACGTCGAGACGCTGGTCGACCAGGTGTCACGGACCGGCCGGGCGGTGGTCGTGCACGAGGCGCCGCTGTCGGCCGGGTTCGGGGCAGAGATCGTGGCGACTCTGCAGGAGGAGGCGTTCTACTCGCTGGACGCCCCGATCGCGCGCGTGACCGCCTGGGACACGCCGTACCCGCCGGCGTCGGTGGAAGGCTGGTACCTGCCGACCGTGCGGCGGGTGGTGGAGGCGGCCCGCCGCACCGCGTCGGCCTGAGCCCGAGCCTGTGCTTCCCGGCTAGCTGCGCGTCAGGGTGGTCGATCGGCGGTTGACGGGACTCTCACGCGCAGCGAGCCGCTAGCCGTCCTCCTCCGGCCGGCCCAGCAGGCGGATCGAACCCTGCTCCGGGCGCAGCCACACCTGGTCGTGCGGCTTGACCGCGAAGTCCGTCCGCGTCGCCACCTTCAGCCACTGCCCGCCCAGCGCCAGCGTCAGCAGCAGGTGCGAGCCCAGCGGCTCCACGACGCCCACCTCGGCGGGCAGCGCGCCCTCACCGTCCTCGTGCGACACCGCGATGTTCTCCGCGCGCACGCCGAACGTGACTTCCTCGCCCGGCTGGAAGCCGTCCTGGATCCCGACGGGGAGCACGTGCCCCTCGACCTCGACCGCGCGATCGCCCATTCGCCCGCGCAGCACGTTCATGGGCGGCGTGCCGATGAACTGAGCGACGAAGACGTGGCCCGGGTGGTCGTAGACCATCATCGGGGTGTCGACCTGGAGGATCCGCCCGTCCCGCATGACGGCGGTGCGGTCGCCCATGCTCAGCGCCTCGACCTGGTCGTGGGTCACGTAGACCGTCGTCGTCCGGGCCTCCTGGAGCAGGCGCTTCAGCTCCGCGCGCATCTGCAGCCGCAAGAGCGCGTCGAGGTTGCTCAGCGGCTCGTCCATCAGGATCACCGCCGGTTCCATCACCAGCGCCCTCGCCACGGCCACGCGCTGGCGCTGGCCGCCGCTGAGCTGCATCGGGAACCGGTCCAGCAGCCTGGTGATCTGCATCAGCTCGGCGGCTCCGTCGACGCGGCGACGCACGTCGTCGCGCCCGACGTGGTGCATGCGCAGCCCGAACGCGATGTTGTCGAACACCTTCAGGTGGGGGAACAGCGCGTAGCTCTGGAAGACCATCGCCAGCCCGCGCCTGCCCGGGGGCACGTCCGTGACGTCCCTGCCGTCGATCAGGATGGCGCCGGCGTCGGGCTGCTCGAAGCCGGCGATCAGCCGCAGCAGCGTGGTCTTGCCGCACCCGCTTGGCCCCAGCAGGACCATGAACTCCTGGTCGTGCACCATCAGGGAGACGTCGTCCAGGGCGACCACGCCCGTGTAGCGCTTGCTGATCTGCTCGATTCGGATCTCCGCCATCACTTGCCCCCGACGCCGAACGCGTTGAACAGGTACGGCCGCATGAAGAAGATGAACACGAACGCCGGGACCGTCAGGCACAGCCCGGCGGCGAACCGAAACGTGAGCGGTGAATCCGAGAGCTGCTGCACCATCGCGGCCGGCAGCGTCGGGCTGCGCAGGGTCAGGATGACCGCCACGAACACCTCGTTCCAGGACGTGACGAACGCGAAGAGCGCCGCAGCGGCGAGACCGGGCACGCTGTTGGGCAGCACGACGCGCGTCACGGCGCCGAACCGGCTCGTGCCCAGCGACATGGCCGCCTCCTCCCATTCCGCCGGGACCCGGAGGAAGACGCTGGCGGTGATCAGGATGGTCAGCGGCAGCGTGATCGCGGTGTGGACCAGCGCCACGGACAGGACGGTGTCGTACAGGCCCCACTCGATGAACGTGACCAGCAGGGGGATCGAGATGATCACGATCGGGATGGCGCGCACGTTGACCAGCAGCAGCTGCGCCACGTTCTTGCCCCGGAACCAGTACCGCGCCAGCGAGTATCCGGCCGGACAGCCCAGCAGCAGCGAGAACACGACCGTCAGCAGACCCACCACCAGCGAGTTCCGGAGCGCGGGGAGGATGCCCCCGAACGTCAGGAAGAAGCGGACGTTGTCCAGCGAGAGGCCCGAGGTCGGGAGCAGCGCGCGCGGGTAGTCGAAGATCGCCTGCGCAGGGGAGAACGCCGCCAGCGCGATCAGGTAGACCGGCGTCAGCATGAAGAGCGTGATGAGCACGGCGCAGCCGTAGAGCAGCAGCCGGCCGGGCGCGACGCGCCGCACCCGCACGGCCGCGGCGCCGTGGGTCGCCACCGCCGTGCTCATCGCTGGAACACCTCGCGGGGCGTGCGCAGGAACGTCAGGTACGCCACCGTGGCAACCGACGACAGCATCAGGAGCAGCACGGCGTACGCGGCCGCCATCTGGTAGTTGTGGGCGTACGCCCAGGTCTCGGTCCGGGTAGCCAGCACGGGCAGGCCCGAGCCCGTCAGCGCGAGCACGACGGCGAACACCTGGAAGGCGGTGGTCGTGCGCAGCATCAGGCCCACCTGAAGCGTCGGCTTGAGCAGCGGCAGCGTCACTTTGGTGAAGCGGTTCCAGGCGCCGGCGCCCAGGATGGCCGCGGCCTCCTCCATCTCGGGTGGGATCACCTGGATGCCTGACATGATCACGACCATCACGAGCGAGATCGAGCGCCAGGTCTCGGCCGCCACCACGGCCAGCAGCAGGCCGGGCAGGTTGTCGTAGTTCAGGAAGCCGATCGGGTGCTGGATCACGTGGGCGCCCTGCAGCGCCGAGTTGAGGTAGCCATGCGAGGTGAAGATCGAGAGCCAGACCAGGCCGGCGGCCAGGTCCGAGACGGCCAGCGGAAAGCTCCACACGTACAGGAAGAAGCCGCGGCCGCGCAGGCGGCTCTGCGCCAGCACCGCCATCGCCAGGGCTATCGTGAACTCGAGCGGGATGATGATCACCAGCAGCAGGAACGTGTTGCGCACGGCCAGCCCGAAGTCGGTGTCGCGCACGAGCGCCTGGATGTTGGCCGGCGTCCACTCGCCCTGCGCGGTCTGGAACGCCACACCGAACGCGCCCAGCGCCGGCCAGAACAGGAAGTACGCCAGGAACAGCATGGCCGGCGCCATGAGCAGGTACGGCACGAGCGGCCGCATACGGGCGCGGAGCCCGCGCGCGGGGCGGCGCCCCACGCGCGGGATCGCCGCCGCGCCTACTTGATCTGACACGTTCCCGTGCTGGGCGGGTCGGGTGGCCAGCACGCCGCCTTGGCCGTGTTGAGCAACGTCTGCAGCTTGCCCGCCTCGTCGTTGAGCACCGTCTGGATGTCCTCGTTGCGCAGGACGATGCGCGTGAACGTGTCCTGGTAGGCGAGCGTGAACTGGTCGCTGGTGGACCCGAGACCGACCGGCAGCAGCGCCACCACGGCGTTCTTGTCGGACGCGTATTTCGCGGCCACGCCGGCCTCGGCGTTCAGGTAGGGCGGCACCTGGGAACCCGTCAGCTTGACGCCCTGCACCACCGGGAAGAAGCCGATGGCGGACCCGGCCGCGATCTGGTTCTTCGACTGGGTGAGGTAGTCGATCAGTGCCTCGGCGCCGGCCACGTTCGGCGCGGTCTTCGGGATCGCCAGGCCGACCACCACGGACATGAAGCCGAGGCCCTTCGGGCCCTTCGGCGCCGGAACCGTCTGGAACTGGTCCGGCTGCTGCTGGAGCGCGTTCTGGAGGCGCGCCTGGTGGTCCCAGCCGAACAGGACGTCGCCGCTCAGAAGCGGATCCTGGAGCTGCGAGTACGTGGTCGACTGCGGGTTCGTGACCGCCCACAGCCGCTTCAGCATCTCCCACATCTGCACGGCCTGCGGCGACTTGAAGCCCGTGACCTCGCCGCCCGTGTAGGAGGGGTACGCGTAGCCCTGCAGGAAGCGATGGATCAGGCTGGCCTGGGTCCCGGGCGCGGCAGGCAGGCCGAACATGCGCTCACCGGTCGCCTTCTGGATGGCCTGGCCCCACGCGATCACCTGGTCATAAGTCAGGTTGTTGACGTCATCGCCCTTGGGCAGGTACTGCAGCGCCTTCTTGTTGACCGCCATCATGTACGTGGCCTGCAGCCAGGGGATGTAGTACTGCTTGCTCGTGCCGAGCTTGCCGTAGTCGATCAGGGCCTGCGGGAACTGGCGGTCCTTCTGGAGCCGCTGCAGCAGTGGCGTCACGTCCATCAGCGCGTCGCTCGCGCCCAGCGTCGTGAAGTCGCCGTGCTGCAGCGCGAGCACGTCGATCGTGCCCTTGCCGGCCTTCTGCTCGGCGGTGACCTTGTCGACGTCCTGCGCGGCGGTCGGGCCGCTGATGAAGTCGGCCTGACCGTTGAAACCGGCAAGCACCTGACTGTTCATCTTCTGGCCCTCGTTGGCGGGCGTGCCCTGTGACGACACGAACGCCACGCTGCCAACGTTCTTGGCCTGTCCCGACTGCGGCGACGAGGCCGGCGCCGGCGTTCCCCCGCACGCGGCTCCGATCAGGATCGCGACGGCCACGGCCGGCCACACTCTGGTTCGCATACCTCGTTACTCCCCTTGTCCAATGCGGTGGAAGCGGCGAGTGGAAAATACACCCGACACAGTGACATGTCTAGTGAGCAGAGCGTTACAGCCGTTTTGCTGCGTCAGCGCTGGCAGGCGGGGCACCAGTACGTGAGTCGGGCGTCGGCGCCCTGGGCGCGGACCCTGACGGCGGCGCCGCACCGCGGGCACGGCCGCCCGCTCCGTCCGTGGACCGCGCCCGCGCGGTGGCCGAAGCGGCGGGGCGCCGCCCGCACGACGTTCTGGCGCAGGTAGCCCCTGGCCGTCGCGAACACCTCCGCCAGCTCCTCGTCGCTCAGCTCCGAGCTCGATCGCCACGGGTCGAGCCGCCGCTCCCAGAGCGTCTCGCACTTGTAGACGTTGCCGATCCCGCTGCAGACGCGCTGGTCGAGCAGGAGCTCTCCCAGCGCGACCGGTCCCACCGACCTCGCGCGCGCCACGACCTGGTCGATCGGGAACTCATCGGCCAGCACGTCCGGGCCGAGGTGCCGAACCGGCGCCCGGGCGTCCCGCACGAGCTCGAGGACGGGGGCCGCGAAGCACACCGCCTCCCAGTCCGGGAACGTGAGCACGACGCGGGCCAGTTGCCGCGGCCGGCGCCAGCGCTCTCCGGGCCGGTAGACGTGCCAGGAACCGGTCATGCGCAGGTGCGAGTGGAGCGTCCAGCCGCCGCTGAAGCGCATCAGCAGATGCTTGCCGACCGGCTCGACCGCCTCCAGGCGCTGACCCACCAGCCGCTCGAACCGCTGAGGCGAGGCAGCGCTGACCGTGCCGCCGCCGACCCGCTCACGCAGGCCGGCCGCGACGCGCCAGATGGTGTCACCCTCCGGCACGGCCGTCCACCGGATCATTGACACCCATGGGGCGATGGCAGTACGCGCTGGCGCAGCATCCGATGTACCTCATCATCCGGGAGTGCGCCACCTGCGCGGAGCGCACGCCGCCCTGGGGCGAGTCGTCCATCGACGACTACGTGGAGCGCGTGCGGCGCAACATCGCGGCGCTGCACCGGCATCCAGACCTGCGGCTCGGGTACGAGTGGTCCGGCCTCGAGCTGGAGCAGCTGGCGGAGGACGGCCCGGACGTGCTCGCCGAGCTGCGCGAGCTGGCGGCGGCGGGACGAGTCGCGTTCTACAACGGGACGTACGCGCAGCCGCACCTGCAGGTCCAGAGCTCGGAGGCCAACTACCGCCAGTTCGAGCACGGCGCCCGCGTGAACCGCGACCTGCTCGGGTGGCGGGTCGGCACCTACGCCCATCAGGAGGCGAGCGTCCACGACCAGGTTCCGCAGCTGCTGCGCGCGTTCGGCATCGGGTTCGCGGCCGTCCCCCGCTTCGCCACCACCGTGCGCTGGCTCGAGGGCGGGGACCTCGTCATCCTCGACTGGCACGGCCCGCGCTTCGTGGAGGGCCACGAGTTCGTTCAGTGGGAGGGCCTGGACGGCAGCCGGGTGCCGCTGTTCCTGCAGCTGCCCCGAAGCGGCACCGTCGACGACTGGCTGGCGACGGAGGAGATGGCCGGCCGCCTCTCCGCCCCCTCGCTGTTCGTGAAGATCCAGGACCTGGTCGAGATCGACGATGAGTGGCGGAAACGCCACCGCGACGTCGAGCTGGTCCTGCTGGACGACGTCCTCCCGGAGCGGCTGCGCCGGCACCCGCCGAGGGGTCGGGCGCGGTTCTCGTCCAGCTGGAGCTACGTCGAGGGCATCCGGGCCGAGGAGCTGACGCGTGTCGGACGCAGGGCCGAGGCGTCGGCCCTTCTCGCGGAGGGGCTCGGCGCCCTGGCCTTCGCGCTGCTCGGCCGCCCCGCCGCCGCCCTCGAGCACGCCTGGCGGACCATCCTGGCCGCGCAGCACCACGACGTGGCCTGCTTCTGCGCTCCGGAGCTGCGGGACCGCGCGGTGCTCCGGCTGGAGAAGGCTGTCCGTACGGCCGACCAGCTGGCCGGCGAGGCGGCGCAGGCCGTGGTCTCCAGCGTCGACTGCGGGTCCGGGCCCGGCGAGCGGCTGGTGGTGTTCAACGCGGTGCCGCACCCCTGCCGGGTCCTCGTGACGGCGCCCTCCGCTCCGGTCGCGGTGACCGGCTCGGCTGGCGCCGCCGTCCCCGCCGACGCGGACGCCGGGCGCCTCCGGTTCCTTGCGGATTTCATCGGCGCCGGCTACGCGACGTACCGGCTGCACCCCGCGAGCACCTCTTCGGGTCCGGAGCCCACGGTCGAGCAAGTCGTCTTCGCGAACGCCTCCTACCGGGCGGTCATCGAGCCGGACGGGACGTTCACATCCCTCACGCTGGTGCCGACCGGCGACGAGCTGATCGGGCCGGCGCCCCTGTGCGGCAACCGGCTCACCGCCACCGACAGCGCCGGCGTCAGCCCGCGCCGGCCGGACCTCGGCGAGCGGCTCGACTGGCAGCGTCCGGGGCGCCGCCCGCGGCCGCTGGCCTGCGAGCGGCGACGGCCGGCAGCTGTTCGACGTCACGGGCTCGGACTCACCCTCAAGACGGAGCTCGACCTGGGCCCCCGCATTCGCGTCGCGCTGGCAGTGGACCTCTTCCACGAACTGGCGCGCATCGACCTCGAGTGGACGTTCACGTTCGACCAGGCCAGCGTGGGCACCTTCTACGACGACGACACCAAGCTCTGCGTCCGCTGGCCGCTCGCCGTCGCGGGCGAGGCCGTCCACGACATCGCCTTCGGGGTGGTCGCGCCGCTCGAGGGACTGCCGTTCCTGCCCGCGAGCTGGACGGACGTCTCCGACGGCAGCCGCGGACTGGCGTACCTGCACCAGGGCACGCCGAAGCACTGGGTCTCCGATGGAACCCTCACGAACCTGTTCGCGTGGGGCGAGGACACCGAAGCGATCGGCAGCCGGATGTGGCGCCACGACTGGCCACGGGCCTTCGACCAGCGCCTCACCGGCACACACGTCATCCGCTGCGCGGTCGTGCCCCACCAGGGCGACTGGCGCGAAGCAGACGTGCCGGGCCTCGCTCGCGCCTACAACGCGCGGACGGCCGCCGTGCCGGCGCAGGCCCGGGAGGGACCGCTGCCGCCCAGCCGCGAGGTCCTGGCGCTGCCGGACCGCCGGCTCCACGCGACCGCACTCTGCGTCCGCGGGCAGGAGGTGGTCTGCCGGCTGTACGGGCTCGGCCCGGAGCCGGCGCCGGTCGACCCCCGATCGCGGGACCTGGCGGAGGCGGGCCTGCGCTCGGTGGCCGACGGGCCCGTCGCGCGGGTGGCGCCGTTCCAGATCGCCGAGCTGACCATGCGGAGGGTCAGCGCCGCCAGAGCACGAGGCCGCGGGGAGACTGGCCGAAGCCGGCCTCGATGAGCGCCGGCGCCAGCGGCGACTGGCGCACCGGCGCCCCGTCCACGCGCTGCACCTCAACCCGGCCGGTGCGGATCGCAGCCGCCGCCAGCGCCCGCACGTGCTCGACGTCCACGGCGCCCCGCGTCAGTAGCGACCTCCCCCCTCGTTCCAGGTAGAGCCGAACCTCGCCGCCGTCCAGCACGACGAACGCCCCCGCCGCGCGCGCCATCCGGCCCGCCTCCGCCTCGCCCGCAGGCCAGGGCAGCGCGGCCCCGTAGGGGTTGGCCGGGTCGGTGGCCGCCAGCGCCACGACCGTGCCGTCGGCGTCGCGCGCCGCCCGCAGCCGGTCCACCGCCCCCTGCAGCGCGAACTGCGAGCCGCCCAGGCCGTCGACGAAGTAGCCGCGGCGAGCGCGGCCGGCCTCCTCCATCGCCCGCAGGACGGGGTAGAGGCCGGCGAAGCCGCCAGGCCAGCCCTCTCCCACGACGGCCTCCCGGGTCAGGACGCCGTGCCGCTGGAGCAGCGTCATCGCCTCGGCATGGAGCCGCTCCGTGGAGGGGGGCGCCGGCAGGAGCAGCTCGCGCACCAGCGACCAGCGGCCCGCGGCCCGCGGCTGACCGAGACGCAGCAGCGGGGCCCGGCGGGCGGGGGCGGAGCGCTTCGCCGATCCGACCGGCGCCCGCAGGGGCGCGAACGTGTCGTTCGTGACCTCGCCGGCCCAGACCATGTCCCAGAGCGCGTCCAGCACCGCCTCCTGGTCCCCGCCGCCCGCGCCCAGGTACAGGTCCCGGAAGAAGGACGCCCCCCGCAGCTCGAGGTGCGCGCGCAGCTTTGCGTGCAGCTCGCCTGGCGGCGGCTCGGCCGGCTCGGGCGCGAGCCGGGGCGCGTCGGCGCGCAGGTACAGCGCGACCCGCCCGTCGCCGGAGCCCAGGGCGCCGCGGCCGACCCAGACCACCTCGCCCATCGCCACCAGCTCGTCCAGGAGGCCGGGCCCGTAGCCCGCCATCCGGACGCTCAGCACGTCGCGCTCGATCACCGAGGCGGGCAGCGCCAGCCCCTGGAGCGTGTGGACGCACTCCAGCATGCGATCCAGGCCCCTGGCCTCAGAGCCGACGCCGTGCCAGGCCGGAAGGAACCGCGCCAGCACCTCCGGCGACACGGGCTCGGCCTCACGGCGCAGCAGCGCGAGCGAACGCCGGCGCAGGGTCCGGAGCACGTCCGGATGGCAGTACTCGCGCTCGGAGACGCCGTGCCGGAACGCGCCGGCCACCACGTCGCCGCGAGCGGCAAGCCGCAGCAGCGCCTGCTCGACGACGGCCTCCGGCAGGCCCCACCGCGCCGCGGGGTCCGCTCCCACGAACGGCACGTGCGTGCGGGCCCAGCGTCGCAGCAGCCCCTCCAGCGGGTCGGCAGCAGGTTCGAGGAACGCCTCGGGCAGGCCCACCGGCAGCGTGGCACCCAGCGCGTCGCGGTAGCGCCCGGCGTCCTCGGCCGCGATCCAGCGCCGCTCGCCGCCCACGCGCAGCTCGCACGTCCGCCGCTGGGCGTCCAGCGCGCGCAGCCACTCCACCCGGACGCCACGCGCCTCCAGCTCGGGCGCCGAGAGGTCGCCGAGGCGGGCCAGGAGGTCGTGCGCCTCGTCGGCGTCGCGCGGCCAGCGCTCACCGCGGAGGCCCTGGAGGTCCAGCTCCAGCTCGGCGATGGCCGCCGGATCGAGCAGCTCGCGGAGCTCCTCCGAGCCCAGCAGCTCGGCAAGCAGCTCGCGGTCGAGGGTCAGGGCCTGCGCCCGGCGCTCGGCCAGGGGGGCGTCGCCCTCGTACAGGTACTGCCCGACGTAATCGAACAGCAGCGACGCCGCGAACGGCGAGGCGCGTTCGGTGTCCACGCAGACCACGCGCACCTGTCGCGACCGGATGCCGCGGAGCAGCTCGCGCAGCGCGTCCAGCTCGAAGACGTCCGCAACGCACTCCCGGTACGTCTCGGCCAGGATGGGGAAGTCCGCGTAGCCGCCGGCCACCTTGAGCAGGTCGGCCGAGCGCTGCCGCTGCTGCCAGAGCGGCGTCCGCTGGCCGGGCCGCCGCCGCGGCAGCAGCAGCGCCCGCGCCGCGTTCTCTCGGAAGCGTGACGCGAACAGCGCCGACGCGGGCAGCTGGGCACCCACGAGCGGCTCGACTTCCTCCGGGTCCAGGAGCAGGTCGTCGGCCTCCAGCGGCCGGTCCGCGTCGGGCAGGCGGAGGGCCAGGCCGTCGTCCGTATACATCGACTGCACCTCGAGGCCGAACTGCTCGGACAGCTTTGCCTGCAGCGCGAGCGACCACGCCGCGTGGACGCGGCCGCCGTACGGGGTGAGCAGGCACACGCGCCAGTCGCCGACCTCGTCGCGGAAGCGCTCGACCACGACCGTCCGGTCGTCGGGGACGGCCCCGGTCGCGGCCGCCTGGTCGGCCAGGTAGGCGAGCAGGTTGCGGGCCGCCAGCTCGTCGAGGCCGGCGCGCTCCATCAGTCGCCGCTCGGCCGCCTCGGGCTCGGCGGCGCGGAGCTCGCGCGTGAGCCGGCCGAGCGCGCGGCCAAGCTCGGGCGGCCGCGCCAGCAGGTCGCCGTGCCAGAACGCGATCTTGCCCGGCTGGCCGGGGGCGGGCGCGACCAGCACCTGGGACGGCGTGATATCGACGATCTTCCAGCTCGACGCGCCGAGGACGAACGTCTCGCCCGGCCGGCTCTCGAACACCATCTCCTCGTCCAGCTCGCCGAC
>DASQZW010000213.1:0-13050 GCA_035638495.1 Terriglobales bacterium
GAGGACAAGGTGTTCGGCGCCATCACCAACGACGACGTGGCCACGGCGCTGCGCCTGCAGCACCAGGTCGACGTCGACCGCCGCAAGATCGACATCAAGGATCCGCTGAAGCAGCTGGGCGAACACCAGGTGGCGCTCCGCCTGCACCGCGAGGTGACGGCCCACATCAACCTGATCATCACGCAGGACCGGTAGCGGTCCGTGTGCGCCGTCCCGGTCTCGCCCCAGGTCCGCGTGCCGCCGCACGACCTGGAGGCCGAGACCTCGGTGCTGGGGGCGATCCTCCTGGACCCGGCGGCGATCACTCGGATCCTCGACCAGCTCAACCCGGACGACTTCTACCGGGAGAACAACGGGCAGATCTACCGGGCCGCGCAGAACCTGTTCCGCGACGGCGAGCCCATCGACAACGTGACCCTCGCGGCGGAGCTGGGCAAGCTGGGCATCCTGGAGCGGGTGGGGGGCAGGGCGCACCTGGCGCTGCTCCAGGAGTCGGTGCCGACGGCCGCCAACGTCGAGCACTACGCCAGGATCGTCAAGGACAGGGCGTACAAGCGGCGGCTGATCTCGGCGGGAACGCACGTCACGGGGCTGGGCTACGACGAGTCTCTGGATGCGGACGAGGCGGTCAACTCGGCCCAGGCGCACGTCTACGCGATCTCCGACGACAAAGTCGGCACGGGCATGGAGCACATCTACGGGCTGCTCAAGCCGGCGATGGACCGGATCGACGCACAGATGGCGTCCGGCGGTGGGGTCATCGGGATCCCGAGCGGGTTCCACGACCTGGACCGCATGACGAACGGCTTCAAGGCGTCCGACCTGGTGATCATCGCCGGTCGTCCTTCGATGGGAAAAGCTCTCGCGCTCGATACCCCTGTTCCCACACCGGATGGTTGGACCACGATGGGCGAGCTTCGTGTCGGGGACCAGGTCTTCGACGAGCAGGGTCGGCCCTGCACCGTCGTGTTCGCGACTCCCGTCATGTACGACCACGACTGCTTCGAGGTCGTCTTCTCGGACGGCGAGACGATCCTCGCCGACGCGGACCATCAGTGGAGCGTCTGGGACCACGGGACGAAGTGCGCCGACGTGCTGACGACGCGACAGATGGGCGAGTCGCTCCATCTCGACGGCGTCCGGCGTCACAGGTTCTCGATCCCCACGTGCGGTGCGCTCCGCTACGTGTCGCAAGAGCTGCAGGTCGACCCCTATCTGATGGGGGTGCGGCTCGTCGAGCACCCGGCAACCGTTCCGGATCGGCGCTCGGGGAGTCAGATGGGCGTGGCCGTCGCCGACGAGGTCGGCCGCGCTGCTGACGGACACGTACCTCGCACGTACCTGGAGTCGGACGTCCGCCAGCGCATCGCCCTGCTGCAGGGTTTGATGGATGCGAGGGGTTCGATCGACGCTGACGGCTGCGCGGAGTTCCGCACGAGCTCGAAGCGGCTCGCGGACGGCGTCCGTGAGCTGGCGGTTGGGTTGGGCATCAAGGTCGGCGTCACCGAGGGGCCGGAGCGCGGGCTCCGCCTGGAGACCGCCCTGCCCGTCTTCCGCCTACCGCGATTGGCCGAGCTGCAGCGGTCGGTTGGTGCGCGATCGGAGAGCCGCAGCCGCTCCGTGCGGGAGGTCCGGGCCGTTGAGTCGGTGCCTGTTCGCTGCGTCCAGGTCGACTCGCCGAGTCACCTCTACCTCGCCGGTCGCGGATGCATCCCGACGCACAACACCAGCTTCGTCACCAACGTCACGCTCTACGCGGCGGTCGAACAGAAGAAGCCCGTAGCGATCTTCAGCCTGGAGATGTCGAAGGAGCAGCTCGTCGAGCGCATGCTCTGCGAGCAGGCGCGCATCGACGCGCAGCGGCTGCACCGCGGCACACTCAGCGACGTCGAGTACGAGCGGCTGGCGGGGGCGCTGGGGCCCCTCGGCGACGCGCCGATCTTCATCGACGACTCGCCGACCCTGGACGACCTCACCCTGCGCCTCAAGGCGCGCCAGGCGCGCAGCCGCGAGGGCATCGAGCTGATCGTGCTCGACTACCTGCAGCTCATGCACGGCCGCTCGCGCGACGGCGACGCGAACCGTGTCCAGGAGGTGTCGGCGATCTCGCGGGCGTTGAAGGGCATCGCCCGCGAGCTGAGCATTCCCGTCATCGCGATCTCGCAGCTCTCCCGCGCGCCGGAAGCGCGGCCGGACAAGCGCCCGATCCTGAGCGATCTGCGAGAGAGCGGATCGATCGAACAGGACGCTGATATTGTCATGTTTCTTTATAGGGACGACTACTACAACCGTGACAAGTCCGAGAAGCCCGGGATCGCCGAGGTCATCGTCGCCAAGCACCGCAACGGCCCCACCGGCGTCGTCGAACTGGTGTTCCGCAGAGAGCTGACCCGCTTCGAGAACCTGGAACGCCGGCGCCCGGAGCCGATCGGCCAGGACGCCTGACCGCGGCGTCACGTGGGTCACGTGGGCCGCCCGAGACCGCCGATCCCATGCCCACACCCCTCCGAATGCCTGAGAATGCCGGGGAGCGAATGCGTGAGACGCGGATCCTGCCGCTCCTCCTGCTGGCCGCGCTGACGGCTCTGACCTGCGGCACCACGCCGGTGCTCGCCGGGATCAACCCACGCCCGCCCGCGTCCGAGGCGACGCAGGGCGGCGCGCGCAGCGGCACCCAGGCCCTGGGCGTCCCGGTCGAAACTGGTCCGCGCCGCATCCTGTTCGTCGGCGCCAGTGTGACCGAAGGCTGGTTCGCGTCCACCAGCGACCGCACCTACCCGGCACTCGTCGTCAAAGGCCTCGCGAACGGCCGCCGGGTCTTCGTTCGCACGCTGGCACTCCCTGGAGCGACCGCCGAGGACGCCGCTCTGTGGGACCTGACCATCCAGAGCGACTACGTGGTGCTGCAGATCGCCACCAACGACTTCGTTCGGGAGACCCCGGTCGACGTGTACGCGGCCAGCTACTCCGAGGTGCTCGACCACCTGCGCGCCGCCTCGCCCCGGGCGGACATCGTCTGCCTGGGAGCCTGGCTCGACCCCGGTGCCGTCAACCGGCTCGGCGTCGCGGCGGTCGACTACAACGTCGCAACCCGGACGGACTGCGAGGCGGCCGGCGGCCGCTACGTCGACCTGTCGACCGTCTACCTCGACCTCCGCAACCACGGACCGGCCGGCCGGCCGACCTACCACGGGCCCGGCGACATCTTCCACCCCAACGATCGCGGCCACGCCCAGCTGGCCTCTCTCATCCTCGCCAACGACGGGGTTCAGGGGGCCTCGCGGCCGGTCTCGTAGCGTGCACGTACCATCGGAGCTGTGTCCAAGGTCCTGATCGTCGACGACGACGCGCACATCAGGGCCTCACTGCGGAGAACGCTCGCGTTCGAGGGATACCAGGTGCGCGAGGCCGGCGACGGGACGGGGGCGCTTGAGGCCGCGCTGGACGAACTGCCGGACCTCGTGATCCTGGACGTGATGCTGCCGGGCATCGATGGCATGGAGGTGTGCCGGCGGCTGCGGGAGGTCAACGACGTGCCCATCCTGATGCTGACGGCGCGCGAGGGCACCTCATCGCAGGTCGAGGGCCTCGACGCCGGGGCCGACGACTACCTCGTGAAGCCGTTCGTGAAGGACGAATTGCTCGCCCGCATCAGGGCGCTGCTCAGGCGGCGGGCGCCCGACGGGCCCAGAACGTACCAGGTCTCCGACCTGGTGCTGGACGACCGCTCGCACACCGTGCGCCGCGGCGATCGCCAGGTCGACCTCACGCCGCGCGAATTCGAGCTCCTTCGGTTCCTGATGCGTCACTCCGGCGAGGTGATTCCCCACAGCCGGCTGCTGGCCGCGATCTGGGGATACCAGGACAGCCGGGTGCTCGACGTCTACGTGCGCTACGTGCGGACGAAGCTGGAAGCGGACGGCGAGCCGCGCATTGTGCACACCGTCCGGGGCGTCGGCTACGTCCTCCGCCCGCACTGACGTGGTGGCGTCGTTCCGTCTCCGACTGGCCGGCCTGATGTCTTTGCGGCTCCGACTCGCGGTGCTGGCCGCCGTGGCCGCCCTCGTGGTCGTCGCGCTGTTCGGGACCGGGGTGTACATCGTCCTCTCCAATCGCCTCTACGACGAGACGGACATGGCGCTCCAGCAGACCGCCTCGGTCATCGTCCACCGGGTGAACCGGTCCGACCTCGAGGCGCAGCCGATCTCGAGGATCCTGCTCGGCGGCGGCCCGGACACGTTCGTGATCGCGTACGACGCCGACGGGCAGGAGATCGGTCGCACCCCGGACGCGATCGGCCTCGACGTGCCGCTCCCCGACGCCGCGCGGAACCAGGCCGTGTCCGGGAGCGCATCGACGGCAACGGTCGGCCGCGCCGGCGCGCGGTACCGCATCACCGTCGTCCCGGTGTCCACCGCGGAGGGGTACTCCCACGCGAACCCAGGTCCCGGGCCGCTGATCCTCAGCGTGGGCCGCTCGGTCGACGCCCTCGACTCAACGCTCCAGACCCTCCGGCTCATCCTGCTCGGCGGGGGCGGCCTGGCGCTGCTCTCCGCGCTCGGCCTGGCATGGGTCGTGGCCGGCCGGGGCCTCGACCCGGTCACCCAGCTGACCAGGGCCGCGGAGAACATCGGCCCCTACGACGTCGCCGAGCGCCTGCCCGTGCCGGGCACACGGGACGAGATCTCCCGCCTCTCCATGGCCTTCAACGCCTCACTGGACCGGCTGGAGACCGTCTACCGCGCCCTGGAGGAGGCGCTGCACCGGCAGCGGCAGTTCGTCGCCGACGCCTCGCACGAGCTTCGGACGCCGCTCACCGTGATCCTCAACGACGCGCAGACGCTGCTCGAGCACCCCGAGGCTACGCCCGAGCAGCGGGAGGAGTGCCTGGCCGAGCTGCTGATCGAAGCCAGGCGGATGGCGCGCCTGACCAACGACCTGCTCCAGCTCGCGCGGACGGACGCCGACGGCCGCATCGAGCTGGCGGACGTCGACTGGGACGACCTGTTCACGGACGCCGCCGAGGACGCCGAGCGCATCTGCGCGCCGCGCGAGGTCGACACTGACGCGCGGGACACGCTGGGGCCGGGCCGGACCGACCGGGCACTGGTGCTGCGCGCCCTGCGCGCGCTGTTCGACAACGTCGCGCGCCACACGCCCGAGACGGCGCGGGTGATGTTCCGCGCCACGGCCAATGGCGACGCCATCGAGTTCGCGCTCAGCGACACGGGCCCCGGCGTGGCGCCCGACGTCCTGCCCCAGGTCTTCGATCGCTTCTTCCGCGCCGACCCGGCGCGGCACGGCCACGGCACCGGCCTGGGCCTGGCGATCGCCCGCCACGTCGTCGAGCGGCACGGCGGCACGGTGGAGGCCCACAACATGACCGGCGGCGGCTTCGGCGTGGAGCTGGCGCTCCCCCGCTGGGCAACGGAGGACGGCGCAGCGCCCTCCTAGTGCGAAAGCGCAGGAGGAGCACATTCCGAGCGAAGCGAAGCGAGCGAGCCTTCCCCTCCCCCGCCCCGGGGGAGGGGGGAGGGGGTGGGGGATGCCCCTCCAGCAGCGAGCGTCCAGAGCACGGGCGACGACTCCCGGAGCACCCCCCCTCCGGCCCGTGACCGGGCCACCTCCCCCGCGAGGGGGGAGGGACAACGCCTTCACAGGAGGCTCTTCTCGCAACCCGTGACCGGGCCACCTCCCCCGCGGGGGGGGGAGGGACAACGCCTTCACAGACCGGGCTCTTCTCGCAACCCCTGATCGGGCCACCTCCCCGCGAGGGAGGCCTGTTGTGCTCTTACCGAACTCTTACCGAACTCACGCACGCCCGTCGGGCAGAGCCTGGTTGGATGTGACCCGACGTGGCATCCCGGACACCCCGCCACCTCGACGGCGTCGACCTCATGCGCGTACTGACCGTCGGTGGCGTCATCGCCGTTCACGTCGTCACGGGCACCAACAACCCGACCAGCGTCCCCGCCGGCGCCGCGACGATCCTGCTGCACGTCAACCGCGAGGTCTTCGTCCTCATCACAGCCCTCGTGCTCACGTACGCGTACGCGGCGCGCGATCGCTGGCCGCTTGGCCGCTTCTGGGCGCACCGCTACTGGCTGGTCGCCGCGCCATACGTCGCCTGGACCGTCGTGTACTTCCTGGCCGATGGCCCGCCGGCCGGACCGCTGGACGCGGTGCGCCGGCTCGTAACCGACCTGGCGACCGGCGGCGCCCGCTACCACCTCTACTTCCTGCTGGTCACGATGCAGCTGTACCTGGTGTTCCCGCTGCTCCTCCGCTTCGTCCAGGCCACGCGCCGGTACCACGTCCCAATCCTGGCCGCCAGCGTCGCGGTGCAGCTGGCGTTCACGGCGGCCATCCACGAGCGGCTCCACCCCGGCGGGCCGCTCGGATGGTGGCTCGACCACCCGGACGCGCTCCTGCCCAGCTACCAGCTCTACGTGCTGGCGGGCGCCATCCTGGCCCTCCGGATCGGCGACCTGACGACGTGGGTCCGCGGCCACGGCCGTCTGGTCGTCGGGCTCGTGCTGGCCGGGCTGCTCGCCGGCGTCGCCAGCTACGTCTACGACGTCTCGTTCCGCATCCTCCCGCCGGTGGCCGCCAGCGAGGTGTTCCAGCCGGCCGTCACCGTGGAGAGCCTGTCCGTGCTCCTCGGCCTGTTCACGCTCGGGGTGTGGTGGGCGGACCGGCTCCGGCCCGCCGCGCTCCTGCGGGCCATCCGGGCTGCGTCCGACGCGTCCTTCGGCATCTACCTCGCCCACCCGCTGGTGCTGCAGGGCCTGCTCGCGATCGCCGGGGTCACCGGCCTGCTCTCGGCGATCCTCGAGCTGCCGGGCCGCGACACGCTCGCGATCGGCCTTCTGGGGGTGCTGCCGCTCGTGCTCGCGCTCACGTGGGCGGCGGTGTGGGTCGCGCGCCGCAGCCCGCTGAGCCTGCCGTTCGCGGGTCGCCGGGCCGAGCGCACCGGTCAGCGGCGGCCCACCCTGGCCGCCCAGGGCCTGCGGACGCTCGCGCTCGGCCTGGCGGTGGCCGGCGCGGTCGGATGGCTCGACCTCTCGTCCGTGCGGACCGCCGCGCCGGGCGCCGCGACCGGCGGTGTGCCGCTCCCCGCCCCGCTCTCTGCCGCTCTGGCGGCCTCGGCCGCTCCGCCTGCTCCGCCGGGCACCTTCGCGGCCGTCGAGGACGTCACCGCGGGCGGCCTGGTCCGCAGCTACGAGGTGATCCGTCCGGCCCGTCCCGTGGCGCCCCGCCTCCCCGCGATCGTCTTCCTCCACGGCGTCAACGCAGACATCGGCGGGGAAGAGGCCCGCGACGGCCTGCTCCCGCTGGCGTCCGCCGGGCAGGTCGTCCTCGTCTATCCGGTCGGATACGGTCAGTCCTGGAACGCCGGCGTGTGCTGCGGCGCGGCCGTGCAGCACGACCTCGACGACGTGTCGTTCCTGACGGCCGTTGCGGAGCGCCTGGCCGCCGATCCGGGCGTCGATGCGGCGCGCATCGCGCTGGTCGGGTACAGCAACGGCGGCAAGATGGCGTACCGGCTCGCCTGCGAGCGCCCCGGGCTGTTCGCGAGCGTCGCCGTGGTGCTGGCGCTCCGCATGACATCCTGCGCGCCCGGCCCGCCGGTGCCGCTGCTCGAGGTGGCGGTCCGGGACGACGCCGAGATCCCGTACGCGCCGGGCGACGGTCCGTTCACGGCCGACGGCGTGTGGCTCACGCCCGTCACCAGCGAGGTAGCCGCCTGGCGCGCGCGCGATGGCTGCGCGATCGGCTCGGAGGTGCGTACGACCGGTCACCTGGTGACCGAGCGGTGGGACCAGTGCCGGCGCGGAGCTCGGGTCGAGCTGGCCACATATGCGGCCGGCGGCCACTACTGGCCGGCCGGCGACGCGATGACGCCGCCGGCGGGACAGGTCATCTGGGACTTCGTAAACGCCACGTCATGAGGCGGCCGCTCTCGGAGATTTCTAACCCGGCTCTCGGCCAACCCTTGGGGGCCCGTTCCTGTAATGGACCCATGAGCATTCCCCTCCAGGCCGTCGAGGAGGACCTGGACCTCCCGCGTCGGCGGCCGAAGCCCCGGCGTTCCGGCATCAGTGTGCTCATCGACCCGGGGGCCGCCACCGGCCTGTTCGAGGACGTCATCGACAGCCACGCACCCCTGATCGACTTCGTCAAGTTCGGCTGGGGCACGGCACTCGTCACCCACGAGCTCGCCCGGAAGATCACGTGCCTGCGCCGCAACGACGTCGAGTTCTTCTTCGGAGGCACGCTGTTCGAGAAGTTCGTGCTGCAGGGCCGGTTCGACGGATTCCGCTCGTTCTGCTACCGGCATGGGTGCCGGTGGGTCGAGGTGTCGAACGGGACGATCCCGATGTCCGCCGCCGAGAAGACCGCCTGCGTGGCGGCGCTCAGCGGCGACTTCGAGGTCGTGAGCGAGGTCGGCTTCAAGGACGTCGCGCGGTCGGGGGAGCTGGCGCCCGCCGACTGGGTCCGCTGCATCCGCGACGACCTGGACGCCGGCGCCAGCCTGGTGCTGACCGAGGCCAGAGAGAGCGGCCGCAGCGGCATCTGCACGCCCGACGGCCGGCCGCGGGTCGAGGTGATCGACGCGATCCTGGGCTGTGACGTGGACGTCCGGCGGATCGTGTTCGAGGCGCCAACCAAGGAGCTGCAGACGTACTTCGTGCGCCGGGTCGGCATGGACGTGAACCTGGCCAACGTGGCCATGGCCGACATCGTCGGCCTCGAGACGCTGCGCCTCGGGCTGCGGGCGGACACCCTCGTGGAGGGCCTCGAGATTGCGTGACGCCCGCGTATCAGCAAGAGGGGGCAGGCCCCCCCGTTTCCGGCAACCTCGAGCTCGTCGAGCGGAGGGCCTCGAGATTGCGTGACGCCCGAGACGTGTTCCACCTCGCGATCCCGGTGCGCGACCTCGACGAAACCCACCGCTTCTACGTCGAGCAGCTGGGCTGCAAGCTGGCGCGCCGCTACCCCGATCGGATCACGCTCGACTTCTTCGGCGACCAGCTGGTGTGCCACCTCTCGGACGGGTGGGACCGTGACCCCGACCTGTACCCGCGCCACTTCGGCGTCACGTTCCGCGAGCGGGACGACTTCGACCGTCTGCTGGACCTCGCGCGGCGGCGCTGCGTGCAGTTCTCCCGCGACGTCGACACCCGGTTCTCCGGCCTCGTGGAGGAGCACCTCACGTTCGTCCTCCGCGACCCGTCGAACAACCTGCTCGAGTTCAAGCACTACCGCGACCCGCGGATGATGTATTGAGCGGCGCAGCCGGCGTCGCCCGACTCGTGGCCGGCCAGGCACGCACTGCCGGCGGCCGCCTGGCCCTCGCCGCCGGTAGGGACGGGCGCACTCTGACCTACGCCGAGCTGGGGCGGCGTGTCGCCGGGTGGGCCGCCGTGCTCTCCGGCCCCACGCCTGCGTGGTCGCGGCGCGTCGGCCTCGCCGTCGAGGATCCGCTCGACTTCGCCACGACGTACCTGTCGCTGCTCGCGGCGGGTGTGACCGTGGCCACGCTCAACCCCGAGGCCGGTGCCGACCACCCCGGGCTGGCGGCGCAGCTGCAGCTCGACCTGGTCCTGACGGACCTGCCGGCCGCAGCCGCGGGCGACGTGCCTGTCTGGCACCTCGGTGACGGCCTGCCTCGCGAGGCCATCCCGCCCCGCCGGCCGCCCTGGCCGGCGCCTACCCGACCGGCCGTGCTCCTGTCCAGCTCGGGCACGACCGGCACGCCGAAGATCGTCCCCCTGTCCGAGCGGCAGCTGCTCGCCGTCGCCGGCCGGGTCGCGGCGCACCACCGGCTCGGCCCGGGCGAGCGCGGATACTCGCCGCTGCCGCTGTTCCACGTGAACGCGCAGGTCGTCGGGCTGCTCTCGGCGCTGGTCGCCGGCGCGAGCCTGGTCGTCGACCGCCGGTTCCACCGCACGGACTTCTGGGCGCTGCTCGCCTCGTGGGGGGTCACGTGGCTGAACGCGGTCCCGGCCGTGCTGGCCATCCTCGCCGACGCGCCCGCGCCCGACGCGGCCACCGCCGCCCGGCTGCGGTTCGCGCGGTCGGCGTCGGCACCGCTGCCGCCGGCGGTCCACGCCCGGTTCGAGGAACGCACCGGCGTGTCCGTGCTGGAGACGTTCGGCATGACCGAGGCGGCCAGCCAGGTGACCGCCAACCCTCTCGCGCGAGGTGGGCGCCGGATCGGGTCGGCCGGGCTCCCCGTCGGCCTCGCGCTGCGCGTCGTGGACGAGGACGGACTGCCGTGTCCGCCGGGTGCGACCGGCTCGATCGAGATCCGCGGCCCGGACGTCGTCCGCCACTACCTGGAACCCGGGCCCGACCAGCGCCTGCGCGCGGCCAGGAACGCGGCGGGCTGGCTCGTGACCGGGGACGTCGGCCATCTCGACGAGTGCGGCTACGTGTACCTGACCGGGCGGGCGGACGACGTGATCAACTGCGGCGGGGAGAAGATCTACCCGCGCGAGATCGAAGACCTGCTCCGTTCGCACCGGGCCGTGACGCAGGCGGCGGTCGTGGGCAGGCCGGACGAGGTGCTCGGCCAGTGCCCGGTCGCGTACGTGACCGCCGGGCCGGGGATCGAGCCCGCCGCGCTGGCGGACGCGCTGATGCGGATCTGCGAGGCACGCCTGGGCCGCTCGCGCCGGCCGCGCCGGCTGGTCGTGGTCGACCGGGTTCCCACCGGCCCGACCGGGAAGGTCAGCCGCCGGCAGCTCCAGCTGGAGGCAGGCAGCCTGGTCGACCTCGGGGTTGCAGAGCAGCCTCGAGCGTCGTGACGGACGCCGGCCCCAGCCCGCCGCGGCGGGCTGGGGCCGTTCGAAACTATGCGGACTTGATGATGGCGAACGTGGCGCCGGCCGGGTCAGACAGCACCGCGAATCTCCCCTGCGGGATGTCCGTCGCCGGAACGATCACGGTAGCGCCCAGCTCCTGTGCCTTCTTCACGATCGCGTCGGGGTCCGCGACGGCGAAGTAGGTGAGCCAGTACGGCGGCACCGCCGCCGGGACCTGGGCCGGCGTCTCCATCATGCCGCCGATCGACTTCCCGCTCAGGTGCCACTCGGTGTACGCCTGGGCGCCTTCGCCGTGCGTGTGCGGGTCCCAACCGAAGACCGCGCTGTAGAAGCGCTTCGCCGCCTCCACGTCGCGCGTGGAGAGCTCGTTCCACGTCGGCGCGACGGGCGTGTTGAAGACCTCCGAGCCCTTGTGCTGGTCCGGCTGCCAGAGGCCGAACACGGCGCCGGTGGGGTCCTGGATGATCGCCATGCTGCCGGCGTCGCCGACCTGCATGGTTTCCACCAGGACCTGGCCACCCGCCTTCTTCGCCTTGTCCGAGGTGACCCTGGCGTCGTCGACGCTCACGTAGGTCGTCCACGCCGGCGGCTGCTGCGGGTTCATCAGCGGACCGACGCCGGCGACCTGCTTGCCCTTGCTCCGGAGCATGCGGTAGCCGCCGAACTCGGGTGATCCCGGGTCGGCCGTCCAGCCGAACAGCTCGCCGTAGAACTTCACCGACGCGTCGACGTCCGGACTGCCCAGGTCGACCCAGCTGGGGGTGCCGGCCGCGACTGTAGTGGTATCAGCCATGATTTGTCACTCCTTGCAGGTGACTGAGTAAAGTGGGCCCGACAACGAATCCTATCGAACGTGTCAGCGGGGAGGGAAGCTCGCGCTCGCGTTCAGCTCCGCCCACCGGAAGCAGGTGGTCTGGTGGTCGTTCACCAGCCCGCACGCCTGCATCAGCGAGTAGACGGTCGTCGGGCCGACGAAGCCGAACCCCCGCCGCTTGAGATCCAGGCTGATCGCCCGCGACTCCGGCGTCTCGGCCGGCAGTTCGGACAGCGAGTGCCGCTCAGGCTGCAGCGGGCGCCCGCCGACGAACGACCACAGGTGCTCCGCGAAGCTGCCCCGCTCCTCGCGGAAGGCCAGCACCGCGCGCGCGTTGGCGACGGCCGACGCGATCTTCGCGCGGTTGCGAACGATGGAGCTGTCGGCCACCAGGCGGGCCACGTCGGCGTCGGTGAAGCGGGCGACGGCCTCCGGGTCGAAGTTCGCGAACGCCCGCCGGTAGCCGTCCCGCTTGCGGAGGATGGTCATCCAGCTCAGTCCGGCCTGCGCGCCCTCGAGGGTCAGGAACTCGAAGAGCGTTCGATCGTCGCGGGCCGGGACGCCCCACTCCCGATCGTGGTAGGCGACCATCAACGGGTCCTCGAAGGCCCACTCGCATCTCATCACGCACACGTTACTGACGCAGGAGCGCGGAAGGCGGTTTAATAGCTGCCCGTGGTCATACTCGTCGTCGGCGGCCAGTGGGGAGACGAGGGCAAGGGCAAGATCGTCGACCTGCTGTCCGAGCAGTCGGACATGGTGATCCGGGCGCAGGGCGGCAACAATGCCGGCCACACCGTGGTCACCGAGCACGGCGAGTTCAAGTTCCAGCTGATGCCCAGCGGGATCCTGCACCAGCACGTCACCTGTGTCATCGGGCACGGGGTGGTGGCCGATCCCCGTGTCCTGATCCGCGAGGTCGAGCAGCTGCGGGAGCGCGGCATCGAGCCGAGCAACCTCGTGATCAGCGAGCGCGCCCACCTGGTGATGAGCTACCACCCGCTCTTCGACCAGCTGGAGGAGGCGGTGCGCGGAGACGACCGGCTGGGCACCACCTGGCGCGGCATCGGCCCGGCCTATGCGGACAAGATCCGCCGGATCGGGTTCCGGATCGGGGACCTCCAGAAGGAGGTCTTCATGCGCAAGAAGCTCGACTTCGTCGTCGGGCAGGTCAAGAACCCGGTCCTGCGCGACCTCTACAGCGAGGAGTCGTTCGACTACGACCAGATGATCGAGGAGTACCTCGGCTACGCCCGGGCGCTCGACCCGTTCATCCGCGACACGTTCCCCATCGTCCAGCAGGCGCTGGACCGCAGAGCGAACATCCTGCTGGAGGGCGCCCAGGCCACGATGCTCGACCTGGACGCGGGCACGTACCCGTACGTGACCAGCTCGAACACCACG
>DASQZW010000214.1:0-7837 GCA_035638495.1 Terriglobales bacterium
ATGGCCGGCGGCAACCCGAGCGGGGAGCCGGCCGAGCGCCCCGAGCAGGTGGCCGAGCGGGCGTCCGCCGGGGGCGTGCTCGTCTCGTTCCCCGTGCCGCCCTTGATGCACGGGGCCGCGCAGCTCGGCAGCTTCATCAACTTCTTCATGGGCGGCGTCGTGGTCCTGGTCCCCCGCTTCGACCCGGCCGAGGTGTGGCGCCTGGTCGAGCGAGAGCGGGTGAACACGCTGAGCCTGGTCGGCGACGCGATGGCCCGGCCGCTGGCCGACGCGCTGGACGGCGGACTCGCGGTCGACACCTCGTCGCTCTTCGTGCTCAGCTCGGCGGGGGCCATCTTCTCGGCGTCCGTCCGCGAGCAGCTCCACCGGCTGCTCCCGAACGTGATGCTGCTCGACAACTACGGCGCGTCGGAGACCGGCTTCCAGGGCCGGTCGACGCCCGACAGCAGCCCGGAGGCCGGGCTCAAGTTCGTGATGAACGCCCACACCACGGTGCTGGACGGTGAGCTGCGGCCGGTCGAGCCCGGCTCGAGCGTGGTCGGCCGGGTGGCGCTGTCCGGCCGCATCCCCGTCGGCTACTACGGCGACCCCGTGAAGACCCGGGAGGTCTTCGTCGAGATGGAAGGCCGGCGCTACGTGATGCCCGGGGACCTCGCGCTCGTGAACGCCGACGGCACGGTCACCGTGCTCGGGCGAGGAACGCAGTGCATCAACTCGGGCGGCGAGAAGATCTTCCCCGAGGAGGTCGAGGCCGCGCTCAAGTCGCACCCGGACGTGCTCGACGCGGTCGTCGTGGGGGTGCCCGACGAGCGCTGGGGCGAGGGCGTGGCGGCGGTGGTGGCCTCGCGAGCCGGCCGCGCTGCGACGCTGGACGCGCTGCGCGCGCACTGCGAGGAGCGGATCGCGCGCTACAAGCTGCCGCGGGTGCTGGTCGAGGTGCCGGAGGTCGTGCGCTCTCCGAGCGGAAAGCCGGACTACGGCTGGGCGAGGGAGGTGGCTGGCCGCCGGCTAGCATGATGCGCGTGGCGGTGGACGTTCTGACGCCCGTTCAGCGGCAGCGGAGGCAGCGCATCCTCGACGCCGCGGTGGGCCTCGCGGCCGAAGGCGGGTACGACGCGGTCCAGATGCGCGCCGTTGCGCTGCGGGCCGACGTCGCCCTGGGGACGCTGTACCGCTACTTCGCGTCAAAGGAGCACCTGCTGGTCTCGGCGCTGGCGGAGCACGTGGCCGACCTGCGCGGGCGGCTGGTCGAGCGGCCGCCGCGCGGGGAGGACGACGCGGCGCGCGTCATGGACGTCATCCGGCGCGTGACGCGGGCGCTCCAGCGCAACCCCGACGTGATCGCCGCGATGCTCAAGTCGCTGATCTCCTCGGGAGCCGGGGTGGGTGAGGCGGTGACCCCGATCGGCGGCCAGATGACCGCCATCGTCGTCAGCGCGATGCGTCACGACAGCCCGGAGTCGGTCGAGCGCGACCGGGCGGTCGCCGAGGTGATCCAACAGGTGTGGCTGGCCAGCCTGCTCTGGTGGGTGGCCGGTCGCGCGCCGGCGCGGCAGGTCGAGGAGAAGGTGGAGCGGGCGGTGCTCCTCCTCCTCCGCTGAGGGAGCTCAGCCCGGCGGGATCGGGCCCGGCCGCACCGCGAAGACGATCGCGCTGGTGAAGCTGGTGCCGTCGACCTGGATGCCGTAGCAGCCAGACGCGCTGGCGGTCAGGCGCCCCAACCACGAGCTCCAGCCGCTGGTGCCGGCGGGCACCGCCGCCTCGACGCCGTCGCCCGTGGCCGTGCCCGGCGGCACCACGGCCGTCACGCCGAGCGGTGTGCTCTGGACGTCGAGGGTGATCGAGCCGCTGCCGTCGAGGGACCTGGCGCGGATCAGGATGGGGCCGGTGTACGTGCCGTCCATCAGCACCAGCGCCTCCTGGCCGGGCGCGCCCGCGTACCAGTTGATCTGCCCGGACAGGTAGGCGGGGCCCCTGCCGAACGCGTATCCGGGGACCATCTTCTTGACGCCGCCCGCCGGAGGCACCGTGATCCGCGGCGAGACCGGACAGGTGGCGCCGTGCACGATGGCCGGCAGCCGCACCGGCCGATCGTGCAGGGAGCTCGTGCTCGAACCCGCATGGCCGCCGGGCACCGCACCGCACGCCAGCAGGCCCAGGCTGGCGGCGGCCATCGTGATCGCGTGCCGAGCTGTGAGTCGCATCACCGGTTCAAATGCGACAGGTCCGGCATCGGGTACGCCTGCGCTTACGCTTGTCGGCATGCGCTCTGACAACGACGCCGCAATCGATCTCGAACGATTCGAGCTCCGCCTGTTCCCGGCCGACCCGCCCGCCACCGCCGACATCCAGGTGGAGGAGCGACGGCTGCCGTACGAGCCCACCATCGCCGCCTTCAGCCCGGCGCTGGCCCGGGTGGTCGAGCGGTTCGGGCTCCCCGAGCGGCCGCTGGTGATCGCCCTGGAGGACGACGGCGATGAGGAGTTCCAGGTCCTGGCCGGCGCGCGCTGGATCCGAGCGGCCCGCGAGGCCGGGATAGACCGGATCCCCGTCCGCGCGGTCGAGCTCTCGGAGGTGTCCGGGGCGTTCCTCGCGCTCGTGCTCAACCAGCAGTGGACCGCGGACATCGCCGCGCAGGCGGACGCACTCCAGGCGCTCCTCGAGCATGGTCTCGACGAGGAGGACCTGGCCAGGGCCAGCGGGCTTGGCCGTGGTCGCCTGCGCCGGCTGAGCACGCTGCTGGAGCTGCACCCGGTGCTGCGCCAGGCTCTTCGCGCCGGCCGGCTGAAGCCGCAGGTCGCGTTCGCGGCCGCCGCCTTGTCGCCGGAGTCCCAGGAGGTCCTGGCCGGCGTCTACGAGCAGGAGGGCGAGCTGACCAGCGCCGACCTGCGCAACCTGCCCGAGCTCGCGGCGGCCGAGGTCGAACCGGACGCCGAGGCGATGCCGGCCAACGGCGCCACGCCGGCGCAGGAGGACGGAATGGAGGAGCCGGCCGCGCTCCCCGTCGTCGCCGCGCCCGAGGACGCCGCCGCGCGCGCGCGCCGCCAGGCGGAGGAACTGCTGCATACGCTGGAGCAGGCGAAGCTTCCCGGCGAGCTCCGCGACCGCGTGGCCGAGGTGGTGGAGCAGCTGGGACTCATCGCCGTCTGACCTCGCGCGCCACCGCGGTCAGCGTGACGGCCGTGACCAGCACGGCGGGACCGAACGGCGCCGCACCCGGCAGGCGCGACAACGTCGCGGCCCCGACCGTCGCGCCCGCCAGCAGGGCGACCAGGACCGCCGCCTGGCGTGCCCAGCCGGCAGCCGGCCGAAGCGCGGCCAGGCCGGCCATCAGCGACGTCAGGGTGCCGGTCACGAAGGTCGTGGCGATACCGGCCACGGCCAGGCGCCGCACCGCCGCGCTCTGGATCCCCATGCCGACGGCCGAGGCGGCGATGAGCACCTCCACCCGCATGCCGGCAGGCCACAGCGCGGCGAAGGCGACGAGCGCGGCCGCCTCGACGCCCAGCGCGATGGTCACGCGCCGCGGCCACTCGCCGGCAGCGTCGCGGGTGAGCGCCGAACCGAGCAGGGCGCCGGCTGCGAAGCCGCCCAGGGCCACCGCGGAACGGAGGGCGCCGCCGGCCTGGACGCTGCCGAGCGCCAGGCCGAGGAGGACCAGGTTGCCGGTCATGTTCGCCGTGAACACGTGGCCGAGGGCGGTGTAGCTGAGCGCGTCGACCCAGCCGGCCGCCGCCGTCAGGGCCAGCAGGAGGGCGTCGCGCATGGCGCCGGAGGGTACGCTACGCGCTCGCCTCGACGGACACGTCGCGGAACCGGCGCGCCAATCCGTGCGCGCGGTGGCCCTCCAGCTCGACCAGCTCCAGCAGCGCCGCTGGCACGTCCTGCAGGAACTGGCTGGACGCGAGCGCGACGGTCCTGGCGAAGATCGTCCGCGCTCCGGCGACGGTCAGGTAGAGGCGGCGTTGAGCCCGGGTGATGCCGACGTAGCACAGCCGGCGCTCCTCCTCCAGGCCGCCCGGCTCCTCGAAGGCGCGTTCGTGCGGCAGCATCTTGTCCTCCATGCCGGTGAGGAACACGATGGGGTACTCGAGGCCCTTCGCCATGTGCAGCGTGATCAGCGTGACCCGCTCGCGGGCATCGGTGTCGTCGGCACCGGAGGTGAGTGCGATGTCCGTCAGGAAGCGCTCCAGCGCCTTCGCCGGCGTGAAGCGCTCGTAGTCCTGCGCCAGCGCACGGAGCTCGACCAGGTTGTCGAGGCGGGCGCTGCCGGCGGGGCTGCCGTCGTCGTAGTGCTCGGACAGGTTGCAATGCCGGATCAGGAGCTGGAGCAGCTCGTGAGGCCGCCGCCGGCCGACCTCGGCCGCGATCGGCGCGACCTGGGCGTGGAACGTGGCCAGCGCGTCCTGCGCGTCCGACCGCACCGGCACCTGGACCGGCAGCGCGCAGACGTCGAGGATCGACACCCCGCCGTCGGCCGCCGCGCCGATAGCCGCCTGCGCCGTCTTCTCCGAGATCCGGCGCTTCGGCACGTTCGCGATCCGGTCGAAGCTGACCGCGTCGGACGGGTTGGCGAGGAAGCGCAGGTAGGCCACCGCGTCCTTCACCTCGCGCCGGTCCCAGAAGCGCAGGCCGCCCACCAGGTGGTACGGGATGCGCCGGGCCATCAGCGCCTTCTCGAAGCTGCGTGACTGGGCGTTGGTGCGGTACAGGATCGCGAAGTCCGAGTGGGCCCAGCCCTCCGACTGCTCCAGGGCGAGGATCTCGTCGCCCACGAAGGCGGCCTCGGCGCCGTCGTCGGGTGCCAGCAGCAGCACGGGGCGCCGGCCTTCGCCGCGGGCTGTCCAGAGCCGCTTCTGGGTGCGCTCCCGGTTGCGGCAGATCACGTGGTGGGCGACGTCCAGGATGGCCTGCGTCGAGCGGTAGTTCTGCTCCAGCTTGACGACCGTCGCGTCGGCGTAGTCGCGCTCGAAGCCGAGGATGTTGCGGACGTCGGCGCCCCGGAAGGCGTAGATGCTCTGGTCGTCGTCGCCGACCACCGCGAGGTTGCGATGGCCGTCGCAGAGCAGCCGGAGCAGCTCGTACTGCACGCGGTTCGTGTCCTGGTACTCGTCCACGAGGACGTGGTCGAAGCGTGAGCGCCACTCCTCGCGCACCTCGCCGTCCGTCCGCAGCAGCTGGACCAGGTTGAGGAGGAGGTCGTCGAAGTCCATGCCGTTGGAATCGCGGCTCAGGGCCTGGTAGCGCTCGTAGACCAGGCGCAGGGCGCGGTCCGCGCCGCGCCGGCCGGTGAGGTCCTCCGGGCCGCGCGCCTCCGCCTTGGCCTTCGAGATCGCGGCCAGCAGGCCGGCCACCTGGTGCTTCCTGGGGTCCAGCTCGAGCTCGGCGAGCGCCCGCTTGAGGATCGAGCGCGAGTCGTCCTCGTCGAAGATCGTGAACCCGGCGCGGTAGCCGATCCGGTCGGCGTGCGGACGCAGCATGCGCGTGGCGATCGCGTGGAACGTGCCGACCCAGAATCCGTCCGGCGAGCGGCCGAGCTGGGCGTTCAGCCGCGTGCGCATCTCGCGGGCGGCCTTGTTCGTGAACGTCAGCGCGAGGATGCGGTCGGCCGGGACGCCGTGGTGGATGAGGTTCGCGATCCGCATGGTCAGCACCCGGGTCTTGCCGCTGCCGGCGCCGGCGAGGATCAGGAGAGGACCGTTTTGGTGGCTGACGGCCTGGCGCTGCGGGTCGTTGAGCGAGTCGAGGTCCACGGCCGAGCGGCAATGATAGCCGGCCGGGGGGAGCCGCCTGGTCGGAAGGTCACGCCGCCGGCTCCCGGACGCGCGCCCACGCGGCACCGCACCGGCGCAGGGCGACGAGCATCCACACTGCAAGCCCGAGGCCGGCGCCATCCAGCACGAACGACACCGCGTACGTCCACGTCGGGAGGAGCGGAAGTCCCGGCGCGCGAACGTTCGCGAGGCCGGCGGCGATCAGCGCCGGGAGCTCGACGAGGCCAAGGGCGGCGAACAGGCCGACGATCAGCTGGTACCAGAACACCCACCTCCACAGGCGCAAGCAGCCGGCGAAGATGACCGCGTTCCAGGCCAGGCCTGCGACCACGCCGGTGATGAGTGTGACCGCGAGGGTCTGCTGCATCGTTTGGCGGAAGGTCTCCACCTCCGCAGGCGTCATCGTGGCCGTCGCGCTCGGCGTCAGCGAGAGTGCGGAGCTCAGCGCGTTCGAGGTGAGGAGGACCGCGAATATGACCAGGCCCCAGAGCGTCTCGACCGCGACGAACGCGGCCGTCGTTCGCTGCAGGGGGGCCGTCCACGACGTCGGCCGGAGTACCGGCCGCTGCGGGACCGCCACCCACCCCGTTCCGACCCAGCGGTGGCGTCCGTCCGGCGACAGCGCGGATCGCCAGGCCTGCCCGTCCCAGAAGTAGCGGCCGTCGGGGGACAGCGCCACTGTGTCAGATCACGGCGAAGGCGATGATCAGCCCGATCCCGACACGGGTCACGCCGACCAACACCGAGGCCGGCGACAGCGCCTGCTCGCTCATCAGGCGCCGCGGGTCCATGCCGATCACGCGCTCGAAGGCGAGCGACGCGACCGCGAGCGCCGCGATGCCCAGCACCCCGAACACCAACGTCTCGATCAGCCCGTCGATCAGGTTGCCGCCCGACTCGAAGATCGCGGCTGCGATGATGAGCGCCACCCCGGCCACGCCGCTGGCCGCCAGCATGGCGGCGTTGGGATTGTGCTCGGTGCGGATGATCGCGCTCAGCTTGCCGGGCGTGGTCCAGTCGGTCACGAAGTAACCGAGCAGCAGCAGCAGCGTGCCCAGGAGCGCGTACAAGACGACGGCCGGGACGCCCCGGCTCAGGACGTCGGTCAGGGAGGAGGCCGCGAGAATGAGTGCGAGTCGCATGAAGCACGAAGTATCACCCGGCTACCCGGTGTTCTGCAGGCCCGCGGCGACGCCGTTGACCGTCAGGAGCAGCAGCCGCTCCAGCCGCTCCTGGTCGCCGGCCGAAGCGTCGCCCGCCCGCAGCGCCCGCAGCGCCCTGAGCTGCAGGTGCGACAGCGCGTCCACGTAGGGGTTGCGCAGCTCCACCGCCCGGCTCAGCACCCGGCGGCTCTCCAGCAGCCGGCCGTGGCCCGTCACCGCCAGCAGCCGCTCGAGCGTGCGGTCGTACTCTTCCAGCACCTGCTCCGTCAGGTCGCCCCGGCCGCCCAGCGCCAGGTAGCGCGCAGCGATCCGGCGGTCCGTCTTCGCCAGGCTCATCTCGGCGTTGTCGATCAGCGAGGTGAAGAGCGGCCAGCCCGCATACGCGTCCCGCAGCTCCGCCAGGTCCGCGGCGGCCAGCGCGCTGCCCAGCCCGTACCAGCCGGGCAGGTTCAGGCGCGTCTGCGACCACGCGAACACCCACGGGATCGCGCGGAGGTCGTCGAGGGCCAGGCCGCCGCCCCGCCGCGCCGGCCGGGAGCCGATGCGCAGGCTCCCCAGCTCCTCCAGCGGGCTGACCAGCGCGAACCACGCGGCGAACCCCTCCGCATCGACCAGGCGCCCGTAGGCCGCCCGGGCCGGCGGCGCGATGCGGGCGGCGAGCGGCTGGAAGCGCGCCGCCGCCAGCGACGCGCGCTCCGCGACCGCGGGCGACGACGCGAGCAGGACGGCCGAGCCCACCTGCTCCAGGTGCCGGGCGGCGATGGCGGGATTGCCGTATCGGGCGAAGATCACCTCGCCCTGCTCCGTCACCTTGAAACGACCCGACACGGATCCCGGCGCCTGGGCCAGCACGGCCCGGTTGGCGGGGCCGCCGCCCCGGCCCAGCGCCCCGCCGCGTCC
>DASQZW010000215.1:0-129527 GCA_035638495.1 Terriglobales bacterium
GCCGTGTGCCCGTCACTCCTGGCACGGTGGTCCGCCGGCCACCTACCAGCCTCGCTTCTCCGAGGCCGAGATCGCCCAGGCCCGGTCCTCGGCCTGTTCCCAGGCCCTCCCGCACGCCGAGGTGAACCTGCCCGGCTCGCCCTCCTGCTGCACGAGCAGCCCGACCTTCGCAGCCCCCAGGCGGCTCGACGCCTGGGCCAGAGCACGGCACCCTACGGCGTGCCGATGACCCCATACGCTTCACCGCCGCGGACCACTAGGCCTCGGTCTTCCTTCCGACCACCAGGGTGATGCTGTTGACCGTCCGGTGCTCCTCCCACTCCTGCTGCGCCGCGGCGACCACGACCCGGCACTCGGCTTCGGTCAGGCCGAACCGCTCCTCGAAGATGCCGGCCAGCCGCAGGAACACGGTTCGGGCATCGGTGCTCATCCAGGATCCGGCCTGACCGCCCCACTCCCCGACCGGCAGGTCGATCCGCCGCACCTCGATCACTTCGACGCCGGCCCGGCGCAGGTGGTCGTCCAGGCTGCCGGCGATCAGGCCGGTGGTGTCCAGGCCCATGGCACGTCCCAGCTTCCAGGCCGTCTCGAGCAGCCGGTTGGTGGCCGGGCCGGCCGGGGCCATGTCAGGTCTTCCCTCGACGAGCTCGATCAGGCCGCCGGGTCTCGCCACGCGGACGAGGTCCCGCACCGTCCGGGCCCAGTCCCGGACCGGCACCCCGGAGGCCAGGAATCGCTGGTGGACGAAGTCGAACCGGTCGTTCCCGAACGGCAGGCCGTGGAGGAGGTTGCCCCGCACGAACCGGTAGTTCGCCGGCCATGGGATCTTGCTGCGCTCCAGGTCGAACCCGACGAGCAGGCTCTGTCGGAACTCCGCACAGAGCTCGTATGCCCACTGGCCGGTACCGCATCCGACATCCAGGACCCGGGCCGGATGGTCGAGCGGCGCGAGGTGGTTGGTCCTCAGCTCGTTGCGCAGTGCGTAGTGCTGGATGTCGAGCCGGTCGATCTCGGGGTCGCCGCGGGGCAGGAAGTAGCGGTCGTCGGAACCGTTCGGCCTGCCAGCCGCGGCGGCGATCTCTCTCTCGCTCGGGACCTCGAGCGACCACGCCACCACTCCCAGGTCGTGGGCCATTCCGACCAGGGAGCTGAGCGTGCTCAGCCGCCGGCGCCTGGTGGCGCGGGCACGACCCCGCCGGCAGAGCTCGACCGCGAAGTCCAGGACGATCCGCTGGCTCTGCTGACGGCTGGCCAGCAGACCGCCGACCGCGTGCTCGGCCGTCCTGCGTCGAAACCGCGCGAAGTCCTGCAGGTCGCTGGCGTAGGCCCGTCGGGTCCGGCCGGACGACGCGCGCAGGAAACGGTCCACGAGGTCGTCCGCGCACACGGTTCTCTCCGCAGCCATGGCTGCCACTGTACGACCTGGGGAACCGGGAAAGGGTCACCCCCGCAGCCGACGAGTATCATACGTGTTCGAGAATCGGATTTGGGCCGATATCTCGAGGAATCACGCACTCCCAGGTGCCTAGGTCAAACCTCGATCGGGCACCCCTACGCTGCTCTGAGGGCATCGCCGTGAACCCGCCCGTCCGGCCGGAGGCACCGCCTCCGATGCTGAGACACATTCACCATTCGAGAGGAACCGACCATGCCAGCAGACGCACGCGAGACTCCGGTACTCGACACCATCGCCGCCATGACGGCGGCGTCGATCGAGCGGTGCGACCTCGCGGTCGACGATCTCATCACCACGCGGATCGCGGCCCTGGCCGCCGTCGGCGCACCCAGGATCTCCTACCTGGCCCACATCGGGCCCTCCATCCGGGCCGGCGTCACCCTCGAGAAGGTCCAGAACGTGCTCGTAGCCGTCGCTCCCATCATCGGCACCGCCCGGGTCATGACGGCCGCGACCAACATCGGAGAGGCGCTCGGGATGGCCATCGCCATCGCAGAGACCGCCGACGCCGAGGCCGCCGGCACGAAGTCCCGCTGAGGCCGGGGCCCGGGCCGGTCCCGGCCGCGGATCAGCCGGTCATGCCGAAGAGCCGGGCCGGGTTGTCCTCGGCCACCACGCGCGCCGTCGCGGCGTCGGTGGCCGCGGTCAGCTCGGTCATTGGCTCTGGCGTGGCCATGTCGAAGGGCAGGTCGGTGCCCATGACGACGTTCTCGGCGCCCATCCGGCTGAGCAGGAAGCGCAGCGACTCGACGTCGTGGGTGATGGTGTCGACCAGGACCCGGCCGGGGTACACCCAGGGGTCGCGCGGCGCCGACCGGAGCTCCGGGCGGACGATGGCCGCGTGGCGCAGACGGCCGCCCTGGAAGGGGTAGTAGCCGCCGCCGTGCACCAGCAGCAGGCGCAGCCGGGGGTGCCGGTCGAGCACGCCAGCGCAGATCAGGCGCTCGGCCGCGATCGTCGTCTCCAGCAGGTTGCCGATCACGTTCTGGAGGTAGAAGGGGTCCAGGCCGCGGCTGGGCTCGTTGTAGGCAGGGTGCAGCATGACCGGCACGCCCAGCGTCTCGGCCGCCGCCCAGAAGGGCTCGAAGTCCTCCTCGTCCAGGCGCCGGCCCGCGATCGACGTGCCGACCTCGACGCCCACGGCGCCGGCGCCGACCGCCTCCGCCAGCACCTCGGTCGCCCGCTCGGGTGCCGCCATCGGCACGTGCGCCATCCAGCGGTAGCGATCCGGGTGGGCGGCGGTGAAGTCGCGCAGGCCCTCGTTCGTCGCGCGGCACAGCGACTCAGCGGCCCGCGGGTCGACGTCGTAGAAGAACAGCGGAGGCGCGGCCGAGACCACCGCAGCCTCCAGACCTTTCGCACGCAGCTCGACGAGCTTGGCGTCAGGATCGCGGAATGACGCGGCGATCGCGAAGCCCGCGGCGCCGCGCACGAACCGGCCGTCCTCGATGCGCGTCCGGTACACCGGCTCGGTCCGCAGGAGCTCCAGCACCCGCTCCGGGATCGCGTGGTTGTGAGCGTCGATCCTCATTGCGTCAAGCACTCTAGATGAGCTTCGCCGTCCTCTCGGGGGTGCCGGTACCCGGAAGTGAGGAAGCCGGCCCGCGGGGGCCGGCTTCCGCCGGTAGGTCCCTCCCCCGGGGTGCTAGTGCATGTGCTGGAACGACGACAGGAACGCCCTGATCTGGGCCTCGCGAGCCTCCTCGCGGGCCATGGCGGCCTGCTCGGCGGCCTCGATGCGCGCCTTGATGGCCTGCGCCTCCGCCATGTCCTCCGCCCGGTCGTTGTCCTGGTCGTTGTCCTCGGCCTGCTCGCGGGCCTCTTCGGCCGCCTCGGCCTGCTCCTGGGCCGCGTCGCGAGCCTGATCCATCGCCGCGGCCTGGTTCTGCGCCTGCTGAGCGGCGGCCTTCGCCCTGTCGACGTCGGCCTTGGCCGCGGTGGAGGCCATGGCCCGGTCCTCGACGCGGTCGGCGACCAACGCTGCCCGGACCGAGTGGTGCTGTGCGGAGGCGTGGGCTGCGTGCGCCAGGACGACGGGCGCCAGCAGGGCGGTCAGCGCGCCGGCGGCCACCAGTCCGGCGGCGGTGCGAACGATCGGGTGCGACAGCATGTCATGGTCAACGCCCACCGTGGCCGAAGTCGGAAGTGTTCGGGGGAGTCGGGAACGGGAAGTCGGTCGGGAAGGGACGCGGGCTGAACCTCGGCAGCCTGGGGTCGGACGTAGGGAGGAATCCCGGCGGGATCGTCGGCAGGAAGCGGTCGTCCGGGGGCGGCGACGGCCGCACTGCGGTGGGCCCGACCCGGCGGACCTGCTGGCCGCTTGCGCCTGCCCCGGGCGCCGCCGCCGGCGGGGTAGTGGGCTCCGTGGCCGGCGACGGCGTCGGTTCGGCGGGGTGGATCTCCGAGATCGCGCGGCCGGTCCAGACGACGGGGTTGGCGCTCCCGGTCGAGGCCAGCCCGGCCAGCGCCGCCAGGGCGATCAGGGCGGAGGCGCCGCTCAGCAGCGCCAGCGCCGGCCGGCGCGCCGCGCGGTACCTGCGGCGCGCGTACGTGGCCTGCTCCGGCCGCGGCCGCAGCTCGGGCACCGCGTCGAGACCCCGTGCGAGCCTGGCCCGCAGGTGTTCCGGGAGGTGGTTCGACTCAGGCATCCGCTCGCACCGATGATCTGTCAACGCGCGAACCCCCCTGGTCAGGAAGTTCCGACCACTCTTCACCGAGACGGTCGCGCAGCTGGCGTCGGGCGGCGCTCAGGCGCAGGCCGACCGCTCGCTCGGAGATGCGCAGGCTCTGCGCGATCTCGCGGTTCGTGTAGCCGTGGTAGTAGCGCAGGACGAACGTCGCGCTCAGCCTGGGCGGGAGAGCTGCCAGCGCGGCGACAACCGCGGCGTCGTCGGACAGCGCGGCCGGATCCGGCGAAGGCTGCGGCCGGCCCAGGCGCCGGAGGACCTCGCCCACCGCGCGCAGCCGCTGCCTGCGCTGGTGCGAGATCGCCACGTTGACCGTGATCTGCTGGAGCCACGCCTCGGCCGGCCGCTCGGGGCGGAAGCGCGGCCACGCCTCGAAGGCACGCACGAAGGCCTCCTGCACGCAGTCCTCCGCGGAGCAGGGGTCACCGAGCACACCGTAGGCGGTGCGAAGCAGCCTGGGATACGTCTGACGGTACAGCCGGTCGAAGTCCTCGCGCGATCCGGGGACGAACGGTTGGGCGTCCGACGGAGCCACAAAGAACGGATACGCGAGCGGGTTACCGCGGCCGCCGGCATGTGCGACGATCGCGCCAGGCGCAGCAGGGTTTCCGGCCGGACACGAGGAGAGCGAGATGGGCGTCGATGTCGACGAGTTGGTGGTCCGCACACGACAGGGCCAGGTCCGCGGTCGCGTCCTCGACGGCGTGGCCGCCTTCAAGGGGATGCCCTACGCGGCGCCACCCTTCGGCCTCAATCGCTTCCGTCAGCCGCAGCCGCCGGCCACGTGGGACGGCGTGCGGGACGCGTTCGACTTCGGACCCACGGTCCCCAAGCCGCCGTACTTCCCGCCGTTCGACGCGCTGCTGACCGAGCCGGCCATCGCCGGTGAGGACTGCCTGAACCTCAACGTCTGGACGCCGGGTCCGGGCGATCGACTGCCGGTCATGGTGTGGGTCCACGGCGGCGCGTTCGCCAACGGATCCGGGGCGGTGCCGGTCTACGACGGGAGCCGCTTCGCCCGTGACGGCGTCGTCTGCGTGACGATCAACTACCGGCTCGGCGCCGACGGGTTCCTGTTCCTTGGAGACGGCATCGCCAACCTCGGTCTGCTCGACCAGGTGGCGGCCCTGCGGTGGGTTCAGGAGAACATCGCCACGTTCGGCGGAGACCCCGCGCTGGTCACCGTGGCGGGCGAGTCGGCGGGCGCCATGAGCGTGTCGACGCTGCTCGCCATGCCGCACGCGCAGGGACTCTTCCGGCGCGTCATCGCGGAGAGCGGCGCCGGCCACCACGCGCTGACGCCCGCAACGGCCCGCATGGTCGGCGGCTACCTCGCAGACAAGCTGGGCGTGCCCGCGACGCGGGAGGCAATCGCCGGTGTGCCCGTCGAACACCTGACCGCGGCGCAGATCGCGCTCAGCGCGGACGCGTTCGGCTCACACGATCCCGCGCGGTGGGGTGAGGTCGCGGCCAATCTGATGCCGTTCGAGCCGGTGCTCGACGGCGAGGTGGTGCCGGCCCTGCCGATCGAGCGCATCGCGGCCGGCGCCGGCGCCGGCATCGACCTGCTCCTCGGCACCAACACGGATGAGCAGCACCTGTTCGTCGTGCCCAACGGCGCGATCGGCGCGATGGACGAGGGCATGCTCGCCGCGACGGCCGCCGGCTATCGCCTGCCGGAGGGCGCGGTCGACGTGTATCGGTCCTCGCGACCGAACGCCACGGCCGGCGACCTGCTGGCGGCGATGGCCACCGACTGGTTCTTCAGGATCCCGGCAGTCCGGCTCGCGGAGGCGCACTCGGCCGGTGACGCGGCGAACTACGTCTACGAGTTCGCGTGGCGCTCGCCGCAGTTCGGGGGCAGACTCGGCGCCTGCCACGCACTCGAGATCCCGTTCGTCTTCGACAACCTCGATCGCGAAGGCAACGAACCCCTGCTCGGGACCGACCCACCCCAGGCGCTCGCGGACGAGATGCACGGAGCGTGGGTGCAGTTCATCTCTGACGGCGATCCCGGATGGCCGCGTTACGAGCGATCACGGCGCGCCGTCATGCGCTACGACGTTCACTCGGAGGTCGTCGACGACCCCGCCGGCACGGAGCGCCGACTCTGGGAAGGGATTCGCTGAACGACCGGGGACGACACACTTCGATTCGTGAACCGTCAATGAACTGAGTCGTTCAGTTCCTTCCGTACCTGGCGCGACGTGGGGTAGGCGGTCTATGATCCACGGCTGTTCGCGGCGCCCATCGGGTCGATGACGGGGAGGTGGATCGCACAGTGAAGGCATCGTTCCGGCCCGCTCGCCTGCTCGTCGCGGCGTCCGCAGCGGTCGTCGCCGGCCTCGCCGTCGCATCGCCGGCCGGCGAGCCGGCGGCGGCGCGCCCCGCCCCCGAGGTCGCCCTCGTCGGTGCGGGCCACGCCGCGGTCTCGAAGCAGAGGCCGCGCCCGACGCCCACCCCGGCGCCGACGCCCACCCCCAGCCCGACGCCCTCGCCGACGCCGACCCCCAGCCCGCCGCCGCCCGACTCGGCCACCGCCTTCCAGGGCGGCCCGACGCACACGGGCGTGACGTCCGGTGACAGCCTGCAGCCGGCGATCGCCCGCGGTTGGACCCGCGACCTCGGCTCGTCCGTCTCCTACCCGCTGATCGCCCAGGGACTGATCTTCGTCACGACCGGCCACACCGATCAGACGGGTCTGGGCACATCCTCGCCCGCGCAGCTCGTTGCGCTCAGCCAGGCGACCGGGCAGACGGTCTGGGGCCCGGTCCCGGTCGGCGACGGCGGCACCTGGGCGAACGCCGCCTACGACGGCGGCCGCGTCTTCACCGTCGACCGCGCCGGCGTGATGCGTGCCTTCGACGCGGCGAGCGGCACGCCGGCCTGGACCACCACGCTGCCCGACGCCTCGCTCGGGTACGAGGCGGCGCCGACCGCGCTGAACGGCCGCGTCTACACGGACGGCGGGAACAACGAGGTGGTCGCGGTCAACGAGGGCGACGGAACGGTCGCCTGGACGACGGCCGGCCAGGGTGGCGGGCACTTCTCCGATCCCGCGGTCACGCCGGACGGCGTCTTCGTCTGCTTCGGCGGCGGCGACTGCTACAAGTTCGACCCCGCCACCGGCACCCGGCTCTGGGTGCACAGCACGGGCTTCAGCGGGGGCGGAGGCGTGGCTCCGATCGTCGCCGGCGGCAGGGTCTGGGGTCCCGCGGCCCCGGCCGGCCAGGCCGCTCCGGTGCTCGACGCCGCGACCGGGGCCCAGGTCGGCACCTGGCCCGGCACCGCAAACCCCGCCATCGACGTTGCCGCCGGGATTGCGATCTTCTCCACGTCTACCGGCATCGAAGGCATCGACCTGACGTCGGGCGCCGTGCTCTGGTCGTTCGCCGAGGACGGCCCCGTCGGGACTCCTGAGATCGCGAACGGATTCGTCTACATCAGCACGGCCGCCCGCACGCTCTACGTCCTGGACGAGCGGACCGGCCGGCAGGTCCAGTACGACTACACGTTCGCGACGCTCCTGGGCGGGGCCGGCGGGCAGGGCAGCCTCTCCGACCCGTGGGGCGGCCTGGGCATCGGACAGGGCCTGCTCGGCGTCCCGGCCGGCAACCAGCTCTGGATCTACTCGTCCTCCGGCAGCCCTCCGCCCCCACCGCCGACCTTCACGCCCATCCCCAATCAGCCGGACCAGGCGACGGCGATCGGCATCGACCCCGCGCACTCGGGCGACCAGACGCAGGAGCAGCTCGCTCCGCCCCTGAAGACGGCCTGGACCGTCAGCCTGAACGGCTCGGTCGCCTATCCGCTCATCGCCAACGGGATGGTCTTCGCCCTCGTCGGCGAGCCGTTCACCGGCGTTGGGCAGGTGGCCGGCGCGCGGCTCTACGGCTTCGACCTGGCCAGCGGCCGGCAGCTCTGGGGCCCGATCGAGACCGGCGGCCGGGACAACAACGGCGGCCTCGCGTACGACCAGGGGCGCGTGTTCGTGGTCAACGGGAGCGGCTGGCTCAAGGCATTCGACAGCCGCAGCGGGGTCAAGCTCTGGGCGGTACAGCTGCTGCCCAGCCAGATCTACAGCTCGCCGCCCGTCGCGCTGAACGGCACGGTCTACGTCAACGTGGACCAGAACAGCGGCGGCGCGCCCGCGGTCATCGAGGCGATCGACGGGGCGACCGGCGCCGTCGAGTGGACGCAGAACGTATCGGGCGGCTCCATGTCGCCGGCGGCGACGGCGTCCGACGTCTTCAGTGCGAAGTGCGCGCAGGTGGTCGACTTCCCCGCGGCCGGCGGCGCCCAGCGCTGGGCCGTCGGCAGCACGAATACCTGCTCTGGCGGCCCCATGCCCGTGGTGTCGCAGGGCAGGGTCTACAACCGCGGCGCGACCGACAGCGGCGGCAACGCGGTGACGATCGCGTACGACGCGACCAGCGGGGCGCAGCTCGGCAGCTTCCCGGTCAGCCCGGCTCCGCCCGCGTTCGACGGCGCCGGGCGTGGCTTCTTCCTCGTGCGGATCTTCGGCACGGGACCGCCGCCGGCGCTTGAGGCGCACGACGTCGCCACCGGCAACCTGCTCTGGAGCTTCGGCGGTGACGGACAGCTCGGGTCCAACCCCGTGACGGCGAACGGGTTCGTGTACGTTGCGTCGATGAGCGGCACGCTGTACGTGCTCGACGCGGCCACCGGCACGCAGGTGTGGTCGGGCTCGATGGGCTCGTCCATCCTGCCGACCCAGGACGCCAACGCCGGCGAGCCGGAGGCCGCGCTGGCGGTCGGCCAGGGCGCGGTGGTCGTTCCCACCGCGAGCGGCCTGACCGTGCTGACGAAGGCCGCGTGACGCGCCCCGCCGGACAGCGGGAGTGAACGACCCAGCGACCTGGGCGGCGGCGATTCGCGAGCGCGAGCCAGCGGTCCGAGCCTTCGCCTGGCTCGACCTCGAGCGCGCGCAGCGTTTGTCCGCCGCAGCGCCGCCGGGGCGCATGCGGGGCCGATGGATCGGCGTGAAGGACGTCATCGACACGGCCGGCATCCCGACGGAGCGTGGCTCGGCGCTTTTCCGCGGTCGCGTGCCCAGCCGGTCCGCCACCCTGGTCGCCAGGATCGAGGCCGCGGGAGGCGTGGTCGCCGGCAAGACGGTCACCGCCGAGCTCGCCTCCGCCACGCCGGGCCCCACCACCAACCCGTGGAACCCGTCGCGGACCCCCGGAGGCTCCTCGATGGGATCCGCGGCCGCCGTGGCGGCGGGCATGCTGCCGCTCGCCACGGGCACGCAGACCGCCGGTTCGATAATCCGCCCGGCCGCCTACTGCGGCGTGGTCGGGTACAAGCCCAGCGCCGGACTGATCCCCCGCGACGGCGTGATGACGCTCAGCGAGACCCTCGACCAGCTGGGCGGCTTCGCCACGTCCGTGGCAGCGGTCGCCGAGCTCTGCTCGGTGATGGCCGGCGCCGACCTGACGCCGAGCCCACCGGCCACCGCGCCTCGCTTCGCCATCTACCGGAGCCCCCAGTGGCCCGAGGTCGAACCGGCCGCCAGGGAACACTTCGAGGAAACGGTCGCGCGGCTCCGCGCCGCCGGCGCGACGATCGACGAGCCCACCCCACCTCCGAGCTTCGACGCCGCGTTCCCCATCCAGCGGCGGATCATGGTCGTCGACGCCGCGCGCAGCCTGGGTGCCGAAGTCGCCCGGGCTCCAGACCTCGTCAGCGAGGCGTTCCGCAGAACGGTCGCGAACGGCCTGGCGACGTCGGACGGCGACTACGGTGACGCGCTGGCCGAGCGAGAACGGCTCATCGAGGCCGTCGCCGACTGGGCGCGGCCCTACGACGGCATCCTCAGCCCGCCCACGCTCGGTGAGGCGCCGGGCCTCGAGACCACCGGCGATCCGCGGTTCTGCGCGCGCTGGACGCTCGTCGGCTCACCCGCGGTGACGGTCCCCACGGGGAGGGGACCGAACGGACTGCCCCTGGGCCTGCAGATCTCCGCGGCGCCCGGCGCCGATCGGGCCCTTCTGGACGCGGCCGTGTGGGTCGAGGCCGCGGTCTGACTCAGGCGCAGCGCCACGTTTCGTGCCGCTGCGGCGTTCTCCAGGGTGTGAAGAGATCACCGGCTATCCTCGCTGCTGCCGCGGCGGTCACCGTCTGCCTGGCGGCGTGCGCCGACTCCGGGCAGACGCTGCAGGGCGAAGCCAGGGCGTCCGCGGCGCCGGCCGCCACCGCCGCACCGCCGTCCACGCCCGGAGCGCCGGATCCTGTCGTCACCCCCCGGACCGTGGCCCTGGCTGTCCACATGCACTCGCAGCAGGACCCCGACTGGTGCGATCCGGCCGACCTGCAGACGTGGCTGGAGCTCGACGGCGTCACCCAGCCCGCCGACGCGGTCGGTGCGCAGCGGGCGATCTGGAACTACGAGATCGCCCACAATGACGGCTTCACGCTCGCGCAGTGGCACGCCTCGCCGTATGCGGTGGCGGCGGCCTTCGACCACTTCGCGAATCGCACCGACGTCGGCGACCAGGTCTACGACCGCGTCGAGGACGCCGGCCTGGTGATCGCCCGCAGCATCGCGCAGCGGCACGAGCCCGTGATCGCGCTGATCGACGATGGAAACCACTACGTGCTCGTCTCCGGGGTCACGCTCGGCTCGGGGGGCGTCACCGCCCCGCCGCTGTCGGTGACCGTTCACGATCCGTGGGCCTACGGGCCGATGCGCCTGGACTACCCCGCACTCGGCCTGACCGTGGAGATGGGCTGGTCCGACTTCGCCCGACACCTCTCCCCCGACGACCCCCACGACGTCGGGATCTGGTCCGGCCACCGGGTCCTGATCGCCGCCGGGCTGCCGCTGAGGGGCTGAGCGCGACGACGCGCTAGCGCAGGCGAGGATCGAACGCGTCGCGGACGGCGTTGCCGAGCAGGCTGGCGGCCAGCACCACCAGGAAGATCATCACCCCCGGAAACACCACCAGCCAGGCCGAGTGGTAGTAGTACTGCTGCGCGTAGCTCAGCATGTTGCCCCAGCTCGGCGTCGGCGGCTGGATGCCCAGGCCGAGGAACGACAGCGCCGACTCCGCGAGGATGATCTGGCCGACCGCCAGGCTGGCGGCCACGATCATCACCGGGAGGGCATTGGGGACCAGGTGCCGGGCGATCAGCCGGACGGTCCCAGCCCCGATCGAGCGCGTGGCGACGATGAACTCACGCGATCGCAGTGACAGCGCTTCCGCCCTGACCAGGCGGCCGACGTTGCCCCAGCCCACGAACGCGATGATGAACGAGAGCGTGACCGCGTTCGGTCGCAGCAGCGTGCTCAGCAGGATGAACAGGAAGATCGCCGGGATCGACAGGATCACGTCCACCAGGCGCATCAGCAGGGTGTCGAGCCAGCCCCCCAGGTAGCCGGCCACCATGCCGACCGTACCTCCGACGACCAGCGAGAGCGCCGCCGTCAGGAAGCCGACCGTGAGCGAGACCTGGGCCCCGTAGACCAGCCGCGTCAGCGTGTCCCTGCCCAGCTCGTCCGTCCCCAGGAGGTGGCCGCCGCCCGGAGCCTGGAACAGCCGCGTCAGGTCCTGGCTCGTCGCGTCGGAGTGGGTCACATATCGTGAGATCAGCGGCGCCGCGAGCGCCGCGATGGCGAGCAGCACGATGTAGACGGCGCAGAGGACGGCGACGCGGTTCCCCCAGAGACGGTCGGCCGACTCGCGCCAGTAGCTCCGAGACGGCCTCGTCGGGAAGGCGGTCGTCCCGACGGCGCCGGCCGCCCCCGCCATCTCCTCGACGCCGGTCACGAACTCGCTCACCGGTAGCGGATCCGGGGATCGAGCACCGCGTACAGGATGTCCGCGATCAGGTTGCCGAGCACCACCGCCAGCGCGACGAACGTCGTCGTCCCCATGACCATGGTGAAGTCGTAGGACTTGGCCGACTCGTAGGTCAGCAGCCCGACCCCGGGCCAGCTGAACACCGTCTCCACTACGAGCCCCCCGGCCAGAACGCCGGGCAGCTCCAGCCCGACCAGCGTCACCAGGGGCACGATCGAGTTGCGGAGCGCGTGGACGTACACCGCGCGCCGCTCCGTCATCCCCTTGGCGCGAGCGGTCCGCATGTAGTCCTGCGACAGCACCTCGAGCGTGCTGGAGCGCACGAAGCGGGACCAGATCGAGAGGTACACGAACGAGAGCACCGTGGCCGGCAGGAAGAGGTGCGCGAGCAGGTCCAGAGGGTCGCCGCCGCCGATGGTGCTCTGCTGCCCCCCCGAGGGCAGCCAGGGCAGGCCCCAGCTCTTGAACGTGACGGAGAACAGCAAGATCGCCATCAGGCCCATCCAGAACTGGGGCACCGCGAAGCCCGCCACCGACACGCTGGTCAGGAGGTTGTCGAGCCGAGTGCCCCGCCGGAGGGCGCTCACGACCCCGATCGGGATCGCGAGCGCCACACCGAGCAGGATGGCGGTCACTGTGAGTTCGAGCGAAGCCGGCAGGCGCACCACGATGTGCTCGATCACCGGCGTGCCGTCACGGAGTGACCGGCCGAAGTCGCCGTGCAGGAAGATGCCCTGCATCCACTGCAGGTACTGGACGTACAGGGGCTGGTCGACGCCGAGCTCGTGCCTGATCTTGGCCACGTCCTCCGGGCGGAGGTCGGGATTGAGGTCCAGGCCGGGCACGTAGTTGCCGGCGGTGACCTTCATGAGCAGGAAGGTCACCGTGGTCACGCCGATCACCACGGGGATCGCGGCGATCGCCCGGCGAAGCGCGAACTTCCAGAGCATGGCGGGCCGGCCCTACTTCTTCTGCTCGACCCAGACGTTCCTCATGTACGGGCTGAACCCACCGCCGTAGACCCAGAAGGCGTTCAGATCGTAGCCGTGGACCCGCTTGTTCACCCCATAGATGCCGTTGGGGTTGCAGAGGATGCAGGCGGGCAGCTGACTCGCGAACAGGTTCTGCAGCTGGGTGTACATGGCCTTCCGCTTGTTCTGGTCGATCTCCGCCACCGCGTCGTCGAGCAGCTTGTCGACCTGGTCGTTCTTGAACAGGCCGCCGTTGTTGCCGCCGGCCGCCGCGGCCCGCGAGTGCCAGATGCCGGACTGGTCGGGGTCGACGCCCAGCGAATAGCCGATGAACAGGACGCCGAAGTTGCGGTCGACGGTCAGCAGGTTGCTCAGCTGGACGAGGTTGGCGAGCGACCTCAGCTGGGCGTCGACGCCGATCTTCTTCCACTGCTCCTGCATGATCTGCAGGTTCTTCATCCGGACCGTGTTGTCGGCGTTGGTCACCAGGTCGAGGGTGAGCTTCTGGCCCGCCTTCTCGCGCACGCCGCTCGAGCCCATCTTCCAGCCCGCGCCGTCGAGCAGGTCAGCGGCCTTCTTCACGTCGTACGTGTACTTCGGCGTGACGTCCTTGTTGTATGCCCACGAGAGCGGCGGGAGGAGCGAGTTGGCCACTGACGCCTGACCGAAGTAGGAGGCGTTGACCATGGCCTGGCGGTCGAGCCCGTAGACGAGCGCCTGGCGCACGGCCAGGTCGCCCAGGATCTGGCCCTGCTGCCTGGCCGGATCGAGCTGGAACACGAACTCGTCGAAGCCGAACGTGAGGAAGCTGAGCACGTTCAGCGTCGCCTCCGCCTTCGCCTCGTCGTAGGTCGAGGGGTCGAGCCGTCCCACGTCGATCTCGCCGGTCTTCAGCTGCTGGAGCACGGCGACGGAGTCGGGGACCTTCTTGTACACCCAGGTATCGAGGTTGACCGGCCCCCGGAAGTAGCCGTCGTTGCGGGCCAGCACCAGCTTGTCGCCCTTGGCCCAGGACTGGAACTTGAACTTCCCGTTGCTGATCGGGGGCCCGGAGTTGAAGACGTCCGTGTTCAGCTCCAGGGCCGTCTTGCTGCCCAGTACCTTCTGCGGCACGATCGGGACGACCCCGTAGTTGAGCAGGAACGGGGCGTACCGCGAGACCGCCTGGATCGTGATCGTGCTCCCGCTCGCGGTCACGCTCTTGATGTAGCGGATGGCCGTGGGCCGCGCGTTGCCGAGCAGGCCGTCGTATTTCTTGTCGTAGTACAGCTGGTAGGTGAAGACGACGTCGTCGGGCGTGACCGGCGAGCCGTCCGACCACTTGATGTCGCCGCGGAGCTTGAACGTGTAGGTCAGGCCGTCGGAGCTGACGTCCGGAGCTTTCTCCGCGAAGTTCGGCTGCAGCACGCCCTTGTTGTCGAGGTAGAGCAGGCCCTCGAACAGGAGCCGGTTGGCGACGTTGCTGTACACGTCGGACGAACGGACCGGCAGCAGGTACTGCGGCTCGGTCGACCAGCCCTCGATCAGCGTGCCGCCCTTCTGGGGCGTCTGACTCTGCGTCTGCCCTCCGTTCCCGGCGTTGGCGCAGGCCTCCAGCGCGGCGACCCCGCCGCCCATGAACGCGACATACGCCGCCCCGATGCTGACCGACTTGAGAAAGTCACGTCGTGACCACTCGTCCAGGAACCGTTCGAAGCTGTCGAACCCCGGGTCAGGCCGTCGTTTGACGCCCATCGGCTTCCCCTCCTCTCTGCCGGCGCTGCCGTTCCTTGCGGCGATTATGCGACCGTGTCGCGGGCCCGTCAAAGAGCGGTGACGGCGAAGCCGGCCGGCAGCGCGCCCGGCAGGCAGGCATCACCATGACGGCCCACCGGGCGGCTCGCACTCGTGGCTCGAACGTGCACCCGGGCGGCGACCGGCCGGCCCACCGCCACGGGGGGGTTACAGGGAGTGCTGGTGGCAGACCCCGTCGGTGAAGAGCTGTCCGCCGACCTCGTAGTAGAGGCGGTAGCACAGCTGCTCGGCGGCCGTCCGCCGCACCTTGCGCGTCGACGGCTGCACGGAGACGTCGGCGAGGAAGAGATCGCCGCTTCCTCCGCCCTCGTGGAGATAGCTCAGCGGCTGCGTCTCGCAGTGCAGTGTTCGTCCGCTCGAATCGAGCAGGTCGAAGTCGAGCCAGACCTTCTTGTCGTAGGCGACGTTCCTGACCCACGCCTTGGCGAGCAGGCGGGTGGGCTCGGTGAACGCCTCTTCGAAGACGTTGACCATCTCGGGGCTGGGAATAGCGCCGGGCCGGAGATCCTGTGCGCGGGTCTCCTGCTGCACGGTGGCGCGGCTGCTCTTTGCCCTTCGGGTGGGCGTCGTCCTGGTGCTCATGGGGTTCCTTGCTCTGGCGTGTTCAGCGACGTTGCTGGTGGGTTGCCGTATCCAGCGACATGATAGCGGCACCCGGCGGCGCGTCAACCCGCGGCATCTGAAGGTCCGGCGGGCGGCGGGATGCGACCGGCTGTCGATGACCCCGGGAGAGCTGCCCGGCCTCCAGCCGGTCCGGCGGCGGCTCGGCGAGCTCGCCGCCGCGCCGGCGGCGAGCCTGACCGTCCACGTCGAGGACCTACTTGCCGCGCGAGTACCTGGACACCGTTCTCGATTCGGGCTGACGCCCCGGTCACCCGTCCTGCAGGGCGGGATGGTCCTTCCACGCCGGCATGCCGAGCATGTACTGCCGTGTGCGCGCCTCGGCCGCCGGCCTCTCCAGGCCGTTCTGCCGCATCGCCCACTGTGTCATCCGCTCGAACCGCTCCTGGAACGGCTGGAGCTGGCCCGCCTCGTCCGTGCAATGCCTGCAGAGCGGGTTCGCCAGGTCGCCCAGGGCATGGTCGGCCGCCTCGATCAGGGGCATGCCACAGCTTTCGCAGTTCGTCGTCGTCACGAAGCCTTCTCCTTGCTCACTGCTGGCCCGGACGCGCGCAGGAGCGCTCCCAGGCCGTCGATGATCTGCTGCCTCTCCTCAGGCGTGATCGCCGCCACCGCCTGCAGGAAGGGTGGGTCGAGGACGCTGCCGGCCAGACTGGCCACCCGCCGCCTGCCCTCGTCGGTGAGCCAGACGAAGACGCGGCGCTGGTCCCGATCGTCCCGCATCCGAGCCACCAGCCCCTTGCCCTCCAGTCGGTGGATCAGCTCGCTGGCCGCGGCCCGCCCGATGCCGAGGTGAGTCGCCTGCTCTCCGACGGTGAGGGGGCCGGCCCGCTCGAGGTGGCGGAGGAGGCCGAGCATACGGGGGGTCACGTCCGAGCCCTCGATGGAGCGACGAGGCGGCTGGAAGCGCCGCCACATCTCGCCGTAGAGGCGGGCGATCTCCCGCGCGGCGGCAGCAGGGTCCTGAGCCGGCTCGTCGGACATTTGATTCGGCCCAGACATTTCGGACCGAACTATATCAGAACGAGTACGCCAACGGCAACGATGGGCCGATCTCGCCGGCGGCGACCGACACGGTCGCAGCAGGCGATTCAGGCATCATGAGACTCCAACTCAGGAAGCTAGGAACATGAGAGCTCTCCTCACATCGGCCGGGATCAAGAACAGCAGCATCCACGACGCGCTGGTCGACCTGCTGGACAAACCGATCGCCGATTCCAGCGCCCTCATCATCCCGACCGCCGTCTACCCCTTCCCCGGCGGGCCCGGCATGGCGTGGCGGGCGATCTGCGGCAAGGCTTCGTCGCCGTTGTGTGAATTGGGTTGGAAATCGTTGGGGGTCCTGGAGCTGACGGCGCTGCCGAGCATCGAGGAGGCTACCTGGGTGCCAGCGGTCCGGGAGGCCGACGCACTGCTGGTATGGGGCGGCGACCCCCTGTTTCTCGCCAACTGGATGCGGCGCTCCGGTTTGACCGGTCTCCTGCCGACGCTGCGCACCGAGGCGGTCTACGTGGGGGTGAGCGCCGGGAGCATCGCTGCTGCCTCCACCTTCGTCGAGACCTATCGCCAACCGCCAAGCGGCAAGGATGGACCGCTGAAGTCGGAGGACATCGTCTTCACCACGTCGAAGGGTGACGTCGGGAAACTGTTCCAGCCCTGACGGGAGCCAACGACCTGAACAGGTCCATCAGCGGACCGGCGATCGGTTCTCGCCAGTCCGCGCTCAGCCAGCCATACGGCTCCACAGCGCCCTCGACAATCTCGCTTCCGGGTGGGTACGTGCCGTTCAGATCCCAGAATGCGATGTGCAGGTCGTGTCTGAGCACATATTGGATCAGCCTGCTCAGGTAGACGTGGTCGTCACCACCGCGAGGCAGGTCATGAGGGCCGCCCGTCTCGCCGATGAATACCGGGGCCAGGCCCTGGCGCGCAATGTCGCCCCAGGTCTGGTCCCAGATGCCCTCGGGGGAGTCGCTCCAGGGTTCGCGCTGTTGACTTGGCGGATAGTCGTGGACCGAGTAGACGAGTTTGTTGGGGGTACGAAGCCGGATCCGGCGCGGCTCGGATCGCTGGCCCGCGCCTCTCAGGACTCCGGACAGGTTGCCGCCGGCCCAGTACAGACGGACCTGGTCATCGACGATAGGTCCAGCGGGATCGTAGCGGACGCCCTCGACGACGACGAGTACATCTGGGTTGATGTCGTGGATGAGATTGCCGGTGAACTCCGCCTCCGCCGCCCAGTCCCGCGAGGCGGTTCCGGTCTTTGACCACTCGCCGTAACCCCACAGCGCTCCCCTATCCACTGCCACGTCGGCGCCGACCGGTGGCGAGCCCGGCTCGTTGCGGAGGTCGAAGCCGATCACCGCTGGCGTAAGGCGGTACTCGCGCGCGAGCTCCAACCACATATGCCTCCACAGAGCGGCCGGGTATTGCGGCGTGTACCAGAGGCCGCTGCTCTGTGGTCCCCAGCCGGCGTCGGAACGATGATTGTCGAGGATGACCATCAGGCCGAGCCGGGCGAGTCCATCGACCACGGCGTGCAGAGCCGCACGTGGCGAGAGCGCTGCGAGGGCGGGTTCCCGCGCGACGCGCCAGGCCTGGATCGCCCCTGGGCCGGCCAGCATCATCTCGACGGAAAAGGGGATGCGCACCGCGTTGCAACCCAGACTCCGGAGTGTCATCGCGATCTCGGCGATGGTGCGACGGTGAAGCCCACCTGGCACCATGGCTGCCGTCTCGGCGCCCGCCCAGTTGAGACCGAGCAGGCGAACGCTGCGGCCCTGGCGGTCGACCAGGCGGCTGCCGCGTGTGGACAGCCAGCCGGCATCACCGGGCTGGATGCCATCACGCGCCGTCACTGCGGCAAGCAGGACTCCCGCCATCCCTCGGAGGACCGCTGCCATCGCCTTGCGCCGGCTCAAGCGGGCGGTCACGATCGCCAGTCTAGCTGCGACTTCCCCCGAGAGAACTGATTCCCCACCGAGTTCCAGCCGAAGCGGCTCAGTCGCGCTGCTCGTAGTACTCCCGGCCGAGGTGGGTGATCTGCTCCTCCCCCATCAGCCAGCGGAGCGTGTTCTTGAGCTTCGTCTGCTGGATGAACAGGTCATGCTCCGGATACACGCTCGGGGCGTGCTGCGGGCTCTTGAAGTAGAACGAGAGCCACTCCTGCACGCCGCACAGGCCGGCCCGCAGGGCCAGGTCCGTGAACAGCACCAGATCGAGCACGAGTGGGGCGGCCAGGATCGAGTCGCGGCAGAGGAAGTCGATCTTGATCTGCATCGGGTAGCCGAGCCACCCGAAGATGTCGATGTTGTCCCAGCCCTCCTTGCTGTCGCCCCGAGGCGGATAGTAGTTGATCCTGACCTTGTGGTAGACGTCTCCGTACAGATCGGGGTAGACGTCCGGCTGCAGGATGCGCTCGAGGACGCCGAGCTTGGTCTCCTCCTTGGTCCGGAAGCTGTCCGGGTCGTCCAGCACCTCGCCGTCGCGATTGCCGAGGATGTTGGTGGAGTACCAGCCGCTGAGCCCGAGCATGCGGGCCTTGAGCATCGGCGCGATGACCGTCTTCACGAGCGTCTGCCCGGTCTTGAAGTCCTTGCCGCAGATGGGGACGCCGCGGTCGTTCGCGAGGGCGGTCAGGGCGGGGATGTCGACCGTGAGGTTGGGGGCGCCGTTGATGAACGGCACCCCCTCCATGAGCGCCGCGTACGCGTAGAGCATCGAGGGGGCGACGGACGGGTGGTCGGCCTCCATGGCGCGCTCCAGCGACTCGAGGTCGGCATGCGCTGGGCCCTCCTCCATGAAGATCTCCGTGGATGCGCACCAGATCATCACGAGACGGTCGCACGCGTGGGCGTTCCGGAAGTCGCGGATGTCCTGGCGCAGCGCCTCGGCCAGCTCGCGCTTGCTGCGCGCAGCCTTGACGTTCACCCCCTCGAGCCGCCGCACGTACCGCTGGTCGAACACCGCCGGCATCGGCTCGATCTCGGCGAGCTCACCCGCCACCGGCTCGAGGTGCCGGTATCGGTCGAGGACGCCGCACCTCACCGCCGCCTCGTACGCGTTGTCGGGGAAGGGGTCCCAACCGCCGAACACGAGCTGGTCGAGCCCCGCCAGCGGCACGAAGTCCTTGATCAGCGGCACGCGCCCCTCGGTGCGCTTGCCGAGCCGGATCGTTCCCATCTGCGTCAGCGACCCGAACGGGCGAGCGTGGCCCCGCCTGACGAGCTCGACGCCGGCCGCGAAGGTCGACGCGACGGCGCCCATGCCGACCATCAGGACGCCGAGCCGGCCGTCGGCGGGCTCGATGTCGTGCGCCGGTGCGTCGAGGAAGTCGCGGGCCTCCAGGGTGATGCCGCGCTCGCGGGCGAGCACCATCAGCTGGCGGTGCCACTGGGCCGGGATGCGCCCCGTGCTGGCCCAGTGCTCCACGGTGCTCTGGCGCCGCCCCAGCAGTTGGGCGAGCGCACTCTGCCCATCGAATCGCCGGATGACGCGCTCGGCGGGGTTGGGGTGATGGCTTGACATGCCGTCACCATAACGAATTTTTCGTTTTGGAGTCGAGGGACGGGTGACCCCAGCACGACGCCGAGACCCGACGGCCCGCCGATCACAGCCGGCCACCTCGGAAGGAGTTGGCCGGTCCAGGCCAGCCAGGCGAGGAGTAGCTGCATCGCTCACTCCCCGATGCCCAGGACGCGCAACCGGAGCGTCGCGCCGAAGGGCGTGCTTGCCTCCACCTCCTCACCCACGGCCTTTCCGATCAGCGCCGCGCCGATCGGCGAGCGGTGGCTGATGACACCGCGCGCCGGGTCGCTGTCGGCCTCGCTACCGATGAAGTACGTCTCCTCCTCGCCATCGAGCTCGACCGAGACCCGAGACCCGATCTCGACCTTGCCGGAGGGGGTGCCGGTCTCGATGATCTCGGCCGTCCGGAGTTGGAGCTCGACGTCATCGAGCTGCGCCTGGAGGACGTCCATCTCCTGGATGGCCTGTTCGTAGCCCGCGTTGTCGTGCCAGTCTCGGTTGATTCCCGCCGCGTCGCCAGCCCGCTCGCCGGCGCGCTGCAGATGCTCCTCAAGCTGGGCCCGCAGCAGCCGCGTACCTCGCCCGAAGGGCGAACATCCCCTTCGTGGAGCTCGATCCCAACAAGCTGAGGGTCACGCCTACCGAACTTGAGCCTGATTTTCGTAGGGTGGTATCCGTGGCGACCACTCCTGTGACGAAGCTCATCATCCTGCGAGGGCCTTCAGCAGTGGGAAAGAGCACCGTTGCCAAAGCACTCATGGAGCGAACACCGCGCCCTACGGTATTGGTTGAGCTGGACTACTACAGGTTCGGCTTCGTGAATCCACCCAAGCGCGATCTCAACTTAGAATATGAACTGAGCGGCAGTGACGCCATGACTGCGTTGCGGCTCGGTTTCGACGTTATATTTGACGGCAACTTCACCTCAAGTGCACACGACCCCTTCCTGGAGGAGCTGTTTCGCGCTCACCCGAAGGAGAACTACCTGTTCTACCTGGATGCTAGCCTAACCGAAACCATGAGGCGTCATGGCACGAAGGCCAATCCACGTATCTCAACCGAAAAGATGAGAGAGGTCTACAAGAACGCCTCGCCCACCGGCCGCGAGGAGGAAGTGGTCATTCCGGAGGATTCGTCTCTCGAGCAGACCGTAGAGCAGATTGTCCGAACAACCGCCATCTGCAATTGAGCATTTTGCGATCGCGGCTCATCATCACTTGAGCGAAGCCTTCAACTTGACTCCGACCGCGCCGCATGCTCGATCGCGCCGAAGATGTCCGAGTCCGTCTCCTGCTGCCAGGCGGGGAGATCGGTCCAAGGCGAGATATTGATGGCTTCGGCTCGGAGAAGTGCTTGTGCATCTGCGCCAGCCAAGCGGTCGCCACGAACTGGCCACGCTGTTCGCGCGTGAGCTTCGCCGTTCCATTGCCTGACTCTTCCACGAACCGCACGACAACCTCTGGTTACAGCAACGCCAGGTGCTGGTTGAAGTGTTTCACGGACGGTGACGCTGAACGAGCGCCAGCCGGCACCCGGCGACGTTCATCTCCATGGCGCACGCGTTCCGTCACACGTTCGCGACCGTGGCCGCCAGCGGTTCGAGTACCTCGTCCACACGGCGAGTGTCGTGTGGACTCGCGTATCTCGGCCTCGAAGGCCGGATCGCGCCGGATGGTGCGCAGGGGACGCTACGCCTTCCCGAGACCCAGTTCGGCGGCGATGGCCTGACCAGCGGCGATCGCCTCGTCAGGGATGGTCGGGTACTCGTCCAGTAGACGGCCAAGGCTAGATAGGGCCTCGGCCCACGTTGCCCCGCCGGCGACGGCGCTGCCGCCCCATGCGACCCATCGGCCGCTGGGGAGCTGCTCCAACGAGACGTCTGCGGAGCTCGATCCTGGCTCGTTGCCCATCAAGCGTTGGACGAGGCTCGGCCGGGATGCAGCCGCCAACTCCAGGACGATGGCCTCCAACCGCGTCAGTCTCCGTCGGAGCGCCCGATCATCATTGCCGGCGGCCTGTGCCATGCCCGCATTGTACGGCCGGTCACGCCGCTCCTTGGTCGCTGTGACCGCCGTCTTCGTGGTTGGTTCCAGAGCGCGCGTAGCCTTGCCGAGTGGACTTGGGAGGAAACAACGCAGCCCTGGTCCGACGGGCGGAGGCGTCGGCACGCGAGCTGCTCGTGGACATGGATGCGCGGCTTTGTCACGTCGAGGCGGTCGGTCGTCGGGCCGAAGTGGTCGCGTCACTGCTGCCAGTCGAGGACCAGGTGCCGCTCGTCGCGGCGGCCTACCTGCACGATGTTGGCTACGCGCCAGCGCTCCGCGAGACCGGGCTTCACCCGCTCGATGGCGCACGCTGGCTGCGTGCCCAGGGCGTCGACCGGCGCGTCTGCAACTTGGTTGCGCACCACAGCGGTGCCCGGTTCGAGGCCGAGGAGCGCGGGCTGCTGGCCGAGCTGGACGAGTTCGAACTGGAGCCCGGGGCGGTCATGGACGGCCTGACCTTTGCCGACATGACCACGGGGCCGGACGGGCGCTTCGTCAGCTTCGAGGAGAGGCTCGCGGACATCCTGAGGCGGTACCCGCCGGTTGGCCAGTCCACCGAGCAACCGTGCGCGCGCGTCCCGTGCTAAGAGAGTCAGTAGACCGAACGGCCAGGCGGCTCGCGGGCGCCGCTCAACCGATGTACGGGGCCGGGCGTGCTTCGAGGTAGTGCTGGATGCGCCAACGAATGGACGGATGGATGTTGAGTGCGTCCAGACCGCGGGGCGGCGTAGCGCATGGTGGCTCGGTCGTCTGTTGCTTCCGGGAGGTCGCGTCCGGCACCTGCTGGAAAGTGACGGCACAGCCGCGCGGTGAATAACATTTCATGCGGGCATTGACTCCGGCGTCTGGGTACGGCGGTCGGCGCATCTGCGCCAGTTGCCTGTGCTCCAGTGCCATGGGCGCGAGGCCGCGAGCGCTGGCGATGAAGAGGTCGAGCACGGCCCAGCACAGGCTCAGGCAGCTCGTCTCGCCAGGAGCCGGCCGATCACCTTCGTCCGACGCTTGACCTCCTCCAGCGACCGCTCCAGCAGGTTCGTCGAGCGCAGCCGCTTGCGGAGGCGCAGCGGGTACGCGAGGCACGCAGAGGGCCGGCAGGTCCTCGGCGAGGCTGGCAGCCGCGCTCGGGTACGAGCGCTCCAGGTCCGTGATGAGCCGGATCAGGCGTGTCCGGGTGGGGATGCCGTAGAAATCGCATGAGCTGGACGTTTCAAGGAGGTTGAGAGCCCATGGAATATAAGGTGCTGACGAAGGAAGACCGCCGGTGGACCGGCAAGTTCAGTCCAGAGAACCTGGAGCACACGCTCAACAGCTACGCGGCCGAGGGCTGGCGGGTCGTCAGCAGCTTCCCGGTGGCGAGTATTTGGTCCATCAGCACCTCGCAGATCATGATTCTCCTTGAGCGGGAGACTCCGGCCAGCTGACCCGCCGCGGGTCGCGTCGGGCACCTTGCAGGAGGAGATGCTACGGAGCAAAGGCACGGACGATGAAGGTCTCTAGTGCTGTCTGAAGGGTGTTCGGCCGTGCATCGGGCGAGAGATCGGAAGAGTCGAGGTCGGCAATACGATCTCGCCTGCCGCTGCGGAGACCATCGATGTCGATCGCAACCGTCCCGCCACAAGCGTTTACGTACATCTCGGTCTATGAGACTCGTATGGTCGTCGGAAGGTCGTGGTGGGTCCCATGGAATGGGTTCATGATCGGATCGATTCGCGTCGGGACAAGTCGGCCGATCGTGGGAACGATCATTTGCAGGAGTTGTTCCGAGGCGCCGTGGAGGTCGTAGACGAAGGTCCGCGCCCAGTCCGCATGCGTGGCGCCAGAGAATTCCTGCACGGCTTCACTCTCGGCTCGGTCCGCGTGCTCCTGCAAGTAGGCGTCACCCATTGCCCTGACTAGAGATCTCGATTGTTCAGTAGCAGGTCGCGAAATTCCTGATCGTCAGTCATTGGTCGCGGTGCTACCCACTATGCCGGCAGTCGAAACGTTCTGTCACGGAACCGTGCTCAGGCGGTTTCGTCGTAGAGCGAGCGCAGCATCGCCTCGTACGCGTCGGACGGGCTCAGGTGTGCGTACACGCGGTGGATCATAACGAGGTTGGAGTGGCCCAGGATGTCGGCGAGCTGGATCGGGTTCATGCCGCGCGCGAGCTGGTGCGTGGCGAAGCTGTGACGCAGTAGATGCGGGTGCAGGCGCTTGCCGATGCCGGCCACCTTGGCGACGTTGCGCAGCATCTGCGGTCGCGCTCCAGCGCGTCCACGGCGCGGAGCTTGACCAGCTCGCCCACGCGGATGCCCGTGTCGGCCAGCGTCCGGACGATGAGCTTGTCCCGCTCGCTCTTGGCCGCGTCCTCGAGGCGGTCGATCTCGTAGCGGCTGAGCACGTCGATCAACGTCCTGGGCAGGCGCGGAAGCTGGGTCTTCACGCTGCCGACCTCCCCTTCCTCCCTGGCCCACGCCAGCATGGAGTTGATGGGCCGGAGGCAGCTGATACCGCTGGAAGTGAGTTGAGAGTGAGATGCTGGTGGGCGGCGACGGGATCGAACCGCCGACCTCTAGCATGTCAAGCTAGCGCTCTCCCGGCTGAGCTAGCCGCCCGACCGTCAGCGGCTCCGCCCGCGTCCCCCATGGGACCGGCTGAGCCAGCAGGATGCTTATTCTAGTCTGCGATGCCCTCCGCCACCCGAGCTCCTTCGCGGCCGGCCTCCTCCCCCACCGCCCCAACCGCGCACGTCTCCGCACCAACCCTGGCCGGCCCCGTCGCCCCGAGCATCGCACCCCTGCCCCTGGCGTCTTGACGGCTGGGGTCGACTGGCGGCGGAACCTCGCCGCGCTGTGGTTCGCGCAGTTCACCGCGATCTTCGGCTTCTCCTTTGCCTTTCCCTTCCTGCCGGTCTACCTCCGGCAGCTCGGCGTGCACGAGACCGGGCAGCTCGCCCTCTGGACGGGCGTCGCCGGAGGCGCGTCCGGCGCCGCCCTCGCCGTCATGAGCCCTCTGTGGGGGGTCCTCGCCGACCGCTACGGACGCCGCGCCATGCTCCTGCGGGCGATGGTCGGCGCCGGGCTCACCGTCGGGCTGATGGGCTTCGCGCGCGGGCCGCTCGACCTCGTGCTGCTGCGCCTGATCCAGGGCGCCACCTCCGGTACCGTCCCCGCCGCGACCGCCCTGGTCGCCAGCGGCACCCCGCGCCACCGCGTCGGCTGGGCGCTCGGGGTCCTCAGCTCCGCCGTGGCCGTGGGCAGCGCCCTCGGGCCGCTGGTCGGCGGGCTGGCGGCGGCCGCCTTCGGGATCCGCTCCATCTTCCTGGGCGGCGGCGTCCTCCTGGCCATCGCCACGCTGCCCGTCCTCCTCATCGTGCGCGAGGCGCCGGTCCGGCGCAGCGAGGAGGAGCGCGGCCCCGTCATCGAGCTGCTGCGGCGCACCGCCCCGGGCGCCGTCGGCACCCTCGCCGCCCTGCTCGTCTGCCAGGCGCTCATCCAGCTCTCCTACAACGGCTACCAGCCGCTCGTCGTGCTGCGGCTGCTCGCGCACCTGTCGAGCGGCATCGAGGCGGTGACCGGCCTCGCCTTCGCGGCCGCCGGGCTGTGCAGCGCCGTCGCCTCGGTGCTCTACGCCTCGATCGCGCGGCGCATCGGCTATCGCATCCTGGGCGTCATCGCCGCCCTCCTGCTGGCAAGCGCGCAGCTGCTGGTCGCCTGGAGTCCGGGCGTGGTCCTGATCGTCGCGGGCGCCGCGCTGGCGGGCGCGTTCTACGGCATGGTCGGGCCCGTCATCTCGACCATGATCGGTCTCGAGACGCCCGCCGCCGTGCAGGCGCGCGTGTTCGGGGTGGTGGCCAGCGCGAACGCGGTCGGCTTCGCGCTCGGGCCCCTCAGCGCGGGCGTCCTGGCCGACAACCTGGGCACGTTCGTGGCAATCTGCGGGTGCGCGTTCGCCTCCTGCCTCCTCGCCGTCGTCCTCGCGGCGCGCGCGAGGGAGCCGGCGCGGTAGCCTTGTGGACCGATCATGCTCTCCAGAACCCTCCTCCCGGTGGCGGCCGCCGCGCTGACGGCCCTTGCCGTCGCCAGCTGCGGTTACCCCGACCCAACTCCGAGCCCGCCGCCCGGCGCCGGCGTCAACCAGAACACCCCGACCCCACAGGCCGGCGGCGACGAGTTCCACGCCGGCGACAACCAGACCCCGGTCAAGTTCCCCGACGGTCTGCAGATCATCGACCTGACGGTGGGAAGCGGCCAGCTCGTGCCGCCCAACTCGACCGTCACGGTCCAGTACACCGGCTGGCTGAGCGACGGCACAGAGTTCGACACCAGCCGCCAGGCCGGCCGCGACCCGCTGTGCGCGATCCTGGTCAACACGCAGTCGACCGTCGGCAACTGCACGCCCGTCATCACGGGCTGGAACGAGGCCGTGCCCGGGATGCGGATCGGCGGCAAGCGGAAGATGATCCTGCCGCCCGGCCTGGCCTACGGCGCGCAGGGCCAGCCGCCGACCATCCCGGCGAACGCAACGCTCGTCTTCACCGTCGAGGTGATCTCGATCGTGTCCACGGCCACGCCGCCGCCGGCGGCCCCGAGCCCTACTCCCTCCTAGGACCGCGCCGGGGAGTCGATCGTCTGGATCAGCATGGGCCGGTGCCGGCGCCGGACCAGCAGGCCCCGCCCGGGCGGCTGGTTCGTGGCGCGGTTCAGACCCAGGATCGGCCCCTCGCTCGGCTCGCCCGAGAGGATCAGGCCCGGCACGTGCAGCTCGCGGAGCCGGTTGAGCAGCGGGTCCATGCCCGCCCTGGCGACCCCGCCGACCCGTCGTGCCAGGATCACGTGAAGGCCCAGGTCCCGGCCCTGCGCGAGCAGCTCGGCCAGCGGCGCCAGCGGGCTGCCCGCGGACGTGGCCACCAGGTCGTAGTCGTCCACGACCACGTAGAAGTCCGGACCGGTCCACCACGACCGCGCCGCGATCACCTCCGGCGCCAGGCTGGGCGACGGCAGCCGCTCGACGATCCCCGTCGTCAGCTCCTTGATCGCGCCGGCGGCCTGGGGCGCGGCGCCGCAGTAGGCCCACAGCTGGCTCGGGTCGACCGCCCCGAGCAGGGTCCGCCGGTAGTCGACGACCAGGAACATCGCGCGGTCGGCCCGCTGCCGCGCCTGCAGGCCGGCGACGAGCGACCGGAGGAACGTGGTCTTGCCCGACTCCGAGTCGCCGAACACGAGCATGTGCGCGTCTGCGCCGGTGAGGTCGAGGTGCACCGGCGCCAGCTCGAACTCGTCCACGCCGATCGGCACGCCCGGCGTGGTGCCGTTTGCAGCCGGCAGCTGGTCGAGCGTGACGCGGCGCGGCAGCAGCCGCACTGCAGGGGCGACCGCTCCGGTCCAGGCCGCCGCGGCCGCCCCCACGATCTCCTCGATCGAGCGGCGCAGCCTCGGCTGGGCGACCTGGAGGTGGTTCATGTCGGGCGCCAGCGCCCGTCCGGGCACGCCGGCCGGAATCCCAAGCGCCGCCCGCCGGTTGATCTCGGATTCGGCGGGCTCGCCCAGCCGCAGCTCCAGCCGGCCCCCGATGTTGTCCCGGAGGTTCGGCCGGACCTCCTGCCAGCGGTTCGCCGTCAGCACGAGGTGGCACGCCACCCGCAGGCCCCGGGCAGCGATGTCGCGCAGCATCGGCTCCAGGTCCTCGAACTCCTCGCGCACCGGCCCCCAGCCGTCGACGACGAGGTAGACGTCGCTGCTCACGTCTGGGGGCAGCGAGCCCTCGGCCCGGCGCCGGCGGAGCGTCTCGGGTGAGTCGATGCCCATCTCGCGGAACCGCGCCTCGCGGTCGTCCACCAGTGACCAGACCTCGTTCACCGTGCGCCGCACCTTCTCGGGCTCCAGGCGGCCGGCCACGTCGCCGACGTGCGGCGCCCCGGCAAGTGTGAAGAGCGTGCCGCCGCCGTAGTCCACCACGTACACGCGCGCCTCGTCGGGGGTGTGCGTCGCGATCAGCCCCAGCAGCAGGCTGCGCAGGAACGTGCTCTTGCCGGTCTGTGGCGCGCCGACCAGCACCAGGTGGCCCGCCCAGCCCGAGAAGTCGACGGTGAACGGCCGCTGGTCCTGCTCCAGCGGCAGGTCGAGCAGGCCGATGGGGACCCTGCACTGTCCCAGCTCCGGCCAGTCCAGCGCCTGCATGCCCCGCTGCGGGTGCCGCCCCAGCGGCGGGAGCAGTCGGTCCAGCCCGACATCTGCCTCGAGCGGCGGCAGCCACACCTGGTGGACGGGCGCTGCCGCGGTCGCCCGCACCCGGTCCACCACGATCGCCATCTCCGTCGGCCGGCGGTGGCCGTTGCCGGCGACGGTGAGCGCGCGCTCGTCGCCCGGGATCGCCGCCAGCCCGCGCGAGAACACCGGCACGGGCGCGCGAACAGCGAGCTGCTCCTCAACCGGCTGGTCGGGAGCCGAGACGAGGGCGGCCTTGAACCGCTCGTACACCTCGGTGTGCACCTTGAGATACGCCGATCCCGGGATCGACGGCAGGTGGTACGCGTCCGGCGTGCCGATCACCGAGTGGCTCTCGGCGGCGCTGAAGGTGCGCAGGCAGATCCGGTACGACAGGTGGCTCTCCAGGCCGCGGAGGCGTCCCTCCTCCAGGCGCTGGCTGGCCAGCATGAGGTGCATCCCGATGCTGCGGCCGACCCTCCCGATCGCGACGAACAGGTCGATGAAGTCGGGCCGGCTCGCCAGCAGCTCGCCGAACTCGTCGACCACGATCAGCAGGTAGGGCAGCGGCTCGGCGCGGGGCGGCAGCTGCCCCGATGCGCGCCGGTGCTGATACTCGCGGACGCTGTCGATGTTGCCGGCCCGCCGGAGCAGGCTCTGGCGGCGCTGCATCTCGCCGAACAGCGCGGAGTGCGTCCGGTCGATCATGCCCAGGTCGTCGGCCAGGTTGGTGATCATGCCGGCGACGTGCGGCAGCTCGGACAGGCCGGCGAACGCGGCGCCGCCCTTGAAGTCGACGAGCACGAGACTCAGCGTCTCCGGCGAGTGGGTCGCGACGAGCGCGGTGACCAGCGTGCGCAGCAGCTCGCTCTTGCCCGAACCGGTCGCCCCCACGACCAGACCGTGCGGGCCCATGCCGCCCTGCGCGGCCTCCTTGAGGTCGATGATCTCGGGGCCGCCGTCGGCGCCCACCCCGATCGGCACGCGCAGCACCTCCTGCGCCGAGCGCGCCCGCCAGAGCGCCTGCGGGTCGAGCGCGCCGGCGCTGCCCAACCCGAGCAGCTCCGTCAGCCGGCACGTCTCGCCCAGCGCGGCCGCCGCCTCGCGCTCGCCGAGCTGCAGCGGCGCGAGCGCCCGGGCGGTCGCCTCGCAGATCGCGAACGGCACATCGTCGAGCCAACCCTGCTGGAAGTTCCCGCGCACGTCCTCCGCGTGGAGCTGGCCGCTCGCCTCGACTCTGACGCGGACGTCTACGGTGGCCGGCTCGTCCCGCTGCGCGTCGACCAGGAAGACCAGGCTGGCGCCCAGGTCGCCGGCGCGGTCCGCCAGCTCGGCCAGCACGTCGAGCCGTGCGAGCGGCGAGGACGCCGAGAAGCCATCGACCACGAGGAGGATCTGCTTCGGCTGCTCGTCGGGCGCCGAGCGATCGTGGGCCTGCCGGCGGCGGAGCAGCTCGCGCCGCCGGCCGACCTCCTCCGCCAGCCGGCTCAGCACCTGCTGGCCCTCGCCGCAGAGCAGCGCCTGGCCCTGCTCCGGGACCAGGTGCGGCAGCCAACGGGCGAACTCCCAGGCGGGCTCGCCTCCGGGCGGGTGGCAGACGGCCATGAGGAGGTCCTGCGGCGCGCAGAATGTCGCCAGCTCCGTGACCACCGAGCGCGCGATGACGCGCGTCAGCGCGGGTGGTCCGACCAGGCTGACGACCGGATGGGCGCGGAGGTCGAGCACGACGGGCTGGTCCTCGACGTCCCGGTGCCGCTCCACCACGCGCTCGGCCGCCGCCTGCAGCTCGGGGTCCAGGCGCGTCATCGGGTCATCGCTGCCCGGCAGGTGGAGGGGCGTCACCAGCGGCAGGGTGCCGCGGCCGATGCGGACCGAGACGAAGTCCTGGTCCCGCGCCCGGCGCTCCCAGACGCGAACCTGGCCGCGCGCGATCGCCCACAGCTCACCCGTTCCCGGGTGCGTGAAGCGAGCCGCCTCATCCTGCCGGGCCGCGACCTGGCGCGCCTGGCGGCCCAGGTCGTGCAGATACAAGAGGTAGCGCTCGCGATACAGCGCGGTCCGGCGGCGGGCCATGGAGAACTGCTGCGCGATCATGGCCCCGCTCAGCGCCAGTGATGCCAGCGTCATCGTCAGGCTGATCGCGATGTACGTCGGCTGCGGGTTGTAGACGATGAAGAACGCCGAGCCCATGCTGGTGACCACGGGGAACAGCAGCTGCGGCCACCACGCGAAGCCGATCGTGGCCTGCTCGGCCGGCGGCGCCACGAGGTCGATGGGGTCCGCCGGCACGCCCGGAGCGAGGACGCGGGCAGGCCGATGCAGGATGGTCTTGCTCATGCTTCTCCCCGACGTGAAGTGAAGCATGGGCGTCGCGGACCGTGTGCGGACAATGGCCGCAGAGCGATCAGCTGCGGTCGGACGCGGGCGGCTCCCCATCGTCGTGGAGGCGGGCGTCGACCACCGCGAGGAACGCACCCTCGTCCGGGGCCGGGCCATGGCCGCCGTTGAGGTGCTTGCCGCCCTCCCACTCGCCGATCATCGTCTGCGGCCGGTCCTCCGGGCTCCAGCTGTGCTCGAGGACGATGTAGCGCGCCGGTCCGTCCGGGTTCGAGCGCGGCAGCACGATGGCCGCCAGGTGGGCCTCGGTCGCGTGCTCGGCCGGCGGGAAGTGGATCAGCGCGACCTGAGCGTCGCCGAGCTCGTGGAACGAGCCCGAGAGGCCGGTCGACGGCAGACGGCGGTCCGGCGGGAGCTGGGAGCCGACGTGGTCCCAGATCATCGCCAGGGACTTCGTCGCCGTGCCCCTGGCGGCGGCCTCCAGGATGACGCGCGGGTGGACCCGGGCTTCGGCGGGGAGCACGCGGTGCGCGAAGACGTAGTGGTGCTCGCGCGGCTGGTCGTCGAGGAACTTGCTCATGGCGGCGTTCTCCTCACTGCATGCCGACGAACGTCTGGTCGAGCAGCTCCTTCGAGAGGGCGGAAGCGACGCCGGCGAGGGCCTCGCCGTTGCGGCCGGGCCCGAACGCCGCGCCGGGCGAGAGCCGCGCCGCCAGCTCCCTCAGCAGCCCTCCGACCACCATCGCGCGCAGCTCCGTCACGGTCACGTTGCGATCCGGGTCGCCGGGCCGCCGGTCGTCGATCGCGCGATCGCTGGCGAGCCGGTGCTGGAGCTCCAGCGCCATACGCTCGAGCGTGATCGCCCGTGGCGGCTGGTCGCGTTCGTAGCGCTGCCGCGTCAGGTAGTGCTCGAAGGGATCGAGGACCAGCGCACCGCCGCCGGCCGGCGGTGGATCGCCGCGCAGGACGTCGCGCAGCCGCTCCAGGGCAGTGTCGAACTGGTCCTCGCCGGATCGCGCCGCATCCAGCACCTGGACCGCGGCGGTCCGCAGGCGTTCGTACCGGCCGCTCGGGTCGTCCTGGCTCATCGGCTATTTCTACCTCCACCCGCACCGGAGCGTGGCTCCTCATCGTCCTGCGGTTGGGCGGCCGGCGGCTGAACGGCCGGAGACGGCCGGTCGACCGCCGCGCGAACCGCGGCCACTAGGGACTCCGCTGCTCCCCGCCACGTGCGGTTCTGCTCTTGCAGGGCGAGCCGCAGGTCCAGGGCCCGGTGCCGGGCCGCCTCGGGGTCGCTCAGGACCTCGCGGAGCCGGGCGACCCAGCGCTCGACGGGGACCGGCTCCTCGAACCCCTGCTCGACCAGGGCCTGCCGCGCGAGCTCGGTAGGGAACAGGCCGGAGTCGCCGATGAACCGGCCCACACCGCTCGAGCTCGGGACCAGGATGGGCACGCCCGCGCCCGCGGCCTCGAGACCGACGAGTCCGAATCCCTCGGCCCGAGACGGCATGATGACCACGTCCGCCTGGCGCATGTCGACGAGGAGCTCGGCCCGGTCGATCGTGCGTGGTCGGACCTCGACGAAGCGGCCAGCGATCTGGGACAGCTCCTCCTGGGCCTCGGCGACGGTCTCCGGCGGCGCCCCGCGCACGATCAGCGTGACATCCGGCGGAAGGTCGCGGACCATCAGCGCCGCCGCTGCGGTCCCCTTCTGGGAGTCGTCGACCCGGCCGAACAGCAGGACAGTGGACCGGTGCTCGCCCCGGGGCGGCGGCACGGGCTGCTCGAACGGGACGCCCGGAATCAGCTCGTGGATCGCCGGAGTGCTCCCGGTCATCGCCGCCAGCCGCTCCACCTCGGCGCGAAGCACCGGGCCGACGCCGACCGCCAGGTCCGACTGCGCGACCAGGTCGCGCTCGATCGCCTGGTTGCGAAGGCCCTCCGCCACCGGCTTTTCCTGGACGCGGGCCAGGGCGTCCGTGACCATGTGCACGACGTGCACGAAGCGTGCCTCCGGGAACCGCTCGTCGTGGATCTGCAGCGCCGCTGGCCCCGAGAAACGGCTGTGCCCGATCACCAGGTCGACGGCCTGCGGCAGCTCCTCGCCCCGGTACTGCAGCTGGTACCGCGAGTCCAGGCCCGGAACGTATTCGCTCGGGCCGATGAGGTGCACGCCGCCGTCGACGTGCCCGCGAGGCACCTCATGCCCGACCCGGACGAAGACGTCGTGGCCGGCCTCGGCGAGGCCCAGGCAGAGGTTGCGGTTCACGGCCGGAACGCCGCCCTTGTAGGGATCCCACTCGGTGATGTAGGCGAGCACCCGGAGGCCGACCGTCGCCAGCTCCTGCTGCTGGGCCAGCAGCAGCCGCGCCTCGGCGTACCGCTGGCGGACGAGCGGGCGCTCGCCCGGCTCCGCGTTCGCGACCTGCAGCTGCTGCTCGTGCCACAGACGCTCGCGCTCCACGACCTGTTCGGTCCGCAGGGCGTCCACCGCCGCCTGTGTCCGAACCTCGCGGGCCTCGGCCGGCGTCGGGGGATGGAGCGGGAGCGGCGCAGCCGGCTCTACCGCCAGCCGCATGTGCCCGGCCTGGAGCACGCCCCTGGCGCCGTCGAGCGTGGCGGCCATCGCGTCCCGGGCGTCGTTCCGCGCCAGCGACTCGGCCTCGGCGAGCTGCGGCGGCCGCTGGTCCGGCGGCAGCGACCGCGCCAGATCGACCTCGTTGCGGAGGCGCACCTGCGCGACGTCGTACAGGGTCAGCGCCCGGCCGCCCTCGTCGATCGAACGCTGCAGCGCGTTCAGGGCACGCTCCGCCGTCTGCCTGGCGCCCGGCTCGTTGCCGAGGGCGCGGAGGGCGGCGTCGACCTCGTTGACCCGGTCCAGCACGCCCCGCGAGACCGCGACTGCCGGCCCCGAGAGCTGCGCCCGCACGACCGCCGCCGCCGGCATCAGGGCACCCGTGGGCTCGACGACCGACGGGTCGAACCCAGGCGGGAGCGCACTCGCGGGCGCCGGGCGTCCGGATGGCGGGCCCGGCAGCGGCACCGCCTGGGCTCGGTTGACCATGGCGTCGATGGCCGCCGAGGAGATCCCGTTGGACTGGACCCGGTCCACGAGGGCGTCCACCTGAGCAGCGGTCGGCGCCACCCCGTCGGGGAAGCCGTAGTTCGTCGGGAACTTCGGGATGTCGTCGCGCAGGAACCCCTGAACCTGGGGCACGTGGTCCTCGGGGATGGAGAGGCGGGCGTGCTCCTGGATGAACGTGGCGACCTCGGTGGTAGTCGGGTTCGCCGACAGACCGCTCGGCCAGGCGCCGAGCGCCTGCAGGTCCTGGATGGCGGTCTGGTTGCGCGGGTCCAGGAGAGCCTGGGCCGCGGCCGTCGCCCGGCCGTCGTCGAGCAGCTTCGCGAAATCGCGCGAATAGGCGCGCAACCGGCTCGGCGGCACCACCGGATCGAACGTGGACCCCATCTTGACCTTGACCGACGACAGGCCCTCGCTGGAGATGCTGTCGAGCAGCGGGAAGTTCTTCGCCGCGCCCACGCTGGGCAGGACGTTGAGATCCGCGGCGACCGCGCCGCGCTGGGCCAGGCCCTGCAGCTCGGCCGCCTCGCCGGCCGCGCCGTAGCGCTTGATCCAGCCGGAGGCGTCCGCGACCGCCCTGACCGCGGCGGCCTCGCGCTCCGCCTCCGCCGCGTCGACCGCCGAAGCCGCGGGGTCGCCGCTCGACGGGTCCGGGGGGATCGCGCTGGCCAGCGGCGGCCGCTCACTGCCGCTGCCGGCGGCGTCCGGCGGGGACGACGCCGGCGGTGGGGTATCCGGCTGCAGCGGCCCGCCGACCGGCAGCAGGTCGGACAGCCTCCACACCCTGCCCGAGCCCGGGACGATGGACGCCCGCAGATCGTCGAACCAGGCGGGGGGGATCGCGTACTGGTCGGCCCAGACCTGGCCCCGGGTGTGGAGGTCCACCCTCCAGGGGACCGACCGGGACCGGTTGGGGATGTTCTCGGGCTCCGCCGCTGCGCGGAGCCGGTCCAGGAAGGACTGACGGACCTGGAACTCGACCACCGTGTCCCGCCCCATGTCGGTCAGCCAGAAGCGCGCCCGGGCCACATCGAAGCCGATGTGGATGCTCACGCCCTCGCGCTGCCGCCCACGCAGCTCGTTGACGGTTACGTTCCCCTCGCTGTCGACCTCCAGCAGGGGCCGGCCCTGGGCGCGAAACGCGCTCACTCTCGGGTCCGTCAGGTCGAGGCCGTGCTGCTGGAGCACATGGAGCAGCGCCGCCCGCGCGTTCACCAGCGCCGCAGCATCCCCGGTCGCTGCCGGGTGGGCGCCCGCCGGAACGGGTGCGGGCGTGTCGGCAGGCTTCGCCGAGGCGGCAGGCTCGAGGCGGAGGCCGCGCTCCTGCTGCCCACCCGGAAGCTCCCGGGCGGGGTCGCCGCCGACCTGGTCCGGCGGGACCGCGCTGGCCAGCGGCGGCCGATCGACCGCCGGGGGCACGTTCTCCGGTCGAGGGCCCGCGTCGGGACTCACCAGGTCGAGCCGCTGCCCCCAGTGGGTCTCCGGGACCACCCTGGGCTGGCTCGTGTCCGCCGGGTCGATCATGCGCTCGTAGACGATCCGCGTGTTCGGCCAGCCCACGTCGCCGCCGTCGGTCCGGTGGAACCCCCCGTCGCCGCCCAGCAGCCAGGACGGCTTGGGCGACTGAGTGGGGTCGGACAGCGGACCCCGGATCGTCGGGTCCGTGAGCACCTCGACCACTCGGAAGCCGTCCGGGGCCCGACCCGCCCGCACGTCGCCGAGCAGGCGGTTCATGTCCGGGTTGGCCCGCATGCCGTCCACGACCTCGGCCCGGCCCTGGATGACGATCCGGCCGCCCGGCCGCACCAGGTCCCTGCCCAGGTCGAAGTTCATGTCGAACCCGCGCGGGTTGTTGATGACCACGAAGTCCCGGTTCCGGAGCTCGTCGGGCACCCCGTTCGGAAACTGCTCCTCGAGCGGCCTCGTGAGGTCCAGCCGCGCGACACCGGTGCGCTCCACGGCGTCCGTGCGGACGAGATCCACCAGCCCGGGATCGTGGTTCCCGACGCTGGCGCCGGCGCCCTGAGTGAAGTCCGTGGGCATCCCGAGGTCGGTGTCGACCGGGCCCGACGCGCCCTCCAGACCGTGAGCCGGCACGCCCGTCGCGTCGACCGCCGGACGGGCCGGGATGCGCAGGAGCGGTCCGTCGACCCGCCACGTCCCGTCCCAGGCCTTGTCCAGCCCGCGCGGGAGCGACGCGTCGTCGCCCGAGACCTGGTCGGGCGGAACCGCATCGGCCAGCGGCCGCCGCTCGCCCGAGACCTGGTCCGGCAGCGGCTGAGCGGACGGTTCCGAGATCCTGGGCAGGGGCTGCGTCGGGACGTCGGAGAGGTCGCCCAGCGGCGGCGTCTGGACCGGATCGCCCAGCCCATCGAGGATCATCCTGGCGATCGGCTCATACGAGCGGGCGTCGCCTTCGAGCGGCTGCTCCCAGTACCGGGCGAACTGGGCCTGGTCCGTGGGCGAGGGCTGCACGTATGCCCTCCAGTTGTCGTCCCACCCCGTCACCTGGCCCGCGTCGGGGTGGAAGCCCGGGTTGTCGATGGCCCAGGCCTGGTACGCGTGGCGGCCCTCGTGGAGCACCGCTTCGAGCATCCTCTGCTGGTCGACGGAGCCGTCGAGCGCGTCGACGTTCATCCTGATCGTGCCGGTCGCCGGGTCGTACTGGCCCACCAGGTTGCTCGGCAGCTGGTCCATCGTCACCCGCATGGGCGACCGGCCCTGGACGCCGGCCACGGCGTCCTCGACGCCCTGCAGCGTGGAGATGCGCTGACCGGCGTCGAGCGTGTTCCAGACGTTCGGCTTCAGCCCCTCGATCTGCCTGAGGGCCTGGACGATCTCGTCCTGACGAGCGACTGGCTGGACCCCGGCGCCGCCCTGACCAGCGGGCTGCTCAGGCTGGCCCGCGTCCCCGTTGTGAACGCCTGGCTGGCCGCCGGGGGTCCCGGGGGTCTCGGGGGTCTCGGTGGTGGTCGGCGGCGCGGCCGGCTCCAGCCGGAGGCCACCGCCCTGCTGGCCGCCGGCCGGCGTGTCGACTCCCGTGGGCGATGTCCCGCCCGTCTGCGCCAACAGCTCCGGCGAGGATTCGGTGCCTGCGTTCGGCCGGACGGCGGCGTCGGGCGTCAGGCCGCCCGTCGCCGTCGTCGGGTCGATCGGCGGTCCGGTGTGCGGATCCACCGCCGGGCCGTCCACCACGCCGCCGTCGACGACCGGCCTGTCGATCGTCTGCACCGCGAGCTCCGGCGGGGAATCGCCAACGACGTTCGGACGGATTCCGCCGCCGGTCGTGTCGCCGCCGCCCGTGGCCGGGCCCGCGATCATCTTCGGGTCCACGCCGCCCCAGCCCTGCGTCCCCGGCTCGCGCATCGAGAACGTGTAGCTGGCCTCGTCGCTCCACGGCGCGGTCACGGTGACCTTGCCGCCGTTGTAGTCCGCGACGACCTTCCAGTCCTTCGGCACCTGCATCTCGCCGGTGTTGGGGTCGACGCTCAGGTCCGACGGAAAGGGCCTGTCTCCGGGGACCACGTTGAGCTTGATCGAGCCGTCGCTGATCGCCGTCTCCGCGACGAACCTGCCCTGCCCGTCCGGGCCGACGTTGATCCACGAGGACCTGCCCGGGGCCTGGATGACCATGTCGTTCCCGGGTCTGGTCAGGTCGATCTGGAGGTTCCCGTCGTTCGTGACCAGCGTGGCGCCGTCCACCAGCCTGCCCGGGCCGATCTCGGTGACGCCCGACCTGGAGAACGGACTCCCCTCGTAGAGCGTGAGGTCGGGCCCGCCCTTCGGGTCCGACAGCGCGAAGTACGAGATCCTCCCGCCGCTCTCGTCGACCGTGCTCACGGTGACGGCCCACTGCTGGGACGTGGGGTCCGCGGCGCCCGCGACGTCCGGCGCCCTGCCTCCAATCCCCAGCCCGTGCATCAGCCCGCCGAGGACGACGCCGCCGGCAGTCGCGACCAGGGCGTCCTTGCCCGCCGTCCCCCAGTCGACCGGAGTCAGGCGCAGGTGCATGTCCAGGCTCAGGACCTCCTGCGCGGCGATGTCGCCCGCGAACGTGCCCGCGCCGAAGCCCACGGCCTCGATGCCGATCTTGCTGATGGTATTGGTGGCCGCCGCCTTCCAGAAGCCGCCGGCCGCGCTCAGCAGCTTCGGCAGGCCCATACCGACGACCGAGGACACCCCGCCCACGATGTAGCCCGTGATGTACGCGCTGGCCAGCTCCTGCATGTTGATGTTGCCGAGGGCGGCGCCGAACCCGTCGTGGTTGACCACGATGTTGTTGACCATCTGGTTGCTGAAGTCGATGGCCGCGGAGGTGACCCCGCCGATCGTGGCCCCCACGAAGAAGATGTCGACCATCATCGCCTCGGGGCCGAGCGCGCCGAACGAGAGCGCGGTGACCACGATCGAGGCGGCGATGATGACGATGTCCAGGAAGATGTCCCACTCCTGCGCGATCTCCTGGTCGATGGCGTGCGCGTACTGGTCGAGGGCGTCCGCCATCTGATTGCAGGCCTCTACCAGGCTGGTGAACGCGCCCCGGCTCTGCGTGGAGTTGGCGTCGTAGAGACGCGCCATCCGCGGGTTCGCCTTGATGAAATTGGCCCGGTCCAGCGCCCACGCGTGGGAGTTGCGCTGGTTGTTCCCGGTGATGCTCTCGTCCCACATGGTCACGAACTGGTCAACCCACGCGCCCTGCCCCGACGTGTAGATGTTGACCTGCGAGTCGGCGTCGTCCGAGATCGACTGCAGGGTGCTTGCCGCCCGCCGCAGCTTGCTCGCGTAGCCGCGGACCGCGCCGGCGTCGCCGGGGGTCGTCGGGTGGTAGTTCCGGTTCGGGTAGTAGAAGCCGGGCACGGCGCTCGCTCCCTCCCCTCAGAACGCCCGATTGCGCCCGCCGCCGGGATTCGAGCCGGGAGGCGGCAGCCGGGGATCGACGGCGTTGAAGTGGAAGCCGACCTTCATGTTGTTGAAGCCGGTCAGCGTCTGCTGCTCCGCCTGGAAGCACGTGTCGGCGGCGTTGCCCAGGCTGTCGCCGATGTTGATCAGGGCTGTCGCCAGGCCGCTGTACCCCTGCTGCAGCTGTTCCCACGGCCCGTTCCCGGCGAACCAGGCGCTGCGGAACTTGTTGCCCTGGTCGTCGGTCCCGATCGCGCCGTCGAGACCCGCCATGTCCGCCTGGAGCGTCGACAGCGCGCTGGAGACGTCTCCCGAGTGGACGTACATCTGGTCCTGCAGGCTGGAGAGAGCCTCGATCGCCACGGTCATCTGCTGCGTGTAGGTCGAGACCGCCTGGTTGACCATGGCCTGGTACTGGCTCAGGGTCATCACCTGGTTGCCGACCTTCACGAGTGGGTCGCCCATGTCGTTCCCTCCTCAGCGCACGACGTGGTGCACGAGCTGTGCGATGAGCTCGAAGACGCCGATCGTGCCCAGCGCCAGCGGCGCGAGCGACAGGTCGACGAGCAGCCATGCGAGACGCGTGCCGGGCAGCGGCGGCGTGAGCCACGACCGCACGGCGGCGAGGCCGGCCAGGGCGGCGGCCGTGGCTGCGGGGACCGCGACCGCCAGCTGCGGCCGGCCCTGCCCGGCAAGCGCGCTCGCGAGGGCCCATTCCAGCGCCAGCAGGACCGCGGCCCCGGCCAGCGCCGGGGGCAGCACGTCCGGCAGGAAGCGGTAGGCCTGCGCGCGGAGCAGCAGCGCGGCCGCCGCGGAGGCGGTCAGGCCGATCGCCCATGGGATGCCGCTGCCCAGGAGCACCGCGGACGCGACCACCAGCAGGAGCGCGGTGCCGCCGGACAGCGAGGCCATGAGCCGGCGCGAGCGGCGGGCGGCCTCCTCGGCGGCGGCCGCGCTCGGCTCGGCGACGAAGGCGCTCAGCCCGCTGCTCACGATCGCCGGCCAGATCCGGATCCCGATCACGCCGGCGACGGCCACGACGGCGGCCGCCTGGGCGGCGGCGGCGCCCCTCGCCTCGGCCGCGAACGCCAGTGTGAGCACGCCCGTCACGAGCACGCCGCCGGGCCCGACGGCCGGCAGCACGGGCGACAGGGCCAGCAGCGCAGCGGTCAGCGCCAGGCCCGCCGCGACCAGCCCGGCGGGGCCCGGCAGCGCGCCCGCCAGGCCCCACCCTCCCAGTCCCGCGAACACCACGGCGCCGGCGGCGGCCGCCAGCCGCGCGGGCCGGCGGGCGGCCAGCGCCGGGACGAACAGCGCCGCGGCCGCCAGGCCGCCGGCGGCCAGCAGCGCCAGTGCGCCGGTCGTGCGGTCCAGCATCCCGGCCCCGACCGCCACCGGCACGAGCAGCAGCAGGACCGCCAGCGACGCGGCGGCGCAGAACCACGCGGTCGACCCGGCGGTCCAGCGGCGCCCCCCCTCCAGCACCTCGGTCACCGCGTCCGCCAGGTCCGAGACGCTGGGCGCCCGCCAGACCGCGGCGTCTACCAGGTGGAGCACCTCGCCGTCCAGGACGCCCTCGGACGAGAGCGTCGAAGCCAGCTCGAACGCCGCGCCGGCGGGCCTCGCCAGGGTCCACGCGGGCGGCGTGGCCTCGCGCTGCGGACCCGCCGTGACCTGGCACAGGGTGGCCAGGATCGGCGTGAACTCCAGGATCGGCGTGGCCGCCGGCAGCGCGAGGTCGACACGCCGGCGGGCCGCCTGGATCGTCACGTGGCAGAGGTCGCTGGACGGCTGCCTGGTCAGCGAGGCCGGGGGCCGGATCACCTCCCGATCAGCCTCCCCACAGGCGCTCGAGGTAGCGCTCGGTCTGCGTGTAGTTGCCCAGGGCCACCTCCAGCGCGTTGTAGAGGTGGAGCAGGATGCCATTGACCTCGTCGCAGGCGTCGTTCCACTCCTTCTGAGCGGCCTGCCAGTTGGTCGACGCGCTGCCGCCCCAGGTGCCGCGCAGGGTGCCCAGGAACTGGTCCAGGCCCTCCTTCTCGTTGACGAGGGCGTTGTGGCAGGTCAGGGTGTCATCGGCCGCCTGCCGCATGGCCGGGAAGTTGACGTTCAGCGTTCCCATCTCCGCCTCCTAGATCTGGTAGTTGAGGCCCTTGACGGCGTTGCCGATGCCCAGCTGGCTGTCCAGGTCGGCCTGGTCGTACTTCCTGGCGCTGTCGCCCATGCTGCTCTCGACATCCGCGAGCGCCTTCCGGATGTGGTCGTGCGCGGTCTGCCAGTCGCCCCTGGCCTTGAGGAACTGCCGGTAGGCCTCGCCGTCCCACGTGGCCGGGTTGAGGGCGTCCAGGTTGCTCATCAGCTTGTCGACTTCGGTCGTCATCGTCTGGCCGACGTGACTGATGTACTGCTGGGCCGTGACCATCACGTGCGTGTCGGTCTCGAAGCCCTGGCCGCCGTGGATGCTGCCGACCGGCGGCACATAGCCCCCCGGTCCCTGCGGCGTCGTCCTCATCGATCCCATCGGTCCTCGCCTCCGTCATCCACTGGTTTCAGCTCCACTCGAACCTGGCCTGGCCCGCGGCCATGTCCGAGCACGTCCCGCCCTGACACGTGGCGGCCGCGAATGCTCGCAAAAACGACATGCGGAGCGTGATCGTCCCGGTGCGCCGCGCCGGCGTGCCCGCCGAGAACGTGCCCGGGATCGTCAGCCAGCCGCCGCGCCCGTGCTCGGCGACGTCGATCGTGCTCACGGTGCGGGCCGCGCCGCTGGTGGCGGTCACCGTGAACCGCACCACCGCGCCGGCGTGCAGGTCGGGAATCCAGACCAGCACGCGGACGCTGTCCCACCGCTTCCCCCCATCGGGGCTCCCGAGGCTCCAGGTGGCCGTCGCGGCTCGGTTCGCGGTCCAGGCGCTGGGCCCGTGGAAGCTCGGCGCACCGCCCCGGGTCAGGTCGCGCCAGCGGCCGCCGAGGGCCAGGCAGCACCCGACCACCTCGCGGTTCGCGAAGGTGAGCGGCGGGAGCGAGGGCGGCTGCGCCGCGAGGGCTGGTGTCGGGGTCGTGGCCGGCGGGACCGGCGCAGCCTGACGTGCCGGCGGCTGGCCGGCGTTGGCCGCTGGTGGAGCCGCGGCCGCGGGCGGCGGCTGGCTGCCCGTCGACGTCGCCGCCCGATCGGCGGTGGCTGCGGGGATGACCTGGGCGATGGGGCGCTGGTCCGCCACGATCGGCGCCGGCCGGGGGACCGGCGCCCGCTGGGCGGTGATCGCGGGCCACAGCGCCAGGGCGATCGCGGCGACGGCGCCGATGACAGCGGCCACGACGATGGCGCCGTACCTCGGCCGCTCGCCGGATGGCCGGCGGTGCTCCGGCGCGCGCTCGACGGCGGCGACGAACGTCCGCCGGCCGATCCCGGTGCCGGCCACTGAGCCGGTCACCGGCCGGCCACGGCCCTCCACCGCGTCCCGGAGCACCCGCCCCAACCGCTCGTCGCCGAATCCAGAGCCACTCATCGCTGACGCTCTGCCATGTTGGCGGCCGGGCACCCGTCGTGCGGCGGACAGTTGGAGGACAAAGGCCGGAACGCAGCTCGGACGGCGCCGCCCGTCCCTGGTCAGCCGGTCAGCCGGTCAGCCGCGCTCTCGACCGGCGCCCCGCCCGATCTCGCCGACGGGGAGCCAGGCGTCCTCTTCGAGGATGGTGCCGCCCGCCAGCTCGACGAGGAACCGCATCGGCCACAGCGACACCGGAAGGCTCAGGGCCTGCACGTCGAGCTTCACGCGGTCGCCGACCAGGGCTGAGCTCCACCAGACCCACTCCCGCTCGTGCAGGTCGTCCAGCCAGTTCTGCAGCTCGGGCCGCCCCTCCAGGCGCGAGCGCAGCCAGTCGGGGACCCCGGCCAGGGCCTCTTCGCTCTCAGGGAAATCGCCGAGCTCCTCGTCGCTCCAGCGGCCCCAGCTCGCAACGACCGACCACGCCGATCGCATCCGCTCCACGAGCTCGTTCGCGGAAGACCCGGACGGGGCCACGACCAGCGTGAAGCCACCCCCAGGCGGTCGCTCGTCGGGCCGCTCCAGGGCCACGCTCCGCTGCTCTTCGAGGATCATCCGGACGGATGATGGCACGGCTGACGCGGGACGGGCACCGGCTCGGCGGCGGACATTCGAGGGACAAAGCGGCGATCGATCTTGCCGGGGCCCGCGGTGCTGGCTCAGACTCGCCGGCGAGGGGGTCACGACGATCGAAGCGCCGGCGGGCCGGGAGAGCATCGGCCGCACCATCCTGGTCATCGAGGAGCAGCCCTACCTGTGGGCGGCGCTCCGCCAGCGCGTCGACCCCGGCATGGCGTACGTCCGCAGCGCCGCCCCGGACGAGGTGGAGCGCGTCTGGCGGAGCTGCCAGCCGTGGCCCTGGCTGGTGGTCGGCGCGACGCCGGTCCTGCCGCCCGGTGTGGTCGACCTGATCGGCGCCCATCCGATCCCGGTCCACTGGGTCGGCGACCCGCCGCCCGGCCTGCCGGGCCGTCCGGTTCGGCACCGGGACTGGACAGAGCTGCTGGCGGCGCTGGAGCAGCTGCGCGGGCTGGCCGAGGCCGGCGTCAACGGCGTCCGCCTCCTGCGCAACCGCGGCCTGCGGGCGCCCGACGGACGCATCGTGCTGGACGTGGTCAACGTCGAGGGACTGCTGGCCGCGCCGGCCGGGCTGGTGGTGTCCGCGGGCGGGGCGGCCGAGCTCGAGGGCGAGATCGGCGCCAGCGGCCTGCCGCTGCGCCTGCACCGGTCCGGGGACCTCCTGAGACTCGCGTAGCGGGCACGCTATCCTCCTGCACGTGAGGGCCCCGGCCCAGGCGCTGATCCTGGAGGACGATCCGGAGCAGTTGGAGCGCGTCGTGGCTGCGATGCGCGAGGTCCAGCTCGAGCCCATTCCGACGATCTCGCCGGACCGCGCGCTGCGGCGGCTGAAGTACAACCACCCGGTGCTGGCGGTCCTCGACCTCGACATGTCGATGGCCCCGGACTCCGTGGCCGGCGTCGAGGACGTGCTGGCCCACCTGTACGAGCACCACGGCGGCTGCTTCGTGCTGGTCTACTCGGTCATCGCCGACGAGATCCTGGAGCGGAAGCGGATCGAGGCCGTCCACCCGTTCGTCATGTTCGTCTCCAAGCACGACGGCGCCGAGGCCCTGATCGACCGAATCCGCCGCATGATGGGCGTGCGGTTCGGCGATCTGCACGTGCGCCGCGGCCTGACGGTGCACGAGCCGACCGGCGAGGTGTTCCTGCACTCCGTCGGCGTCTCGCTCGTGCTGGGCGCCGCACTGGGCCAGGAGGTGGTGCTCCAGGACACCGAGGCCAAGGCCGCCCGGCGCATGCGGGCGTGGCTGGAGCGCCTCGGTTCACCGGTCCAGCTCGTCGACCTCGGCCGCCGGTGCTACGCCCTGCACGTCCTGGCGGAGCCGGAGACCGGGCGTGTCCCGGAGCCCGTCGAGGGCGAAGATCGCCAGGTTCGACCATGAGGGTCCTGATCCTGGAGGACGACCCCGTCCAGCTCGCCGCGCTTGAAGGCGCGGTTCGCGAGCTCTTCCTGGAGCCGGTCGGGGTTCGCTCGCCCGACCTGGCGCTGGCCGAACTGGAGCACGCGCCGGTCCTGGCGGTCGTCGACCTCGACATGTCGCTGGCGCCGCGCGCCGACCATTCCGTCGACGACCTGCTGGACCGGCTGTACGAAGGGTGCGGCGGCTGCTGCGTCCTGGTGTACTCGGTGCGCGCGGACGAGATCCTCGAGCGCAAGCGCGTCGAGCGCATCCACCCGCTGGCGATGTTCGCGGCCAAGAGCGACGGCATGGACGCGCTGGTGGACCGCGTGCGGAGGATGCTGGGCGTGCGGTTCGGCGACCTGTTCGTGCGCCGCGGCGTGACGTTCCACGAACCCACGGGCCGGACCTTCGGGCACCGCGTCGCCGTCTCGCTGCTCCTCGGCACCGCCACCGGCCAGGAGGTGCTGCTGGACGACAGCGAGACGAAGGCGGCTCGCCGCCTGCGGACGTGGCTCCACCGCGTGGGCTCGCGAGTGCGGCTGGTCGACCACGGCCACCGCTGTTACGGGCTGCACCTGTCGGCGTGAGCCTGCGCGCGCAGGTCGAGCGCCTGCTCGGCGTGCCGGTGGTGGCGTGGCGACCGGTGACCGGCGGCGGCTGGTCGACCGCGGTGCGCGGGGTGGCCGAGCTGGCCGGCGGCGGGACCGTCTTCGCCAAGATGGGCGAGGTCCGGGGGACGATCGAGGCCATTCGCGCGGAGTGCGCGATCTACCCGCTGGTCTCGGGCCCGTTCGTGCCGCGGCTCGTGGCCGCCGACCCTTCGGTCCCCGTGCTGGTCGTCGAGGACCTGAGCGACGCCACGTGGCCGCCGCCGTGGACGCCGGAGCTGCTGGCGGGGCTCGAGCGCCTCTTCGACGAGCTGGCGGCGACGCGGGCACCCGACGGACTACCCGCGCTGGCGGACCGCGTCGGCGAGGCCGGCGCGTGGGAGCTTGTGGCGGCGGACCGCGGTCCCCTCCTGGCGACCGGCCTGATCTCCGCGGGGTGGCTCGGTCGCGCGCTCCCGGCGCTGCTGGAGGCGCAGGCGGCGGCGCCGACCGCCGGCGACCGGCTGCTCCACTTCGACGTGCGCAGCGACAACCTGTGCTTCCGCGACGGCCGCGCGCTGCTCGTGGACTGGAACCACGCGGTCGCCGGCGACCCCCGGTGGGACCGGCTGTGCATGGTCCACACGATCCAGATGGAGGGCGGTCCGAGCGTTCGGGAGCTGGCACCAGAGCCCGAGCCGGGCATCCTCGCGTGGATCGCCGGCTACTTCGCGGCGCGCGCCGGCCTGCCCCCGCCGGCGGCAGCGCCGCGGGTCCGCGGCTTCCAGCGGGCGCAGCTCGAGGTGGTCCTGCCCTGGGCGGCCGAGGTGCTGGGACTGCCCGCGCCGTGACGGATGTGCTCGACCGCCGCGCGCTCAACCGGGCCACGCTTGCCCGGCAGCTGCTCCTCGAGCGGTACTCGCGGCCGGCGCTGGACGCGGCCGGGTCATCCCCGGCGGCCGCCGGCCGCCGCTGCCGCCGGGCAACGGCGGCGTCATGGGCACCGTCCTGGTGGACGGGTTCTGGCGCGGCACGTGGGCCATCGCCCGGGAGGGCGGCCGCGCCGTGCTCACGGTCGATCCGTTCGCGAAGCTTTCGGCCGAGGACCGCGAGGCGCTGAGCAGAGGAGGGCGGGCGGCTGCTCGCGTTCGCGGCGCCCGCCGCCGGGACGCGCGACGTCAGAATCGGCTGAGGATGAGCCGCACGAACCGCCTGCTCGGCTACTCGGAGGATGCGCGCCTGCTGATAGTCAATGCCGACGACCTCGGGATGAGCGCGTCGATCAACGAGGCGGCTCTTCGCGCGATCGAGGCGGGCGTGGCCCGATCCACGACCCTCATGACCCCGTGGCCCGCGGCGGCGCAGGCGATGGGAATGCTGCGGGCACATCCCGGCATCGCCTTCGGCGTCCACCTCACGGTCGTCTGCGACAACCACGACTACCGGTGGGGCCCGATGGCCCCGGTCGAAGCGGTTCCTTCGCTGGTCGACGAGTCGGGCCGGTTCCATCACGAGGACCGCTTCCGCGAGATCGTGGAGCGCGTGCGGCTGGACGAGCTGGAGGTGGAGTACCGCGCCCAGATCGGCGCCGTGCTCGCGGCTGGCCTGCGCCCCACCCACCTGGACTGGCACTGCCTGAGCGACGGCGGCCGGCCCGACATCCTCGAGATGACGGTCGGGCTGGCGAGGGAGCTCGGTCTGGCGCTGCGTGTCTGCGACGGAGCCTGGATCGACCGGCTGGGGAGCCTGGGCCTGCCCACCCAGGAACACGAGCTGATGAACAGCTACGAGCTCGACCCGGACGGCAAGTCAGCGCGCTACGTCCGGATGCTGCGCGAGCTGCCGGCCGGGCTCAGCGAGTGGGCGGTGCACCCGAGCGTGGACGGGCCCGACCTGCGGGCGCTGGAACCCGCGACCTGGCGCGTGCGGACCACGGACTACGAGTTCCTGGTCTGCGCGGAGGCGCGGGAGACGATCGAGCGGGAGGGCATCGTGCTCCTGAACTACGAGCCGCTGCAGCGGCTGTGGGCGGCGTGACGCCGATGCAGTGAGGCACAGAGGTGGAAGTGCCGGCGATTCCACCCCTCGCGACCTGCGGAAGCGTGGAAGTGCCGGCAGTTCCACCGCCTCCTGGGCGACCTAGTCCCCCTCGTACAGACGCCGGACCAGCCGGGACTTCATCTCCGAGCGGGGCAGTGTGTCGGGCGGCACCAGCTCGACCTCCACCGCCACCGTGAGGCGCGCGCGGATCAGCGACTGCACCGACGTCCGCAGCGCCGCGAGGTCCGTCGCATCCGGCCCGTACTCCGCGACCACCCGGAGCGGCGGCTCGACCCGCGGGCCTGGCCGCGTGAGCACCACCTGCATCGCGCCGGTCATCCGCGGGTGCAGCGACGACACCACGTCGCGGATCGCCGACGGGAACACGTTGACGCCCAGGACGATCAGCATGTCGTCCGTGCGGCCGACGCAGCGGATGCGAGGCCCGGGCCGGCCGCACGCGCAGCCGACGCCCAGCACCTCGACGCGGTCGCCGGTGCGGAAGCGCAGGAGCGGGCAGCACTCGCGGTCCGTGGCGGTGTAGACCAGCTCGCCGACCAGCCCCGGCTCCCACGGGAGCCGCGCGCCCGAGTCGGGGTCGACCAGCTCGACCAGCACGTGGTCGCCGGCCGTGTGGTGCATCCCGGCCCGCGCCGGACACTCCGCGAAGACGACGGGGGCCATGTCGGCGTTGCCCATCCCCTCGGTGACCCGCGCGCCCCAGCTCTGCTCGATCAGCGCCCGGGTGGCCGCCTCGCCGCCCCCGGGCTCCCCGCCCACGAGGACCTTGGTCACCCCCAGCGCTCGCGGGTCGATGCCGTATTTCTCGCGCACGTACTCGGCCAGGTACAGCGCGTACGAGGGCGTCGAGTGGAGCGCGTTCGCACCCAGCGAGCGCAGCGCCATCACGGCTCGCTCGGAGGCGCCGGTGCCGATCGGGACGAACGTCGCGCCGATCCGCTCGGCCGCGTCCTGGAACGGGATGCCGCCCACGAACAGGCCCAGGCTGGCCCCGTGCACCACCACGTCGTCGGCGGTCAGTCCCTCCGTGGCCAGCCCGTCGGCGGTCACGGCGGTCCAGGTGGCCACGTCGCGGCGTGTCAGCCCGACCCAGCTCGGCTGGCCCGTCGTTCCGTTCGACGAGTGGACACGCACCACCGAACGCAGGTCGACCGCGGCGTGCGAACCCAGCGGCGGCGCCTGGAGCTGGCTCTCGCGCAGCTCGTCCTTGGTGGTGAAGGGCAGGCGGCCCAGGTCCGCGAGCGACCGCACCCGCAGCCCGCTCACGCCTGCCGCCCCCAGCTTGCGCTGGTAGAACGGCGATCGCCGGCGCAGGTATCCGAGCTGCCGGCCCAGCCTGGCCAGTTGGCGCTCGAGCTGCTCGGTCATCGTCTGAAGATCAGAGGACCGCCCGGTCACGCACCCGCCTGGCCGCTCTCGACCTCGCGCCGCGCGAGCAGCAGCGCCGTCAGGGTGGCGAGGTGCGAGCGCATCGCCGACTCCGCGGACTCGGCGTCGCCGCGCGCCACCGCGCCGACCAGCAGCTCGTGACCGCCGATCACCGCCTGGCATCCCCGCGGCACCTGGAGAACGGTGTTCAGGTCGCGGCGGATGAGCGCGCGCAGCGAGTCGATGATCGTCTGCAGCACCGCGTTCCCCGACAGCTCCGCCAGCCGAAGGTGCAGGGCCGCGGCGTGCGAGATGAACGCGGCTGGACGCCCCTGCGAGGCGCGCTCCAGCCGCACCGCCTGGACGAGCTGCAGGCGCGCATCGCCGCCGTGGAGCGCGGCCAGGCGGGCGGCGGTCGGCTCCAGCTGCAGCCGCACGGTCAGCACGTCGTACACGTCGGAGTCCAGGCCCGGGTTGGTGTGCAGCTCGTGCGGCGCGCCGTCCGGCTCGGGGTGGCGCACGAACGTGCCGCCGCCGTAGCCGCGGCGAACCTCGAGCAGTCCCTTCAGCTCCAGCGTCTTGAGCGCCTCGCGCACGGCCGAGCGCCCGACGTCGAGCCGGCGCGCGAGCTCGGACTCGGCAGGGAGCTGCTCGCCGGGACGCAGGCGGCCCGCGCCGATCTCGGTCTCGAGGAGGTTCGCGACCTGCTCGAAGAGACGCTCGCCGCGCAGCGGCCTGAGCGGGCGGCCGAGGGGACCGGTCCGGGGCTGGTGCTCCACCTTGGCGAGTCGCAGCATACACTGTGAAACCCGGTCTTCAGACCATAGAGACGAGAGAAAGGAGGTGACCCGGGATGAGCACGCAGAGCGTCGCAGGCGGCGCGGCCCCTCCGATCGACGTCGTGCGTCCGCGCAGCGAGGTCGTCGGCAGCCTGCTCCGGCCGGCCGAACTGGCCGCCGCCAGGAAGCGCGCCGAGGCCGGCGAGCTGGAGCCCGCGGCGTTCAAGGCCATCGAGGACCGCGCCGTCGACGATGCCATCCGGCTCCAGGAGGACGCCGGCATCGACGTCGTGACCGACGGGGAGCTGCGGCGCTACGCGTTCTACGGGCACCTCGTCGACGCGTTCGAGGGCTTCGACCGGCTGGGGGGCTGGGCCATCCCGTTCCGCGACGAGGCCGGCGAGGAGCTCGTGCTGCGCCGTCCCGTGGTCGTCGAGCGCCTGCGCTGGCGCCGCAGCATGTGCGGCGAGGAGTGGACCTACGTGCGCGCTCGCGCCCGGAGGCCGGGCAAGGTGACGATGCTCAGCGCCCAGCAGGCCGCCGCCTATTACGACCCCGAGAAGTCGAGGGACGCCTACGCGACGCGTGACGAGTACCTCGCCGACATCGTGGACGTGTCCCGGCGCGAGGTCGGCGAACTGGTCCGCCTGGGCTGCACGTACGTCCAGATCGACGCCCCCCAGTACGCCGCGCTGCTCGACCCGAAGATGCGCGAGGGCTACCGGCAGCGCGGCAGCGACCCGGAAGAGCTGATCGACCGCTGCATCGAGCTCGACAACGCGATCATCGAGGGCCATCCCGGCATCACGTTCGGCCTGCACGTCTGCCGCGGCAACAACCAGAGCAAGTTCTACGCCGAGGGCGACTACGAGCCGATCGCGCGGATCTTCGAGAAGACCCTGTTCCAGCGCTTCCTGCTGGAGTACGACGACCAGCGGTCGGGCGGCTTCCGCCCGCTCCGCCACGTCCCCGAGGACCGGACGGTGGTGCTGGGACTGGTGACGACGAAGAAGCCCGGCATGGAGACCGAGGACGAGCTGAAGGCGCGTGTCGAGGAGGCGTCGGCGTTCGTGCCGCTGGAACGGCTGGCGCTCAGCCCGCAGTGCGGCTTCGCCTCGACGATGGAGGGGAACCGCATCACGCCGGAGCAGCAGCTGGCCAAGCTCCGGCTGGTGTCGCGCGTGGCCCGGTCGGTGTGGGGCTGACGCCGGACGTCGCCTCGCTGACCGCGATCGACGTGCACGTCCACGTGCACAACTCGGTCGCGGGCGGGACGGTCGCGGACGACTCTGCCGAGGCGGCTGTCGGCGCCTACTTCGGGCGCGTGGAGCGGCACACGCTGCCGGAGATCGCGGCGATGTACCGCGAGCGGCGGATGGCCTGCGTCGTGTTCACCGTGGATGCGCCCACCGCGTCGGGCCACGAGGCGTCGGTGTCCAACGAGGAGATCGCGGAGCTGGCGGCACAGCACGCCGACACGGTGATCCCGTTCGCCAGCGTGGACCCGGGGCGCGGCCGAGCCGGCGCCCGCTGGGCCCGCCGCCTCATCGCGGAGTACGGCGTACGTGGGTTCAAGTTCCACCCCAACCACCAGGCGTTCTACCCGAACGACCGTCTCGCGTACCCGCTCTACGAGGTGATCGCGGAGCACCGGCTGCCCGCGCTCTTCCACACCGGTCAGACGGGGGTGGGCGCGGGCCAGCGCGGCGGCGGCGGGATCCGGCTCAAGTACTCCAACCCGCTGTACCTGGACGACGTCGCCGCCGACTTCCCGGACATGCCCATCGTGCTCGCGCACCCGTCGGTCCCCTGGCAGGACGAGGCGCTGTCGGTCGCGGTGCACAAGCCGCAGGTCTACATCGACCTGTCCGGCTGGTCGCCGAAGTACTTCCCCCCGCATCTGGTCCAGTACGCCAACACGCTGCTCAGGCACCGGGTGCTGTTCGGCACCGACTACCCGGCGATCACACCGGATCGCTGGCTGCAGGACTTCGACCGCCTCCCCATGAAGCCGGAGGTCCGTCCGCTGATCCTCAAGGAGAACGCGGCGCGGCTGCTGGGGCTCACCAACCAGGAGGACGCGCGATGAAGACGAGAGCCGCGGTGCTGCGAGCCGCCCACACGGACTGGGAAGTCACCGAGCTCGAGCTCGACCCGCCCCGGGCAGGCGAGGTGCTGATCCGCTACGAGGTGGCCGGCCTCTGCCACTCCGACCAGCACGTGCAGACCGGCGACATCGAGCCGCGGTTCCCGATCGTCGGCGGCCACGAGGGCTCGGGCGTCATCGAGGAGGTGGGCCCGGGCGTCACGCGCGTGCGGCCGGGCGACCACGTCGTGTGCGCGTTCATCCCGTCGTGCGGCACCTGCCGCTTCTGCTCGACCGGCCACCAGAACCTCTGCGACCTGGGCCTGAGTGCGGTGACCGGCCTGCTGCCGGCCGGCGGCTTCCGGCTGCACCGGGACGGCGAGGACTTCGGCGGCTTCGCCATCCTCGGCACCTTCTCGCAGTACGGCACGGTCTCCGAGAGCAGCGTGGTCAGGATCGACCCGGACATCCCGCTCGACGTGGCCGCACTCGTCAGCTGCGGCGTGCCGACGGGCTGGGGCTCATCGGTCTACGCGGCGAAGGTGCAGGCGGGCGAGACGGTGGTGATCTACGGCGTCGGCGGGATCGGGATCAACGCCGTGCAGGGCGCCCGGCACGCGGGCGCGCGGAACGTGGTCGCGGTCGATCCGGTCCCGTTCAAGCGGGAGACGGCGGAGCAGTTGGGCGCGACTCACAGCGCGGCGAGCGCCGAGGAGGCGCAGGAGCTCGTGACCACCCTGACGTGGGGCGCCGGCGCCGACCACGCGATCGCGACCGCCGGCGTCATGCACGAGGACATCGTGGCGGCAGCGTTCAACGTGATTCGGAAGGGCGGCCAGGTGACGGTCACCGGGCTGGGGCACCAGACCCGCAAGACCGTGCAGGTCCCCGGCTCGGAGCTCACGCTGTTCGAGAAGAGGATCGTGGGCTCGCTGTTCGGGTCCGCCAACCCGGTCTACGACATCCCGCGGCTGCTCGAGCTGTACCGCGCGGGTGACCTGAAGCTCGACGAGCTGATCACCCGCCGCTACTCGCTGGAGGACATCAACCAGGGCTACCGCGACATGCTGGAGGGCCGGAACATCCGGGGGCTCATCGTCCACCAGCACTGAGACACCGACTCGCACATTGGTCCGCACGAGCGGTTCCGGCCCCGAGTGTCCCGCATAGTGACACGGGGGCCACTAACATACTAGGATGCAGGTGACATGAGCGAGCGCCACCCCTCCGTCTCGAGCGACCTCCGCATCGATGGGTCCACGCGGGACACCCTCGCCGACCGGGCGTACCGGTCGATCCGGGTGGCGATCATCAACCACGAGCTCGTGCCTGGCCGCTACTACTCAGAGGCGTGGCTCGCCGGCCTGCTCGGCGTCTCCCGCACGCCGACCCACTACGCGCTGCTGCAGCTGGAGATGGAGGGCATCGTCGAGATCGCGGCCCAGCGCGGGTTCCGGCTCCGCCACATCCCCGAATCGGAGTTCAACGAGTTCTACGAGGTCCGCATGATCCTGGAGACCAACGTGCTCCAGAAGCTCGCGCCGGTCGTCAGCGACGAGGTCCTGGACACGCTCCGCGAGTTCCTCGAGCGACAGCGGCGCCTGGTCGAGGACCCGATCCCCTTCCAGGACCTGGACGAAGGGTTCCACCGCTTCATGGCCGAGGCCGCCGGCCTGCACCGCACCGCGGCGATCATCCACTCGCTGCGCGGCATCCTCTGGCTGGGCACCGCCCACCGGCCCGCATCCGAGCGGGAGATGGTGGTCGGGCAGCACGCGGCCATCGTGGAGGGCCTGGCCAGGCGTGACGCGGACGCGGCGGTGGCGGCGCTCGTGCATCACCTGAAGAGCTCGCAGGAGAAGTACCGGGAGGCGATCCTCCGGGAAAGGGGCCGGCCGGCGCTGCCCTAGGAGATGGCGTTCGACCTCGACCCCGACGCCGCGCAGCTCGCGATCGAGCACTGCTACGAGCAGGGGTGGACCGACGGCCTCCCGGTCGTGCCGGTCTCCGACCCGCTGCTGGAGCGGTTCCTCACGCAGACGAGCCGCGACCGTCGTGAGGTCATCGGCCGCATGGAGCACCTGGGGCGTGAGTGCACCGTCGAGCTGGCCGCCATCAACGCGGCGATGGCGGGCTGCCGGCCGGACTACTTCCCGGTCGTGCTGGCCGTCTGGGACGCGCTGATGCGCGAGCGCTCCGCCTCGGGCGGCGGCTGGCAGAGCACCAGCGGGCCCGCACCGATCATCGTGGTCAACGGCCCGGTGCGGCGGGAGCTCGGCTTCAACTCGACCGGCGGCGTGTTCGGCCCCGGCTTCCGCGCCAACGCCACGGTCGCGCGCGCCATCGGCCTGATCGTCCGCAACGCGTTCGGCATCGTGCCGCACGTGCTGGAGCAGGCCACCCAGGGCATCCCCGGCCGCTGGTCGATCTGCATCGGCGAGAACGAGGAGGAGAGCCCGTGGGAGCCGCTGTCGGTCGACGGCGGGGTGCCGGCAGGGACCAGCGCGGTCTCCGCGACGCTGATCCGGACCAGCGAGTTCGTCGACAACCGCCACACCCAGGACCCCGAGCAGGTGCTGTGGGACGTGGCGAACACGATCGCGCGTCCCGGTGCACTGATCTTCCAGGACACCTCGGCCGGCGTCGTCCTCTGCCCCGAGCACGCGCAGCTGCTCGGCGACGCCGGCTACTCGAAGGCCGAGGTCGTGGCCTGGCTGGTGGAGCACTGCGGGGTCCGGCAGTCCGACCTGCGCAGGGCCGGCAAGGATGGCGTCGACGGGCGCGTGCGGCACCCGGGCGGCACCACGGGGGACGAGTTCGTACGCGTCCTGCCGTCACCGGCCCACGTGGTGGTGGTGGTGGCCGGCGCCCGCAACGCGGCGATCTCGATGGTCGTGCGCACGTTCGGGGTGTGGTCGGGTGCGGCGATGCCGGTCGAGACGACGCCGCGGCCGGTCGCCCAGGGAGGTTGAGATGATCGATGAGGCGGGGCTGCAGACGATGCGTGCTGCCCTGGAGGCGGACGGCTACCTCCTCGACGTGAGCGAGGACCGCGGGCGGCTGGACGCGAGGATCTCGGCCGGGCCGGAGGCGTGCGAGGACTGCCTGGTTCCGAAGTCGATCATGCTGGCGATGCTGCAGCAGGCGCTCGGCGTCCCCGAGCAGTCGATCGACCTCCGCTACCCCGGGGAGGCGTAAGCGTGGCGGTCGCGAACGAGCGGCGCCTGGCCCTGGTCACTGGCTGCGGCAAGCGCGACGGCATGGGCAGGGCGATCGCGGGGACGCTGGCCGCGGCGGGGATGGCGGTGGTGGTCGCCGACCGCGTCCCAACCGGCGTGCGCAACCTGCGTCAGGAGCGTGTGGGCGACGGCGGCGACGGGACGTGGCACGGGCTGGAGAGCGTGGTCGAGGAGATCGAGGCGGCGGACGGCGTCGCCTCGGCGGTCACGGGCGACATCGGCGAGGAGGCCGATGCCCGGCGGATGGTCGACGAGGCGGTCTCCCGCCACGGCCGGCTGGACGTGCTGGTCAACAACGCTGCGGCGCCGCAGGGCCTGGACCGCCAGGACATCGAGGACGTCCCGATCGAGGTCTGGGACAGCGTGATGCGCGTCAACGCGCGCGGCACGTACCTCATGTCGCGCTTCGCGGTGCCGGTCATGCGGCAGCGACGCTGGGGCAGGATCGTGAGCATCTCGTCCATGGCCGGCATGATCGGGGCGCCCCGGTCCACGGCGTACTCGGCGTCGAAGGCGGCCATCATCGGGTTCACGCGGGCGCTGGCCATGGACGTGGCGCCGTGGGGCATCACGGTCAACGCGATCTGCCCCGGCATGGTCGCGACCAGCCGCGCGATCCTCAGTGACGACCCCACGATCGACGTGGCCGCCGAGATCGAGCGGCGGGGCCAGCGGGTGCCGGTCGGGCGGTCGGGCCAGCCGTCCGACGTCGCCGCCGCGGTGGCGTTCTTCGCGTCAGAGGCCGCGGCCTACGTGACGGGCACGACGCTGGCGCTGGACGGCGGCGGCGCGACGTCGTTCCCGCTCACCCGGCCGCCGGCCCCGGCAGATACCTAGCCACTCCGGGGCGATTCAGCGCGCTGCGGACCGGAGGACGCGGAACCCTCGCCGGGATGCGATGCGCCTGGTCGGCCAGCCCTGCTCCACCAGCCACCGCTGCAGGGAGTCCGAGCCCAGGTTCTTCTGGACCACGAGATACGCCTCGCCGTCCGGCCGCAGGCGGTCGAGCCAGCGGCGCAGCAGTTCGTGCAGCACCTCCTTGCCGACGCGGATGGGCGGATTCGACGCGATCCGGGCGAAGAGCACGCCTTCGGGCACCTCGTCCGGGTGACGCACCCGGACGTTGGCCGCGCCCGCCGCCGCCGCGTTGGCCGCGCACAGGTCCCGCGCCCGCTCGTTCACGTCCACGGCCCAGACGACGGCGTCCGGGGACTGGACCGCCATCGACAGCGCGACCGGCCCATAGCCGCAGCCGACGTCCAGCAGGTCGCCCCCGGCCGGCGGCGGCGGCGCCACCTCCAGCAGGACGGACGTCCCCGGGTCGAGCTGGGCGCGCGAGAAGACCCCCGCGTCGGTGGCCAGGTCCAGCACGCGGCCGGCTGCGGTCAGCCGGACCCGGCCCGGCGACCGGGCACCCGGCGCCGGTGTCTCGAAGTAGTGCGGCATCCTTATGTGTAGTGTCCGCCTGGCACGTCGGGCTGCCGACCGAAGCGCTCTCCGCGGAGGACCGCGTGATCGCCTTCAACGCCGCGGAGCTCGCGTCGGCGCGGGCCGCGAACGTCGCCACGGCGCTCGGGTTCCACGATGCCATGGCCGCGGACCTCGACCGGGCCGGCGAGGTCCACGTCCACCTCCCCACCTACCGCGGGCTCGGCCTCGTGCCGGTGCTCGCCTGGCTGGCCGCGCGCCTGGCGGCCGGCGGCGCCGCGGTCAGCTGGTATGCGGCCAAGCAGCAGGGGCCGGACTCGATCCGGAAGCTGCTGGAGGGCGCCGGCTGGCGGCTCGAGCGCGACCGGTCCGGACGCCTGGTCCGGCTCAGCGGCCGGCCGCCCGCCGAGCCCGAACGGCCTGCGCCGCGGCGATTCATCGCGCTGCTCGGCGACAGGCAGGTCGAGCTGGCCGCCGACTTCGGGGTCTTCTCGCCCGAGCGCATCGACGACGGCACCGCCGTGCTGCTGGACGTCGGGCTGCGGCACGCGCCGGTGGACCGGGTCGCCGACATCGGCGTCGGCTATGCACCGCTCGCCATCGGCCTCGTGCTCGCGGGCGTCGCCAGGTCCGCGGTCGCGTCCGACGTCGACTGCATCGCCCTCTGGCTGGCGGCCGAGAACGCCCGCGCCTGCGGCGTGCCGCTGGCACTCGCCTGCACCCCCGACCCTGCTGCCGTCGCGCCGGCGCCGCTCACCGTTTGCAACGTCCCCACGCACATCGACCGGCACGAGACCGAGCGCTTCATGGCCGCGCTCGCGGACCGGGCGCGCACCGGGCACCTCCTGGCCGTCGTCCACGCGAGCCTGGAGGGGCGCTACACCCGGCACCTGCAGGGGCACGGCCTGCGCGTCCGTCGCCACGAGGGCGCCGTCCACGTGGTCCTGGAGGCCTGCCCGCGGTGAGCGATCCGTGGGGAGCGATCGAGTCCGCCCCGGACCCCGAGTGGTAGGTCGGGTGGTCGCGGTCGAGCCCGACCTGGAGGTCGTGCTGATCGACTCGGCGCCGGTCGACACGACACGGAGGGTGCTCGCCCATCGCGCCGCCGGCTACGCCAGCCCGTGGGTGGTCCGCCAGCTCCGGGGCCTGATGCTGGCGGCCGGCCTGACGGACGTGCGGGTCCTGGCCCATCACGCCGAGATCACCGACCTGGCCACCGCCGAACGCGTGCTGCGCCTGCTCGGACTGGCCAGGGCCGTGCTGGCGCCCGAGGAGGCGGCGAGGTGGGAGGAGGACCTGCGCGCCCGGGACGCCGCGGGTCGCTTCGCCTGCTACGTCCCCTGGTTCGTCGCCTGCGGACGAGCTCGCTGAGCGCTGGGAGCGGGCGTCAGCGCAGGCGGGACGCCACGTGCTCCGCGATCATCACCACGCTCAGGTGGAGATTGGCTCGCGGGACCTCTGGCATCACCGACGCGTCGACGACCCGCAGGCCGTCCAGGCCGAGTACCCGGCATTCCGGGTCGACGACGGTCCTGACGTCATCGGGCGACCCCATCCGGCACGTCGAGCAGACGTGCACCGTGTCGGTGACCACACGGGGCAGGTCATCGGGCTCCGGCAGCTCCGGCCGGCCGTCCAGAATGGCGGTCAGCGCCCGGTGCGCCAGCACCTCGCGGATCCGCTCCAGCGCGTCGCACATTCGGGCGAGGTCGCGCTCGTCGGTGAGCAGGCACTCCTCGATCAGCGGGTCGACGTCCGGGTCCGGCGACACCAATGTGAGCCGGCCGCGCGAGAAGACCTGCTCCTGCTGGGCGATCATCCAGCTGTGGCCGAACCGTGAGCCGTTGTTCGGCAGCAGCATCATGTCGTTCTCGCCCGCGCCCGCGAGGCCCGATGAGTAGCGCAGGATGCAGTTGGTCACCCGGTCGTCCACCGCATGGCGGGCCGACTGCACCGTCGGCACCCTGACCATCAGCATGGCGTGGTCCTGGAGGCCCTGTCCGACCGGCAGGTCGAGCACCGCGTCGATCCCGAGCTGGGCGAGTTCTTCCGCCGGCCCGATGCCCGAGCGCAGCAGCACGGCCGGCGAGTGCACGGCCCCACCGCACACGAACACCTCGCCGCCCGGCTCGACCACGCAGCGCTCGCCGTCGCCCAGCAGGACGCCGGTGGCGCGCCGGCCGGCCGGCTCGAGGACCACCCGGTCGACCTGCGCGCCGCCGCGAATGGTCAGGTTGGGCCGGCCGCGCGCGGGCTCCAGGTAGCCGTCGTTCGTCGAGACGCGACGGCCCTCGCGGATGTTCATGGCGAACGGGCTCAGGCCGGTCGAACCGGGCGCGTTGTGGTCTGCGCACCACGCGAAGCCGGCGTCGAGCACCGCGTCCCGAAAGGCCAGGTCGACCCCGCCCCACCCGGACTCGGGCTCCCGGTAGACCGGCACCGGTCCCCCGCTCCCGTGGTACGGCGCGGTGGAGAAGTCGTGCTCGTCCTCCAGCCGCACGAACGCGGGCAGCACGTCCGCGAAGGCCCAGCCGGTGGCGCCCAGCTCGGCCCACCGGTCGTAGTCGGCCGGAACCCCACGAATGGCGCACAGTCCGTTGACCGTTGAGCTGCCGCCCATCCCGCGTCCCCGCAGGTAGTGGTACGGCTCCTGGACAGGATTGCGCCGAGCGGTCAGGCGCGGCCAGAAGAACTCCGGGTTGCGTTCGACGGTCATGTCGATCGCCCTCGTCCGGAACTCGCGCGGCGTGTCGGCGGACCGGATGTCCGGCCCGGCCTCCAGCAGCAGCACGTTCGCGGCCGGGTCCTCGCTGAGCCGGGCTGCCAGCACGGCGCCGGCCGAGCCCGCCCCAACAATCACGTAGTCCCAGCGCCCCGTCACCGCGGCTCCACGCCGAGGAACCGCAGGCAGTTGTGCCAGGTGATGTCCTCCACCACATCGGCGGGAAGGTCCAGCGAGCGCAGCGTGCGGCCCGCCGGCTGCTCCCGTGGCATCGCCGGGAAGTCGGTTCCGATCAGCAGCTGCCGGTGGCCGAGCATGTCGACCAGGTACCGCAGCGCCCGGCGGTCGAAGACGAGCGTGTCGTAGTAGAAGCGCCGCGCGTACTCCGCGGGCGAGCGTGGCAGCCGCGTGACGCCGGGCATGGTGGGGGGCGCCGCGCCGGCCGGCTCCTCGTTCCACGTGCCCGCGTAGAACCACTGGGCGCGCGTGAGCATCAGCGGGAAGCCGCCGGCGCCGTGGCTGAATGCCAGACGGAGGTCGGGGCAGCGCTCTGCTGTGCCGCTCGACACCAGCGACGCGGCGGCCAGCGACACCTCGGCCGCGAATCCGAACCCGGCCATCGCGGCGCGGGGCAGGCGGTCGCCGAACGTCACGTCGAGCGCATGGACGAACACGGACACGCCCAGCCGCTCGGCCTCCTGGAAGAAGCCCAGGAACCGGTCGTCGCCGAGCGACGCGCCGCAGATGTTGGAGCCGATCTCGACGCCGTGCAGCCCCATGGCCCGCACGTGCGCCAGCTCGGCCGCCGCCAGGTCGGGGTCCTGCAGCGGCACCGTCCCGAGGCCGTACAGGCGTCCGGGCGCGGCTTCGCAGAGGCGGACGATGAACTCGTTGACGGCAGCGTCGAAGTCACGAGCTTCTGCAGGCGGCAGCCGGTAGTTCAGGAGCGGGGGCAGCGGGGAGACGACCTCGGCGTCGACGCCGCTGGCGTCCATGGCGGCGAGCCGGCGCTCGGCGTCGAAGTACGCGTCCTGGGCGGTGAGGCGCATCTGGCCCGACACGAGCACCCTGGCGCCGTCGGCCTGCTCGATCCGCGGCCAGCCGTCACGGTCGGGAAGGCCGTCCGGGATGACGTGGGCGTGCATGTCGATCAGCATTCGACCGGCACACTAGCATACCAGTGGGCCTCGGCCGGGGGCTCGCGACTCGGGCGATGCTTCGACCTGCCGGGTCCGGCGTCGGTGTCGCGTCTGTGGGCGACTTCGGGCCATGAGGGCGCTGGCGCGCCCTTCCTGATCAGCCTGGGTGCCGAGAGAACGGGAGACCAGGCTTCCCTCCGGCGCTTCGCGGCCTGGACTCCCTCCGGTTGGGTGCTCATGCCGTCAGCAGCGGCCGGTGGCGCGGTTTGCTGCGCGTGAGCGTCCCCTCAGCCGCCCGATGACCACGCTGACACGCAGCAACGCACGGTTCCGGGCTGCGAGCGGTCCACTTGCGCGTCGCTTGTGCATCCAGAGGGCCATTTGGCGCCAAATGGCCCTCTCACAGGCCGGGGAGTGGGCGATTGGCGCACATTTGGGACGGTTGCGACCCTGTTGGCGACCAACTGGAGGGCATCAAGGCCGCGGAGCGCCGAAGGGAAGCCTTGATGCCCGCTCGGCCTGCACCCAGGCTGGTCGGCAGGTGGCGCTCCGCGCCCACCTTGGCCCGAACTCCTCCTCATCGCCCCCCGAATTCGCCTAGAGGCCCAGGAGACGCCGGGCGTTGCCCTCGTAGATCTGGGCCCGGTCCTCCGCCGACAGGTCGAGCGCCTCCAGGTTCGCGATCGTGGCCCGGATGTAGCCCGGCCCCTGCTCGGGGTCGAACGGCGAGTCCGACGCGAACAGCACGTGGTCCACGCCGAAGAAGTCGAGCGAGCAGCGGATCGCGTGCTGGGCGCCGAACATCGCCGTGTCCGCGTAGAACATCCGGAAGTAGTCGAGCGGCCGCCGGGACAGTGGGTAGTGCTCGACGTCCTCGCGCTGGTCCGGCGGAGTTCGCGCCCCGAGCTGATCCAGGCCGGGTCCGACGCGCCCCGAGAACTGAGGGACCATGCTGCCGCCGTGGTGGATCAGCACCTTCAGGCTGGGGTACCGCTCCAGCACCCCCGAGAACACCAGCCGGCCCATGAACAGCGCCGTGTCGTACTCCCACCCGAAAACCCACCACAGCTCGTACCGCGAGCGCTTCTCCGTCGGGTAGTCGGCCCACGACGAGTTGCGCGACGGGTGGACCCAGATCATCCGGTCGAGCTCCGCCATCCGCCGGTAGACGGGCTCGAACCGGGGCTCGTCCATCGGATGCCCGTTGACGTGGGTATAGAGCTGGACGCCCAGCGCCCCGAGGCGGCCGCACGCGTAGTCGATCTCCTCCACCGCCGCGTCGACGTCGTTCATCGGCAGGCACGCCACGAAACCGGCGAACCGCTCCGGGTGCCGCCCGACCAGCTCGGCCAGACCCTCGTTTCCCAGCCGCGCGAACTCACGCGAAACCGCCAGCGGGCCCAGGTCCTCGACGGCCGGTGCAGGCAGGCTGACGACCTGCCGGTAGTCGTCTCCGAACTCGTCCATCTGCCGGAACCTGAGGTCCAGGTCCACCATGGCCGGCACGCCGCTGCTGCGCATCCGGAGGTTCGCGGCGTCGGCCGACCGGCCGTGGGACGCGAGGCGGTCCGCGTACGCGCGCGGCATCAGGTGACAGAAGACGTCGATCTTCATCTGGTTGGGATTCTCTATCCGCCGGCCTTCCAGGCCAGGAAGGCGTCCAGGTCGATCGTCTCCAGGTCGACCTCCTCGATCGGCGGGTACGGCCGGCTGCGACCGTCCCAGCCCACCTGGTCCAGCGCCCAGTACAGCTCGACCACGTTGCCCTCGGGGTCGGGGAAGTAGATACGCAGCTGGCAGCCCGGACCGCCCTGGCGGACCGCCCGCAGCGGTCCGTGGTGTTCGGTGACGTAGCGCGCGGCGCCGCGCAGCTCCTCGAAGCTGCCCAGCTCGAACGCGAGGTGGTGCAGCCCGTACGGGCCGGTCGCGGCTTCGCTGGACGCGCGCGGCTGGAACAACGCCAGCACGTGGTGATCCGTGTTGCAGCGCAGCCAGACCGCCTCCACGAGCGGCCCGCCGTCCGGATATGGCATCCGGTCCGAAACCTGCAGGTGAAGCACCGTGCGGTAGAAGTCGACCATCCGGTCCATGTCGCGGACCGCGAGGCCGACGTGGCCGAGTTTCAGTGGCCGTACGCCCATCCCGCTCATTGTTACGCTAACGGGCCAGTGGCAAAGCTCGCGATCATGATCGAAGGCCAGGAAGGCGTCGACTGGCGGCTCTGGAAGCACCTCGCGGAGACCGTCGAGGGGCTCGGGTTCGACTCCTTCTGGCGCAGCGACCATCTCTATTCAGTGTTCGGGCAGGTCGACCGCGGCGTCATCGAGTGCTGGACCTCACTCGCGCTGATCGCCACGTGGACGAACCGCATCACGTTCGGCCCCAACGTCTCGCCGATGACGTTCCGTGAGCCGGGCGTGCTGGCGCGGACCGCCGCGTCGGTCGACCTGCTCTCCGGCGGCCGGCTCACCGTCGGCGTCGGCGCGGGGTGGTACGAGGCCGAGCACCGCGACTTCGGCGTCCCGTTCCCGCCGCTGAAGGAGCGGATGGATCGGATGGACGCCGCGTTCGACACGATGCGCGAGGTCTGGGAGAGGCGGAACCCCGGGCCGCCGCGGGGCACGATCCCGTTCCTCGTCGGCGGCGGTGGCGAGCGGCGCACACTGCGGGCGGTGGCGCGCCACGCCTCCCTGTGGAGCATGGGCGGCCGCCCCGACGTCGACACGTACCGCCACAAGGTGGAGGTGCTGGGCCGGCACTGCCAGGAGATCGATCGCGATCCGGGCGAGATCCGGCGCGGATTTCAGACGCCGTTCCTCATCGGCCGCACCCAGGAGGACCTGCTGCGGCGCGCGTCCCAGCTCGGCTCTGTGATCCCGCCGTACCGCGACATGCCGCCCGAGCAGGTGCTCGCGGTCGCTCGCCAGCGAAGCTTCGCGGGCACCCCCGAGGAGATCGCGGAGCAGATGCGGCCGTACATCGAGCTGGGAGTCGACCTGTTCTGGTTGCAGCACTTCCTGTTCGACGACGACGACGCGCTCGCGCTCCTTATGGACGAGGTCGCGCCACTCATCGCCTGAACGCTTTCCGAGCGCTGCGCTACAGTGGAGGGCGCGTGTTGCGGCGCAGCCTCGCCACACTGGGTGATCGCACGTACCCGCCAGGCAGAGGGCCGCACGCGTCGAGACCACGACAGACAAGGAGAAACGCAGCCTGACCATGCAGAACCTGGTGAGTGCCGAGGAGCTGGCCGACGCCCTCAACAAGCTGCCTCTCAACAACCCGATGTGGGGAGAGGGCGGCTTCCGGGTCGGGGGCCGCTGGCTCGAGATCGATCCCGACCTCTCCGACCAGCTTGCCGCGGCGATGCTCAAGTGCGACCTCGAGACCGCTCGCCGGCGCAACGACGCGGAGGCGCGCTGGTTCGTCGCAGGCGGCGTCGCGGTGGTGTACGTGAACGGCAAGGGGTGGCGGCCGGTGAAGAACAAGACCTGGCTGCGGCGGGCGCCGCAGGACTGAGCCGAGCGGGCCGGCCGTGAGAGTTCTGTTCGTCGGCGATGTCGTCGGACCGGCCGCCGTGGCCTACCTCGCCGACCGCCTTCCGGTGCTGCGGGCGGACCTGGCGCTGGACGTCGTGATCGCCAACGCCGAGAACTGCGGTCCCACCGGCATCGGCATGGCCGTTGACCTCGTCGAGCGGCTGGTCGCCGCCGGCGTCGACGTCGTGACAGCCGGCAACCACGCGTTCGACGGCCCCGAGGTGGCCGGCGTGCTCGCCGTCCCCCGCGTGCTCCGGCCGCTCAACCTGTCGCCGGGGGTGCTGGGCCGCGGCTCGATCACGATCGACGTGGGCGGCGAGGCGCTGACGGTGCTGGTCCTGGCCGATCGCGAGGCACTGGCGCTCGCCCCGTCCGTGGCGGCATTCGGCCGGCGGCCGTGGGATGCCTGGTGCGCCGCCGAGCGCCTTGGCACCGTGATCGTCGACTACCACGCCCAGTCCGACATGGAAAAGGAGGCATTCGCACACGCCGTGGACGGCGCAGCCGCGGCGGTGATCGGGACGCACACGCACGTCCCCACGCTGCCGCTGCACCTGCTGACGTGCGGGACCGCGCTGGTCACCGACGTGGGCATGACCGGGCCCGCCGGTGGGATCGAGGGCTTCGACGCCGCCCGCTACGTGGAGATCGTGCGGGGCACGCCGCCCGAAGCCGCGCCGCCGGTCCGGGTCGCGGGCGGCCCGATCGTCCTCGGGGCGGTGGTGCTCGACATCGAGGCGGGCCGCACGACGGCGATCGCCCGCGTCACGTGAGCGAGGACGAGCGGCCGGCCATGGAGCCGGTGGACGCCGTGCTCGGCATCGGCCGCTACGCACGGCCACCGGCGCCTGCCGAGACGGACGACCCGCTGCTCAGCATCGGCGTGTTCGCGCGGCGCTCTCGGCTCTCGCTGAAGGCGCTGCGGCTGTACGACCGGCTCGGGGTCCTGGTGCCGGCCGACGTCGACCGCTGGAGCGGCTACCGGCGGTACCGCCAGAGCCAGCTGGCGACCGCCCGGCTCGTGGGCATGCTGCGCCGGCTGGACATGCCGCTGGCGCAGGTCGGGGAGGTTGTCTCGGCGGGCGGTCCGCACGGCGCGGACGTGATCGGGGGCTACTGGGAGGCGGTCGAGCGCCGGGTCGCCTCGCAGCGCGAGCTGGCCGCGCACCTGCGCAACCGGCTGCTCGGAGACGAGCGGAGCTTCGCGATGTTCGAGGTCCGAGAGCGCGACGTTCCCGAGCAGGTGGTGCTCACCGAGCAGCGGCACGTGCTGGTGCCTGCGCTGGCCGATTGGATCGGCGCGGCGATCCCCCGCCTGCTCCGGGCGGCCGAGCCGTGCGGCGGCCGCGCCGGGCCGCCGTTCGTCGTCTATCACGGCGAGGTCAACCAGGACAGCGACGGCCCGGTCGAGGTGTGCGTGCCCATCGACCCGGCGCGGGCGACGTCGGCGGCCGCGGCCACCCGCCGCGAGCCAGCGCACCGCGAGGCGTACGTCCGGCTGCGGAAGGCCCAGTCCGAGAACCCGCAGATCCTCTCTGCCTTCGATGCGGTCGGGCAGTGGATCACCGAGCAGGGCCGCGACGAGGCCGGGGCCCCGCGCGAGGTCTACTTCGCCAGCTACGCCTCGGCCGGGCCGGGCGACGAGGTGTGCGACGTGGCGTTTCCGATCCGGGGATCGTGATGGACCACGAGCTGGCCGGCCTGTCGCTCTCGCGCATCGCGGCGGCCGCCGGCGAGATCGACGCCGTGTTCCTGCGGACGCCGCAGTTCCTGGACGAGGGGCTTTCCGCAGCCCTCGGGCGCGAGGTGGTCGTCAAGGTCGAGACCCTGAACCCGATCGGCAGCTTCAAAGGCCGCGGAGCCTGGCTGCTGGCTCGTGCCCTGGATCCCGCGCGCACCTGGGTCTGCGCGACCGCGGGCAACTTCGGACAGGGGCTCGCCTATGCCGCTCGCGCACGCGAGGCGAGCGTCCACGCCTTCGTATCGCCGGCCGTGCCGCTGGTGAAGGTCGAGCGCATGCGCGCGCTGGGCGCCCTCGTCGAGACGGCAGCGGAGCCGTGGCCGGCCGCTCGCGAGCACACCGCCGCAAACGCGGACCGGCTGCTCGTGGTCGACGGGCTGGGCCCCGAGATGGCGGAGGGCGCCGGGACGATCGGAGTCGAGCTCGAGGCCGCTGGTCCGTTCGACAGCGCGGTGGTGCAGCTCGGGGACGGCGCGCTGATCTCGGGCGTCGCCCGCTGGCTGAAGGCCGCTGCACCGGCCACGTGGATCATCGGCGTCGCCGCGAGCGGGGCGCCTGCGATGGCCCGCAGCTTCGCCGCCCGCCGCCCGGTCTCGGGCCCGACAGACACGATCGCGACCGCGATCGCGGTCGCCGACCCGATCCCGGAATCGCTCGCGCGGGTGCTGTCGCTCGTGGACGAGGTCGTCCTGGTCGACGACGACGATCTGCGTTCCGCGCAGCGCCTGGTCGCCGAGTCGCTCGGCGTGCTCGTCGAGCCGGCCGGCGCGGCCGGGGTCGCCGCGCTGGCCCGCCATCGCGAGCTGCTGCCCGGTCGCCGGATCGCAGTGGTGCTGACGGGCGCCGCCTACGCGTAGGCGCGCTGGCGCGCCGCCTCGTAGAGCACGATTGAGGCCGCGACGGCCATGTTCAGCGAGTCGGCGGAGCCGCCCATCGGGATGCGGGCGACCGTGCCGCACAGGGCCCGGAGGCCATAGCTCGCGCCTCCGGCCTCGTTGCCCACGACGACCACGGTCGGCCGGCGCAGGTCCACGTCGCGGAGCGGCGACTCGCCCGCGGAGTCGGTGCCCACGACGTACACGCCGGGCCGTCCGGCCAGCCATCGCTCCAGCTCGGCAGGGCCCCCGACCTCGACCGGCGGCAGCGAGAACAGCGAGCCCATGCTGGCGCGGATCGCGCGGGGATCGTAGGGGTCTGCCGCGTGCCCGGCGACCACGACGCCGTGCGCGCCGAGCGCGTCCGCCGAGCGGATGACCGTGCCCACGTTGCCCGGGCTCGCCGGGCGGTCGAGCACGACGACGAGGAGGTCGTCCGGAAGCGTCAGGTCCCCCAGCCGGCGCGGCCGCAGCTCGGCCACCAGCAGCAGCTCCGACGGCTGCTCCCGGTCGCTGAGCTGCTCCATCAGCTCGGGCGCGAGCAGGTAGTGGCGCTCCGCCCCGCAGGCCGCCACGATCGAGCGCGCCCAGCCCGAGAGCTCGCGTCCGTCCTCCGAGCAGACGCTGCGCACCGGCCAGCCCGTGTCCACGAGGCGCTGGATGGGCCGGACGCCCTCGACGAACAGCTCGCCGTACTGGCGCCGGCGCGTGCGGTTGCGCTTGAGCACGTCCAGCCGCTGGAAGACGTTGTTCGCCCTGCCGACGTGCACGACGCGCGGCTGGTCACGCTGGATCACGACACATAGGATCGGCGGATGCGGCTCGTCGCGCGCTGTCTGCGCGGCATCGAGTGGATCTGCGCCGCCGAACTGGCGTCCGCCGGGGCGCAGGTCGACGCGGTCGCGCACCGGCTGGTGGAGTGCAGCGCTCCCGTGGGCCCGGAGCTGCTGGACGCCGGAACCGCCGACGACCTGTTCCTGCTGGCGCTCCGGCTCGACGGCGCCGGCCGGCGCCGGGCCGCGCTGCCCGAGCTCCGGACGCAGGCCGAGCGCGCGGAGTACCGCCCCCTCCTGGCAGCGGTCGAAGCGATGCGGCCGGTGCCGGCAGGCGCTCCGTTCGAGGTGGTGGCGAGCTTCCTGGGCCCCCGCAACTACAGCCGCTTCGAGATCGAACGCGCGGTCGGCGACGGGCTGGAACGGGCGCTCGGGCGGCGGTACCTGCCGGGGCCGCTGGGTGTGAACGAGCACCCGCCGCTCAGCTGGCGCGTCCACCTGTGGGACGGCGGCGGCTTCCTCGGCCTCCGGCTGGCGGCCGCCCCTCTCCATCGCCGGCCGTACCGGCTGAGCTCGCTGGCCGGCACCCTGCATCCGCCGCTGGCCCGTGCGGCGGCGGTGCTCGGCGGCGCCGTGCCGGGCGCGCGCGTGCTCGACCCGTTTTGCGGGGCCGGCACCATGCTGCTGGAGGCGGGCCGCCACCAGCCCGCCGCGCGGCTGCTGGGCGCCGACACCTCGATGGACGCGGTGCGCGCGGCGGCCGCCAACGCCGAGCGGGCCGGAACGCCGGTCGCGCTGATGGTCTGCGACGCCGGCCACCTGTCCCTCCTGGCGGGCGCGGCGGACGTCGTGCTCACCAACCCGCCGTGGTCCCGCCGGGTCGCCCCCGCCGCATCGTTGATCGGCGGGCTGGAGCCGTTCTGGCGCGAGGCCGCGCGGGTCACCGCCGGACGGATCGTGGTGGTCCTGGAGGAGCTGGAGAGCCACGACGCCGCGATCCGGGCCGCCGGGCTCGAACCGGTGCTCACGCAGCGTGTCGCGGTGTCCGGCGCCTGGACAACGCTGGGGCTGCTGGTCCGCGCGGGCGCCGAGCGGGCCGTGCGGGACCGCCTGGCGGCGCAGGGCCTGCGTCAGGGTCTCATCGACCCCTGACCCGGCGGCGGCCTTCCCGAGGGGAGGCACGACCGACGGCTACTGCTCCTCCGGCTCCTCGGCCTGCCGCCGGCGGTCCAGCTTCGCCTCCTCCTCGAGGACGTCCGCCTCGGACGGCTGCTGCCAGAGGGACACGTCGTCCTCTTCCAGCTGCTCCCGGGTCGGCCGCTCGATCTCGAACCCCTGCACCGGGTCGACCTGGTCGGCGACCCGCCGCAGCTCCTCCTCCTCCCGCTCGCGCTCCTCGTCCTGGTCCGGCATTGCTCCCCACCCTACGCCGCAGTGTCCGCTCCCTGGGCGGCACACGGTGCCGCCCAGGCGATGGTGAGACAGCCCTAGGCCGTCCAGGTCAGCCTTTGCCCCCGGTGCTCAGGTAGAGGGAGGCTCCCTGAAAGGTCGTGGGCACGGATCCGCTGTAGTTCGTCACGAAGCCCTGGAACTCGATCGTCGGCCCTACCGCGAGCGTGGTCGTCGCAGTGCAGCTGGTGCCCCTGCCGCAGACGCCCACGAGCGCGCCGGTGTTGATGTTGAAGATCTCGGTGTAGTAGGGCGTAGGACCGACGTCGACCGCCGTGGTGGCTGTCACGGTGAACGTGTACTGGGTGGTGGTGACGTTCGTGGCGACACCGCTCAGGTGGATGTCGATCGCATTCCAGGCCACGTCGACCTCGCTCGAAGCGCCCTGGTTGTTCGCGGGCGGCGGCGAGTTCGACAAACTCCCGACATACGCCACGAAGCGCCCGAAGTGTGGAATGGCGCTGTTGGACGACGCCGGGCTGGAGCTGTTGACCGTCCCCGAGCAGATGGTCCCGGTTGGGCAGGCGACCACGCGGGCGCCGGTGGACAGGTCGTAGATCTGGGTCCACCAGGGAGTCGGGCCGACGTTGAAGGAAGTCGTCGACGTCACCGTGACCGGCGTGCCGACCGGCACGTCGTTGGCGGTGGCCGTCATGCCGGTGAAGGGCCCTCCGCCGGCCGCAGCCGGCGTGGGCAGGGCGGCCGGCAGGAGGCCCGCCAGGATCGCAGCGGGCAGGCAGAAGGCCAGGAGCCGCCTTGCGGAGTTCAGGACGCCAGTGGCTCGTATCAACATGGGCCGCGAGTCTCGACAGCGGGCCTTAAGGATCGCTAAAGGTCCTGGCCGGGAATGCTGCCGGCCGGCCGGACCTCTACGACACGAGCTCCCGGGACGGCCGGGTCCGCCGCCCGGGCAGCACCGATCCGAGCATGCGGCTCGGCGGTCGAAGCGCCCATGAGGTGAGCGCGAGGGCCGCCAGCACCAGCGGCGGCGCGACGTCGCCGACGCCGTAGCCTCGAACGAGGAGAGACGCCGCCGCCGCGGTCAGCTCGAAGACGATTCCCGCGTACGCCCATTCCTTGAGTCGGGGAAGACCCGGGGCCAGCAGGGTCGCTCCTCCTAGCACCTTCCAGACCCCGAGGATCGTCAGCACGAAGATCGGATAACCCAGGCTCGTCACCACGTCGACCACGGGCGTCCCGGCGACGAGCCCGCTTCGCCCGTGGGCGAGATCCGTCCCACCCCCAGCAAGCGTCTCCGCGGCGATGAGCACCGTGGCAATCCAGTAGGCGACCGACTTCGGGTTCATGCGCAGCTGCCACACTTCCGCCACTCCCTTTCGCTCTATCGATACGTTGGCGTTTCTAACTGAGGTGTACGCTACCGTTTCGATGGATCATCCGTCAACGACTACAGCCGGCAGGTCGCGAGGGACCGCGCCGCCGTGGTATCGTGCGGCGGTCCACCGGAGCGGGCCAGGGAGGGATTCCGGATGTCACGTCGCCTCGCGCGTCGCATCGTCATCGTCGCGGTCCCCGCGATGCTGCTCTTCGTCGCACCGCCTCTGACCGCCCACGCCGCCACCACGCTGAACGTGCCGGCCAACTTCGCGACCATCCAGGCGGCCATCAATGCCGCAAGCGATGGCGACACGGTCCTGGTGGCCCCGGGCACATACACGGAGAGCATCGACTTCCTGGGTAAGGCGATCGCAGTCGAGAGCGCTCAGGGACCGGGCGGCACGACGATCGACGGCGGCAGCCAGGCCACTGTCGTCAGCTTCCACAGCGGCGAGTCTCGCGCCGCCGTCCTGCAGGGCTTCACGATCCAGCACGGTGTGACGACGACGCAGGGCGGCGGCATCGAGATCTTCGGCGCCTCGCCCACGGTCAGCGGCAACGTGATCGCGAACAATCAGGCGGGCGGGGACGGCGCGGGGATCGACGTCCAGTCCGGTGGCAACCCCCTGAGGACCAGCAGCCCGCTGATCACGGGCAACACGATCACCGGCAACTCCGAGATCCCAGGCTGGAGTGGCGGCGCCGGCGGTGGCATCTCGATGAACGGGGCGACCGGCGCGGAGGTGATCGGCAACACCATCACGCACAACCAAAACGACTCGGGCGGGGCCATGAACCTGGTGGGCGCCGGCACGATCAGCGACAACATGATGAGCGGCAACACCTCCAACTCCGGCGGCGCGATCTGGATCGTCAACGGGTTCACCGGCCTGATCGCTCAGAACGTGATCGTCGGCAACACCTCGCACGGGCCGGGCGGCGGCATCTTCTTCTCTCCCGCGTCCGGCAGCGGGGGGGCCTTGCTGGTCTCCAACACGATCGCGGACAACCAGGCCGTCGGAAACAGCGGCTCCGCCGTCTACGCGGCCGGCTGGTCCAGTCAGTGGCAGCTCTTCAACAACGTCCTCCAGGGCGCCGGGACCAGCACGGTCGAATGCGACACTGACCCGAGCGACGGTCCGCCCCGGCTCGACCACAGCGACGTGTTCGGCGCCGGTACTGTCCTGGCAGGGACGTGCGGGTCCATGCTGGGTACCAGCGGCAACATCTCGGCGGACCCACGGTTCGTGGGCGGCGGGAACTATCGCCTGCTGTCCGGCTCGCCGGCCATCGACGCCGGCAACAACTCGGCTCTGTCGCTGCCGGCAGCCGACTTCGACGGACTGCCCCGCATCAGCGGCGGCGTCGTCGACATCGGCGCCTTCGAGTTCCAGCAGAGTGGTGCGCCGGCCAGCGTCAGCATCTCGCCTGCCAGCGTGGACTTCGGCAGCCAGCCTGTCGGGTCCACGTCCAGCGCGTCGGTGACGCTGACCGACAGCGGAGGCACTCTCGTGCACGTCGACTCGGTCGCCATCGGCGCCGGCTCGCCGGCGTACAGCGTCAGCGCGGACGCCTGCACGGGAGCGACTCTGAACCCGGGCGCCAACTGCGTCGTCGGAGTCCACTTCACGGCGTCCGCAGTCGGGGCGGTCTCGGGCCAACTGGCTGTCACCGGCAGCGCCGGGACGCTCACCGTGCCACTGAGCGGTACGGGGGTGGCCGGCCAGGTGTCGATGCAGCCGGTGAGCCTCTCGTTCGGCCGGGTCCGGGTGGGCCGCCAGAGTGCGGCGGGCTCGATCACCCTCACGAACAGCGGCAACGGGACACTGCATGTGGGCGCGGTCTCGCTGCTGGGCCAGGATCCCGCCGACTTCGCCGTCGTCTCCAACTCGTGCACCGGCGCGGCGCTCGCGCCGGCGGCCACCTGCTCCATGGCGGTCGTCTTCCAACCGGCCGCCACCGGCGCCCGTACGGCCACCCTGACGATCGCATCGGACGACCCCGCCAGCCCATCCACGGTCCCGCTCGCCGGGAGCGGCCGCTGAGGGCCAGAGCCCACCAGGCAGATCTGGCGTCGGCCTCGGGCTCGACGGCGCTCGGGTGAAGTCACCAGGACAGCTCGAGGACGTGCCGCTTGTTCGTGCCGACCTTGACCACGTCCTTCTGTCCTCGGTGCCCTGGTTGGCTGTGCGGTAGGGCTCGGTGTGCTGCCCACGCGTCGATCTTCGACACCACCGTATAGTTCCCCGACCGTCTCAACTCCCCCGCGACGACGCTCGCTGCCTCTTTGCTGTACGGCCCGTACAGACCGCTGCCATAGCTGTCCTCAGTGTGCAGCAGACGTATCTGGCCTCGACGCGTCCTCCGGGCTTCGGGAGCACGGGCCAGCCGCTCCAATCCCTCACGCACCAGCACGCGGGTTTCGTTGATAGCTTCCAGCCGTATTCGCTCCGCAAATTCGACTATCCGGCGGTCCATCGCGGCTTTCTCTGCTGCGGCCTCACGAACGAGGTCGTCCATCGGTTTGTAGGCGGACATTCGAACCGGCGCTCTATCTCGTCCAGCTCGGCACTGCCGGCAGCCTGGCTACGCCGTGCTGGCGCGTCGCACCACCTCGCTGTCCGCCCATGCATCTCCTCCCACTCACACTCGGGCCTGGGCCCATATATGTGTGGCACATCATGCAACTTCGTGGTCCAGGTCGCCCCTGGGCGGGCGCGGAGGTGTCGGGGCAGGTGCCTACCAGAGGAAGGGAATCGGGTGGGACCTCACTCGGGTCATGGAGGAGTCGCAGCCCGGCAGCTTATCGTCGCCGCGGTCACCCGGCCATGGGGTTGCGCATGGTGCGTACCAGGACCTCGGGGCCGAGCTTGACGTTGTCGCCCGTACGGAGGAGGAAGCGAACGACGTCCACGATCTCGTCCACACTGAGGAAGGCGCTCGGGTTCCCACCTGGGACCACGTAGCCCATGTCGGTGTCGACGAATCCGGGGCAGATCACCCACGCCTTGATTCCGTTGTCGTGGTTGCTGTCCTGGATGACCTCGGTGAGAGCCCGCAGCGCGTGCTTGCTGACGCAGTAGGCGGCGAGACCCGGCACGATCGCAACACCCGCCTCGCTGCCGATGTTCACGATCCGGCCGAACCGTCGCGCCTGCATCTCGGGCAGCACAGCCGCGCAGAGACGGGCGGGAGCGCGGACGTTGACGGCGAACGTTCGATCCCACACGTCCATCGTGGTTGCCTCGAGCGGCTCCCAGATCGCGAAGCCGGCGCTGTTGATCAGGATGTCGATCGCGCCCAGCTCGGCGCGGGTCCGTGCGACCAGCTGGTCGAGCGCGCCATCATCCGTCACGTCGGTAGCGATCGGAACCGCCACGCCGCCGTCCCGGCGGATGCCCTCCGCCAGCCGTTCCAGCTCGTGGCCGCGACGCGCGGCCAGCACCACCCTGGCGCCTTCGGCCGCCAGCATCGCCGCGAGCCCGGCGCCGATCCCCGATGAGGCGCCGGTCACCACCGCAACCCGATCCTTCGCGAAGTCTCCGCTCGATGTCATCGACTCGAACGTTGCCACGATCCGGCCCCATGCGGGCCGGTTCCCGATTCAACCCGCTCTGCCGAGAGCTCGGAGGTGGGCTCCGTCCGGGTTCAGCTGGCCGGAACCGACCCCCGCTCGAGCCCGTCCCAGCCCCAACGCGGCACCGTCAGACCCGCCGGCACGGTCGAGCCGTGCGGCGAATAGGCGAGCACCTCCGTCACGGCCCACTCCATATACGCGCGGAGGGCGCCCCTGAAATCGGGGTCCTCGGGAAGCCCGGCGTCGTCGGCGGCCCGAACGAAGCAGGCGACGAAGCGCGGCCCGAAGTCCTCTCCCGATCCCTGGGCCGCGTGCACCTCGAGCATCGCCGTCTGGCCGCCCCATTCCTCCGAGTACCGAGGCGGCCCGCCGAACACCTCGGCCCAATAGCCCGCCAGCCGTTCGAGGTGATCCGGCTTGCCGGGGTGGGAGAAGGGGTGGTTGAGTTCGGGGTCCTCCAGGCACCGCTGGTGGTGGGCGTCGGCAAGGGCCCGGAACGCGGCCTCACCGCCGGCGAACTCGTAGATCGAGGGCCGCGCCACGATCGACCTCAGCGCCGGGGTGACTGGCTGAACCGGATCAGGTTGCCGGCGGGATCGCGGAAGGCGCAGTCACGCACGCCGTACGGCTGGTCGATGGGCTCCTGCACCACGTCCGCGCCCGCGGCCCTGATGCGCTCGAACGCGGCGTCGCAGTCGGGGGTCGCGAAGATGACGCCGCGCAGCAGGCCCTTGGCAAGCAGCTCGGCCATCGAGCGCCGGTCGGTCTGGGAAGCGTTCGGGTCCGCCAGCGGCGGCTCGAGGACGATCTGCACGTCGGGCTGCGCGGGCGGGCTGACGGTCACCCAGCGCATCCCCTCGAACCGGACGTCGCTCCGGACCTCGAAGCCGAGGACGTCGCGGTAGAAGGCGAGCGCCTCGTCGTGGTCGTCGACGGCGATGAAGCAGTGGGAGAGCTTGAGATCCATGCGGCTCACGCTAGCGGTGGGCCGGCCGAGCTGGCTTCTCGATTCCTGACCGGTCTGGTGTACATCTTTGCGAGGCACGCCGGAATGCCGGCGCCGTCCTCATGGCTGCGAGCGCGATACGCGCTGGGGCTCTCGCCGACGAGCTCGGTGAAGCGGGCGCTGAAGGACCCGAGCGAGGTGCAGCCGACCTCGAAGCAGACGTCCGTGACCGTCAGGTCGCCTCGCCGCAGCAGTGCCTTTGCGCGCTCGATCCGGCGCGTCATGAGGTAGCTGTACGGGGTTTCGCCGAAGGCGGCGCGGAAGCTGCGGGAGAAGTGGCCGGCGGACATGAACGCGCCGCGCGCGAGCGCCGGGACGTCGAGCGGCCGCGCGTAGTCGCGGTCCATCTGGTCGCGGGCCCGGCGCAGGCGGACCAGGTCCTCGATCGTCACGAGACCAGCATGCCATGACGACCGCCGGCACCGCCGCGGCGGTCGGCCCGGTGCTGCCGTACCGGCGCCACGCCCTGGGCGCCGAATGAGGTGGCCGCCGTACGGCAGGACTGCGTCCGACACGCATGTGTGCCACATCCAGGCTGCAGGTGGCGGTTGCTGCTCGTGACGGTGGTCTGCAGCCCGGAGCAACCACGCTCACGCGCAGCAACGCATGGTTCCGGGCCGTGAGTGACCCACTTGCGGCTCGGCACCAGGCGGAGGGTGTCCAGGCCGCGAAGCGCCGGAGGGAAGCCTGGACAGCCGGTCCTTGCGGCACCCAGGCTGGGAGGTGGGGGGCGCTCCCCGCGCCCCCTTCGCCCGACTCGGCCCTCGCCCGGCCACAGCACCACCACCTCGCGGGCCCGAGCGGCGACCAGGCCGTTCACGGCGCGCGCGACCTCGGCCGGCGTCCGGCCCGCGAGGTGGGCCACCAGCTCGTGTCGCGGGTCGCCGTGCTCCAGCTCGCATCGCTCGCGGAGGGCGGCGTAGACGGCGGCCAATTCGACCGTCACGCTCGCCGGTCGCGAGCGGCCGCCGCGATGATCTCCTCCACCACCGCGCTCTTGGCGTCCGCGTACTGCTGCATGTACTTCCACTCGTGCGACGCGAGCTCGCGCTTGAGCGCCGCGTACCGCTCGCGGTCCGCCGCGTTCGCCCGAAGGCGGTCGCGGAACAGGATCATCCGGTCGAGCTCCTCGCAGCCGGCCGAGAAGACGTGCAGGTTGACGCTGGTGTCGGGGCCCTTGAAGAGCCGGTGCTCGAACCACTCCGGCTCCCGGATGCGGAGCACGTAGCCGGCCTCCTCCATGGCGGGCACGTACGTCTCCTCCGCGGCCGAGTCCGGCACCTCGAGCCCGACGTCGACGATGGGCTTGGCCGGGAGGTCGGGCACCGACGTCGAGCCCACGTGCTCGATCCGGACCACCAGTGCGCCGAGGACGGTGCGAACCCGCGCCGCCTCGCGCTCGTAGAGCGAGGGCCACGCCGGGTCGTACTCGCGGATCTCGATCGGCGCCGTCAGCGGCGTCGGACCCCCGATCGTGATCCGCCCGAGGTCGCGATCGTAGGCGTCGACGTCCTCGGGGTCTCGGGAGCTCATGGGCGCAGCCAGCGTACCAGCCGCAGGAATGGCGGCCGGAGGGGAGGCGCGGCCTCCCCTCCGGCGGCTGGGTCACTCGTAGCGGAGCGTCTCGGCGATCCGGATCCGCGAGGCGGACCAGACCGGCCCCACGGTGGCGACCGAGGCCACCGCCACGATGAAGACCAGCATGGCCAGGATGCTGGCCGGGTTGAAGACGAAGGGAACGGCGAGGAGCACCGCGCCCACGAACTGCAGGAATCCGTACGCCGCGGGAATGCCGATCGCGACCGCGATCACCCACGACACCAGGCCGAGGCCCACGCCCTCGGTCCAGAACACCTGCGCGACCCGCCGCCCGGTGGCGCCCATCGAGCGCAGGATTCCGATCTCGCGCCGGCGCTCCAGCACGCCCATGGCCAGCGCGTTGAACAGGCCGATGGCGCCCACGAGTGCGACGATCGCGACCACGCTGTAGAAGAGCGCGTAGAGGATCAGGAACGTGCTCTGGTTGCCCTGGACCAGCTGGTTGGTGGTGAACACGGTCGCCTGCGCCGGCGTGCCGCCCAGCGTGGCGTCCACGCGCCGGGCCAGGGCGTCGACGTCCGCCTGCCTGCTGCTCGTCGAGCTGACGAGCAGGGTCTGGAAGTAATCGGCCGGTAGGCCGTTGAACGCGTTCGCCTGCGCCCGCGTGGTGATGATCACGCCGGCGCCCGTCGGATTCTGCAGGTCGCGGCTGATGCCGACGATCCGCCAGCTCGCGCGGTGCAGGTCGGTGTGGAAGTCGATCGTGTCGCCGACCTTCAGGCCCGACTTCTGAGCGGCGTCCTGGCTGATCAGCGCCGCGCCCTGGTCGGCATCGGTGATCCATCGGCCGGAGACGACGTGCTGCTGATACAGGACGGGGTCCGCGCTCACGCCGGTGAGCAGGGTCCGCCCCCACTTCGTCTGCACGAGCGTCTGCGAGAGCGGTTCCATGCGGGCGACGCCCGGAACCGCCGCCAGCGTCGGCTGCACCGAGCCGTAGGGCTGCGGGTTGTCGAGGTTCGCGTACACGTCGAAGCCCGTGAACACGTCGCCGAGTGCGGCGTTCCAGGAGGAGGTCGTGGTCTGCACCGCCAGGAAGGCAGCGCCCGTCACGGCGAGCGCCGCGACGGTCAGCAGCGAGCGGGTGCGCCGCCGGAACAGGCCGCGCAGCCCGACCTGCACGGTCTGCGGGACGAAGCCGAGCAGCCCGCGAACGGCGGCGCTCCAGACGCCGCGGCGCCGCTGTCCGTTCGCGATCCCGTAGCCGGACAGGGCCTGCTTGACGGTGACCCGGGTTCCCAGGAACACCGGGAGGGCGGCCGCCGCGAGCGGGATGCCGACGCCGACCAGGACGGCCTGGATGAAGAGCGACGGCCCGATCTGGATGGCGGACGGGTCCATGCCGAGGTTCACGGCGAAGTAGCGGTAGAGCATGTCGCCGAGGCCGATGCCGACCGCGATGCCGATGACCGTGCCGGCCACCCCGTAGATGGCGACGCCCATGAGGTAGTTGCGGAGCACTCTGCCGCCGCTGGCGCCGATCGCCTTCATCGTGCCCATCACCGGGACCTGCTCGGCGATGAGCGTGGAGATGGTGCTGAGCAGCAGGAACACGCTCAGCAGCAGGGCGAGCACCGAGAGCGCCTGCATGATCGTGAAGATGCCGGTGATGATCGAGCTCGATCCGCCCGACACGTCCCGGCCCACGGCGCTCTGCAGCACGACGACGCCCTGGGACTGGAGGACCCCACCGAGCTGAACGGCGGTCGCGGCGCGCTGTCCGTAGTCGTGGAGGCGTACGAGTGCGAGGTTCGAGCCGTTCACGTGCAGCAGCGACTGCAGGTCGGACTCCTGCATGTAGCCGGACGCCCGGCGGGTGAATGTCGGGGAGGCGGCGCCCGGCGTGTGCGCGAGCCCGGACACGACGAGCTGGCGCGTGCCGGTGCCGACCTGGAGCGTGATGGTGTCGCCGACCTTGAACGGCGTCACCGCGGTGTCCGACGACTCCATCAGGATCTGTCCCGGCCCCGGCTGCGTCCCTGCCGCGATCGTGAACTTCTGGAACCGCGGGTTCTGGAAGTCCGCGAGGCCCGTGATCGCGAGCGGCTCGTGACCGGACGGGATCGCCCAGCGGGTCGCGGCGTAGGTCTCGGTGGCGGCCACGTCGACGTTGGGCTGACGGCTCAGCACGTCCGCGACGGGGGCGGTGGTCGGGGCGACGAAGAACTGGATGTCCGGCTGGCCGGTCGTGTCGTTGAGGTTGTCGAGGCCGGACGTGAACTGGCCGGACGCCATCGCGATGGCGGTGAGGCCCGTCACGCCGATCGCGATGCCGAGCACCGTGAGCGCGGTGCGCAGCTTGCGCCGCGTGACGTCCCGGATCGCCTTCTTCGTGAGCGCGCTCATGATGCCGCCTCCCGCCCGGCGCCGACGGCGCCGAGGCCGATCACGCGGCCGTCGAGGAGGTCGACCCGGCTCGTGGCGCGGGCCGCCAGCTCGCGGTCGTGGGTCACGTACAGCACCGACTTGCCGCGCCCGGTCAGGCTGCCGAGCAGGTCGAAGACCTGGTGCGCGGACTTCGAGTCGAGGTTGCCGGTCGGTTCATCGGCGACCAGCACCGGCGGGTCGTTGGCGAGCGCCCGGGCGATCGCGACGCGCTGCTGCTGCCCACCCGAGAGCTGGCTGGGCAGGCGGTCGGCGTAGTCGGCCATGCCGACCTCGTCCAGGCAGGCGAGGCTGCGCTCGCGGCGCTGCCGGCGCGGGAACGCGCCCCCCAGCTCGAGCGCCAGCTCGACGTTCTCGCGGGCGGTGAGCGTCGGCAGGAGCTGGAAGAACTGGAAGACGATGCCGACGGTGCGGCCGCGCCAGCGCGCGAGCCCGTTCTCGCTCATGTGGCCGATCTCGTTCCCGGCGAAGACGACGCGGCCGGACGTGGGCCGGTCGATCCCCGTCAGGATGTTGAGCAGCGTCGACTTGCCGCTCCCGGACGGCCCGTTGATGGCGAACAGGCTGTTGCGCGGCACTGCGAACGAAACCGCGTCCAGGATCGTCGTCGACGTGCCGTTGCTGCCGATGACCTTGGTGATCGCCTCGGCCTCGACCAGGACGTCGCTTGCCTGGACGTGCTCGACTGATCTGTCTGCGATCTGCATTGCCAGTGGCTCCTTTCAGTTGGCTTCTGTGACGCTTCCTGCGTCACGATCACAACGTAGGGCCAGGGGGGCACTGTGCAGAAGTCGCCGCGATCACGACTTTCTCGTGACAATGGGAGCGCTTCGCATGACAGGTGTCACGTGACGGAGTGTGAGGAACCGGGACAGTCCCTCCGCCCTCGCGGGGGAGGGTAGGGAGGGGTCGCTCAGACAGAGCAGAGCCGTCGGTCACGCAGCGCCGCTCGCCCCCCGCCGGTCCGTGGCCGGACCACCTCCCCCGCGAAGGGGGGGGACCACACTAGAGCCAGCCCTTCTCGCGGGCGATGCGCGCCGCTTCGATGCGGTTGTGGGCGTTGACCTTCTGGATCGCGATGGACAGGTGGTTGCGCACCGTGCCGCTGCTCAGGTGCAGCGCGCTGGCCACCGCCTCCACGCTGGCGCCGTCCGCGCTGAGCGACAGCACCTCCTGCTCGCGCGGCGTCAGCGGGCTGGTTCCGTCGCTGAGCGCCGAGATGGCAAGCTTGGGGTCGAACACCTTCTCGCCTGCCATGACCCTGCGCACCGCCACCGCCAGCTCGTCCGGCGGCGCGTCCTTGAGCAGGAAGCCCCGTACCCCGCTCTCCACGGCGCGGCGCAGGTAGCCGGGGCGGCCGAACACCGTGAGAATCAGCGTGCGGCAGGACGGCAGATGGCGCTGCAGGTCGGCCGCCGCCGCGATCCCGTCGCAGCCCGGCATCTCGATGTCGAGCAGCGCGACGTCCGGCTTCGCCTCGACCGCCGCGACCAGCACCTGGTCGCCGCGCTCGACCTGCGCCACCACCTCGATGTCCGGCTCGTCCGACAGCAGGGCGGCGAGGGCGCCGCGGATCATGGCCTGATCCTCGGCGATCAGGACGCGTATCAACCCGCCTGCAGCTCCACGACGGTGCGGAAGCCGCTGCCGTCGGCCTCGACCGTCGACCGTCCCCCGGCGGCGAGCGCCCGCTCCTGGATGCCGCGCAGGCCGTTCCCGAACCGGACCGGGCCGTCCGCGCCGCGACCGTCGTCAGCGACCTCGAGCGCCACCCTGCCGTCGGATCGCTTGAGCGTGATCCGGCAGTTCCGGGCCCCGCTGTGCTTCACGACGTTCGTCAGCGCCTCCCGCAGGGCCCAGCTGAACACGCCCTCCTCTTCGGGAGACATGGGACCTGCCTGGTTGTCGACAGTCGTCGTGATGCCCGCGGCGCGCAGGACCATGAGCGCGTTCACGAGCTCGCGGTCCACACTCGCCTGCCGGTACCCGGCGACGGCCTCGCGCACCTCGTCCAGCGACCGGCGGGCCACCTGCGCCACCTCCTGCAGCTCCTGGCGCAGCTCGGGCCCCACGTCCGGAGGCAGGCGACGGGCGACGAGTTCGCTCTTCAGCACGACCGTCGCGAGGGTCTGGCCGAGCAGGTCGTGGAGGTCGCGGGCGAACCGGAGCCGCTCCTCGGCCACTGCCAGCTGCGCGATCCCCTCGCGCGCTGCCTGGAGCTCCTGGTAGGCGAGGATCAGCAGGCGGACCCCGATCGTGACGATGCCGACGAATGCCGTGTTCAGCAGGTCACCGATCCCCGAGCTCAGGGCGTTCGTCGGCAGGTGCTGCTGGAAGTCGATCGCCGTCTGGACCACGAGGAGCGCGGCCAGCGCCGCGAGGGCGACGCGCCACTCGAACCCGGCGCCGATCAGCATCGCCGCGAACACCAGCAGGCCGCCGCTCGCGATGGGCGGGTGCGGCACCACCTCGAAGGCCAGCACGGAGAGCCCGGTGTAGGCGACCACCGCCACTGCCGGCCGGACCACGTCCCGAGTGCCGACCCACCTCGCCCAGAACCAGGCGAACACGGCGGCAGGGGCGAGCAGGAGCACCGCCTGAATCCACTGCGGCGGACCGGTCGGCACGATGCGTGCCGGAAGGGCGAAGACGAAAAAGAAGACGGACAGGGACACCATCACCCAGCGACCGGTGGTCAGCAGGCGCCCGAAGCCCGTCATGCCGTCAAGCCTAAGGCCGCCCGACGCCGCCGGGAAGTGAGGAAAAGCTGGTCCGGCCCCGTGACCGTTGTCATGCACTCGGCCGGACGTCCGGACGTCCTGTACAGTGCGGCCAAGATGCAGCCGGACAACGGGCTCCCGCTCTCGGACCTGCGCGTCATCGACCTGACGGTGGCCCGGGCCGGCCCGACCTGCGTCCGGCAGCTGGCGGACTGGGGCGCCGACGTCATCCGGGTCGAGGCGCCGCCCGGCGCGGCCGGCGGCGACCAGATGGACGAGCGCCGCCACACCCCCGACTTCCAGAACCTGCACCGCAACAAACGCTGCGTGACCCTGGACCTCAAGTGCGGCGAGGGCCGCGACCTGCTGATGCGACTCGTGGACACCGCCGACGTCCTGGTCGAGAACATGCGGCCGCCGGTGAAGCACCGCCTGGGCTTCGACTACGAGGCCGTGCGGGCGCGGAACCCGCGTCTCGTCTACGCCTCCATCTCCGGGTTCGGCCAGACCGGTCCGTACGCCGGCCGGGGCGGAGTCGACCAGATCGCCCAGGGCATGGGCGGACTCATGAGCGTCACCGGCCAGCCCGGCACCGGCCCGACCCGCGTCGGCATCCCCGTCTCGGACCTGGCGGCCGGCCTGTACCTCACCATCGGCATCCTGGCAGCGCTGCGGGAGCGCGACCGGACCGGCGAGGGCCAGTGGGTCAGGACCTCGCTGCTGGAGTCGATGATCGCGATGATGGACTTCCAGGCTGCGCGGTGGACCGTCGCCGGCGATGTGCCCGGCCAGGAGGGCAACAACCACCCGACGATGACGCCGATGGGGTGCTTCGCGACCGTGGACGGCCACCTCAACCTGGCCGGCGCGGGCGGCCGGCTGTGGCGCTCGCTGTGCGAGACCGTCGGCCTGCCGCACCTGGCGAGCGACCCCCGCTTCGACACCATCGCGAAGCGGTCGGCGGCCCGCGCAGAGCTCAACGCGCTGATCGCGGAACGGCTGCGGCAGGGCACGACGGCGGAGTGGGTGGCAGCGCTCAACGAGGCGGGCGTGCCGGCGGGCCCCGTGTACCGGGTCGACGAGACGTTCGCCGACCCGCAGGTCCGCCACCTCGACGTCGTCGCCGGCGTCGAGCACCCGGTGCTCGGCCACCTCGACCTGGTCCGCGGCCCGGTCACGACCAGCAGGGGCCCGGCCAGCGTCCGCGAGCCCAGCCCGGAGGCTGGCCAGCACACGGCCGAGGTGCTGGCGGAGCTCGGCGTGTCGTCCCAACAACTGGACGATCTGCGTACACGGGGGGTGGTCTGAAGGTGCGACTGGACACCGGAACCGGGCGGCTGCTCGTCGACCTGGACGGCGGCGTGGCGCAGGTCACGTTCAACAACCCGGACAAGCACAACGCGCTGGGTGCCGACATGCTGGCCGCGCTGCCGCCCGCGCTGGCCGCGCTGCAGCGCGATCCCGAGGTGCGGGTGGTCGTGCTGACCGGCGCCGGCGATCGCGCCTTCGTCTCCGGTGCCGACATCTCCGAGTTCGAGGAGCGGCGGACCACCCCCGAGGGCCGCTCCGCGTACGACCAGGCGTGGACCGCGGTGAACCGGGCCTGGGCCGACCTCGACAAGCCGCTGCTGGCCATGATCCGCGGCTACTGCATCGGTGGCGGCCTGCTGACCGCACTGCGGGCGGACATCCGCGTGGCGGCGGAGGGGAGCCAGTTCGGGGTCCCGGCCGCGCGTCTCGGGCTGGGCTACGGATATCCCGGGGTCAAGACGCTGGTGGACCTGGTGGGACCGTCGTGGACGGCGGAGATCCTGTTCTCCGCCAGGAGGCTCGCGGCCGACGAGGCGCTCCGGATCGGCCTGGTCAACCGGGTCGTCCCGGCCGATCGGCTCGAGGACGAGGTGCGCGAACTGGCCCGCTCGATCTGCGCGAACGCGCCGCTGACGGTGGCCGCGTGCAGGGCGGCCATTCGCGAAGCGGTCCGCGACCCGGACCACCGGGACCTGGCGCGGGTCGCGGACCTGGTCGAGGCGTGCTTCCGGTCGGAGGACTACGTGGAGGGCCAGCGGGCCTTCCGGGAGAAGCGAGCGCCGCGGTTCACCGGTCGCTGACCTGGGCACCGGGACGCACCTCGCGACACCGTCCTGCGTGACGGCTGACCGTCAGGAGCCGCTGACGACCACCGAGACCCGGTAGCTTCCGGCGCCGCCTGTGCACGAGAGGGCCTCTCCGCAGCTGGAGCGGGACGCGGTGACGTCCGCCCGACCGGCCTGGCCAGCGATGAACGTCGCGCTGACCTGCCCGCAGCCGACTCCCGGCGGGCACGAGCCCGGCGAGGCGACCGGCTGCCCGACCTGCCGGAGTACTGCGGGGTTCGAGCTGCCCTGGAAGGTCCAGTACGTGCTGCCCAGCGTGACGACCAGCTCTCCGCCCGGGCCGACCGTGACGGTCCTGCCGTTGTCGGCGTCCGTGACCGTGACGACGGGTCGGGGCGCGGAGCCCATCGCGCCGCTGCTGGCCGCCCCGCAGGCGAGGACGGTGAGCGCGGCCAGCACGACGGCGAACCGCACGCGGCCGGCGACGAATACGCTCATTGACGACCCGATTTCGGGGATGCTACATCGCCTGGACGGGCCGCACCCGCGGCCGAGCACGATGGGAGAGGACGATGCGCCGGTACGGCGTGTGCGCGGTGGCCCTGGCGCTCGTGTCCTGCGTCGGGCGGCACCCGGCGCCGGACCGGGTCGATCCCGCCCCCGTGCAGCGGGTGGCGCCGCAGCCGGCGGAGAACCCGGGCTACCACCATGGCAGGGTCGTGCACCACGCGGTCGCGTACACCATCTTCTGGCTCCCGGCCGGCCGCCACTTCGAACCGGCCGGGACCGCGGCCAGCGACGCGGCCTACGAGCAGCGGCTGAACGGGTTCCTGCGCGACGTCGGCGGCTCGGACTACTACGCCCTCCTGACGCAGTACCCCGACCACCAGGGGCCGCCCGGCAACTCGGTCGCGCTCGGAGGCACCGAGGTCGACCGGGCGACCGCCTACCCTCACGCGGGCACGCCGGCCGATCCGCTCTCGGATGCGGACATCCGGGCCGAGGTGACGCGCGTGGCGAGCCGGCGAGGGTGGATGGAGGACGTCGACCACGTGTACTTCGTCTACACCGGCCTCGACGTGGCCGAGTGCGACGGCGGGTCCGGCTACTGCAACGTCGCGCCCAACTTCCGGTTCTGCGCCTACCACTTCGACTTCGCCGACGGCGGCCGCGATGTCGTCTACGCATTCATGGGCGACCACGCCCTGGGCGGCGCGGCGACCGGTCCCGCTTGCGGCACGACGCCGGGCGGCCGGATCGCCACCGACCCCTCCGACGACGTCACCGCCGACGCCCAGGTCAGCGTCACGGCGCACGAGCTCGCCGAGTCGGTGACCAACCCCACTGGCGGCGGTTGGGCGGGCGGCGCCGGCGGCGTCGAGATCGGCGACAAGTGCGCCAACACGACCAGCCCGCGGAACTCGGCCGGCGCCGACGTCTACCTGAACGGCACTCCGTACTCGATCCAGATGCTGTGGAGCCGTGCCGTCGCCGCGTGCGCGATGTCCCTCTGCGGGAGCGGCGTGTGCCGAAGGCCGCCGGCCTTCCAGCAGACCGCGTTCGGCGCGGTGCCGGCCGGCGGCACGTTCACCGTCAGCGTTCGTCTGCGCAACTCGAGCGACACCGACGCGCTCGCCGGCGCCGTCGTGGTCGACGCCCTGCCGGCCGGCGTGACGTACGTGCCCGGCTCGTCCAGTCCCGCGCCGACCGCCGTGGTCGGCGGCCGCCTGAGCTGGGACCTTGGCGCGATCGCGGTCCACGACCAGCGGGACATCACGTTCCGCGCCCGCGCGGCGCGTGGCCTGCGCGCCGGCACCGAGCTGCACGCCTGCGCCCACCTGGACTGGTGGGACATGCTGGGCGAGCCTCAGCCCGCGCCAGCGCCGAGCTGCGCCGACACGGTGGTTCGCGCCGCACCCTGACCGTCGAGTGCGTCTCGCCGAACGCCGTTCAGGCGGCCCGGTCGGCAGGCGGAGAGGGCGCCCGCAGGCGCCGGACGACCAGACCGCCGAGCGCCACCGCGCCGGCGAGCAGCACGACGGGGAGCAGCCAGACCGGCGGGCCGGGGCCGTCGTCGGCGACCGCCGAGAGGGCGAGCCGCTGGCCGAGCCTGGGCCGCCAGGTGACGGTGTCGCCGGACACCTGACCGTTGGCCTGGGTGACCGCGCCCGGGAACGTGACCCGGATCACGACGTCGAACGTGCGGGCGATGCGCTCCGAGGTCGCCGTCGGGGACTGCCCCGGCGCGGGCGCGAGGTTCGCCGTGTCCACCGTGCCCGACAGTCGGAACTGACCGCCCTGGTGGACGATCTTGAGCCCCCCGTCGCCGGTGCCGCGGTTGAAGTCCAGCAGGCTCATGCCCTGGATCGTGACCCGCCGTCCGACGTACTCCGGGTCCGCGTACGGCTCTGTGTGCGAGCCGGTGGCCGTGCCGTGGAAGACCCGCTGGCTGACCTGGTCGAGCAGTGCGTCGGGCGCCTGCCCGCCCGGCGGGGCGAAGCCACGGTCGACCGCCATGACGATATTGCCGTCGATCTGGTCGTCCGCGTGGACGGTCAGGCCGACGTCCGCTTTGACACACGCGCTGGTCAGCAGCGCCACCGCGACGACCGCGATGACGCACGCCGGGCGACGAGTTCCCTCCGGCATGGTCCCTCCCACCTCCTGGCGCCGTAGTGTAGCCGCGCGGCCGTATTCGCTCATCGGTCGAGCAGCGGGTTCCGGCCGTTCAGGTGCTCCCAGAGCAGCAGGCCGAGTCCCAGCATCCCGAACGGCATCAGCTCCCAGATCGAGACGACGATCGCGATCGGGCTCATGGCCGGCACGTCGAGCGGGTAGCCCCCGAGGAGCCCGGGCACGTCGACGGCAGCGTGGGCCACGATCATCGGCCAGAGCACGAGCATCCGCACGCGCAGGCCGGCGAAGAGCAGGCCGAGCAGCGCGGCCGTGGTGACCTGGCTGACCACGAAGCTCACCGGGACTCCCTCGAAGTAGTTGAAGGAATGGAGCAGCCCGAAGATCGCCGCGCTGATGAGGCCGGCGATCAGTGGGCCATGCCGGCTCAGGCCGTACAGGATCACGCCGCGGGTGAGCGTCTCCTCGCAGAAGCCGATCATCGCCGCGAGCGCGAGGACCGGGAGCAGAGGGAACAGCGGCCGCGCGCTGCTCTGCTGGAGCAGCACCGGGAGGCCGATCAGCAGCATCAGCGCGAGCCAGACGAGCAGCAGCACTGTCCACCAGCGTTGCCGCCAGGGGCCCAGCAGGCCGGTCTGCCGCCACCAGCCGGTCCAGGTCACGATCGCGACGGTGATGAGTAGGAGCACGACCTCGCCGGCCAGGTTGCGCCCCAGGTGGCCGGGCCCGGGCAGGTGCACGAACCGGTCGATCAACCGGCGGACGACGAAGAGCACCGGGAAGAACGTCGCCGTGGCCAGGACGACGGGCAGGAGACGCGGGCGAGTCTGCATCCCGGCGCACATTCTCCAGCACGGTCACGGCACTACGAAGCTCCGATCGGAGCCGGCTCCGATCGGCGGATCACCCGGCCGCTCGGATGCGAACGCACCGCAGCTGAGCAGGCGACAGCGACCGGCTACCAGCGCCTGCCACGATCGTGACGTGGAACAGGTCGCTCGACGGATCCGATCGCGCGCCGGGCGCCGGCCGGTGCGGACCGAGGACTGCGCCGCCCGCGAGCCGTCGGCGTTCATCAGCTACGCCACCGAGGATGGCGCTGTGCACGCCGCGCGACTCGACCGTGCACTGCGCCAGCACGGGGTGGTGACCTGGCTCTACGTGCGCGACATGGACGAGGCCGTCGACTTCACGTCGGGGCTGGAGCAGGCCATCCAGGCTGCCGACCGGCTGATCGCCTGCATCACGCTGGACGTGCAGCGCGCCGACAGCTACGTCAGACGGGAGATCGCGTACGCGCAGCTCTGCGGGAAGCCCATCGCGGTCGCGCGGTTCGCCCCGGTCCGGCCGCCGATCTCCGTGGTGACGCACACGTACTTCGAGTTCCACAAGGACTGGGACGCGGCGTTCGAGCGGCTGCTCTTGTTCTGTCGGAGCGGCAGCGGAACCACGGCCGACCGCGCCGGCGGTCCGGTCGGGGGCTGAGTCGCACCGCTCACCGACACGGATCAGTCGCGAAGGTGCGGGAGGATGGCGAACGCGAGGGCCGCGTTGCCCTTCGTGCGCAGCGCCGAGTCGAGGACGCCCAGCCAGGACTGAATCTGGGCCTGCCGCACGTACCAGGTCGTTTCGGACAGGTCCCTGAGCCGGTCAGCGATCCGCAGCACGTACTCGTCGGCGGTGCAGTTCATGCCGTCGTGGTGGTCAAGGCGGCACCCGCTGAGTCCGGCCGACCTCGCGATCCAGAGGTGGAACTGACCGCCCAGTGCCTCCACCAGGTCAGCGAAGGGATCCAGGCCGTGCAGGGGGACCGTCGCCGCGGGAACGGGCCGCGGCCCGGCGTCCAGGCACATGAGACACAGCACGTCGTGCGCGGCGTCGTCGTGCACCTCGAAAACGACCTGGAGGTGGGTGGCGGGCATCGCGTTCCGGCGCCAGTGCACGAGCAGCTCCGTCGCCCTGGGCAGGAGGTAGGACTCCGTCGGCAGCGCTGGGTCGTAGAGCAGATCGGGCACGTCGGTCAGGCGTCCCATGTCGATGCGACGCAGCGATGTGCTCAGGCGCTCGAGGGCTCCCGCGATGGCGCACATCCTGGCCGGATCGGCCTGCGGCGCCAGCGCCGCCCGCAGGATCTCGCCGCTCGCATCGAACGCACCGCGGAGGCCGAACCCGGCGGACCCCCTCCGATGACTGTTCCGGTACGAGCGATAGCGGGCATCGATCTCGCCCAGCCGCCGGGCGTGCTTGTCGAGCGACAGCGCGAGCTCGGCGACGGCCTCGCGGACCGGCTTCCCGTGCACCGTTGCGTTGACCCACCAGTGTGCCGGCGACATGTCCGGCGGGCAGCGGTATGCCTGGTGGAAGTGGAAGAAGTCCAGCGGACCCGTCGTGGCGCAGATGTCGACCCACCACCGGCCCAGCTCCGTGCCGAGCGTGCTCGGGACCAGCCGCCTGCCCTTCTCGGCCAGGTGCGTCATCGTGATCGGCGCCTCCAGCGAGAGGGCGAGGTGTCGGGTCAGGAGCAGCGCCACGCCGGCCAGCGGTTCGTGGAACTGCTCGGCCTTCCGCCTGACCAGCGCCAGGGACTCCGACGCTCTGGTCAGGCGGCTGTCGTCCAGACCGGCGCCGGAGGCCGGTATCGCCTGCTGCAGCTCGACGAGGACGGTGAGCGTGTCCCGGATCGCCGCGACGAACGGCCCGAGCGCGGTCTCGCCCTCGCCGGCACACTCCCGCAGCGTTGCGATGAACTCGGTCAGATGTGTCTCGGCCAGGCCGTCGGACGAGATCGCCAGCTCGTGCACAGGATCCCGGCTGAGCACCTCGGCCGCCGCCAGGCGCAGGCGCGCGTGCCTGCGCGCCGCGGCCGGGCCCGGGTCATCGTCCTGCACCGCGGCGGAGGCCTCCGGCGTCCCGAGCTTGCGGCTCATGAACGCGAGGTAGTGACGGCGCGGGTCGACCGCATCGCGGCCGCGCCGCTCGAGGAATCGGCAGAGCTCGTCCACGTCACCCCGACAGTTCCACCAGAGATCCTCGAGCGCGTCGTCGTCCAGGGAAAGGTCGCTGAGGACCACGAGACGCCGGATGTCGGCCGCGTATCGCACTGCGGCCTGCGTCGTCGGGAAGGGGCTCGCGGCGTGGCGCTGCGCGGCGTCGATGGCCGACGCCAGCGATTGATCGGTATCGATGGTCCGCTCCCACAGCGCCGCCGCCAGGAGCGCGAAGCGCCGGCTGGCAGGGGAGCCGGGCAGGTACAGGCGCGACTCCTCCCAGGCGGCGTTTCCCGCCGCGACGAGGTTCCCCAGCTCCAGGTGGACCGCGATCTGGGCGTTGCGCGCTCTCGTCCAGGGTCGGCGGCGCACGCGGCGGGCCAGAGCCGCGGCCGCGGCCTCGAGATACCGGCGCCGGTCCCGCCACCGTTTTGTCAGCGACGCGAGATCGGCCAGGGATGCGTAGGCCAGCGCGGCTTCCACCTCGCGCTCGGCGACACGGTCAAGCAGACGCGCGAGGTGCTGCAGCAGGTGGTCGCGGCCGGGTTTCTCGCCCAGGCGCCGGCGCAGGCCCAGGATGAGGCCCTGGATCGTCACCCAGTTGTTCGGCTCCCGCCTCCACGCCTCCTCGAATGCCCTGTAGGACGCCACCAGGTCGCGTTCGTCGCGTCCCTCCCGGTAGTGGAGGTGGGTGGTCCCGGAGTCGAACCACATCCGGCCGCGGAAGGGTGGCTCGTCAGGCAGCAGTCGCCAGCGCTCGAGCAGGCAGGCCTCGATCACCTGCTCGACCTCGGTCGAGATGTCGTTCAGGCGGTACGCCGCCTCGGGGACCGCGAGGTCCATGGTCGGCCGGGGCCGCTCCGTGGACGCGCGTTCGAGGAGGCGCGCCAGGTCGGGACGCTCGGCGGACGGCTCGACGGCAGCGTGCCGGCCGCGCTCCTTCCAGGCCCGCACCACGTCGGGAACGAACCTCGCGCCAGGTCGCGCGCTGAGCGGCATGGCCTCGACCACCCGCTCGGCCGCCGCCACGACGTCCTCCTCGTCGAGGGCTCCGCAGGCGTGAGCCACCGCTCGAGCGTGGCCCTCGCGCACCGCGGCGGGCGGGTCGGGCTCCAGCAGTCGCCAGGCGGCGCCGGTGAAGGGCACCGCGGCGCCCGTGCTCGCTTCGTCCGCGTCCATGATGTCGTTCGCCACCCGCATCGCCCAGTCCGCCAGGAGCTGCCGAAGCATGGACTGGCGGCCGTTGGGGTCCTCGGCCAGGTGGCTGGTGTCGGCGAGGAGACCGCTCGCGGCCCTGAGGTGCCGGAGGATCGTGTGCGGCGCCCCCGCCTGGTCCAGGCCAGCCAGGTCTCCGCGCTCCAGGCACTCGGCGACCTGACGCGGCAGGACGTGGTGGAAGTCCGCGAGCCGCCACCGCGAGATCCGGTGGTCCCGCTCGGGCACCAGCCAGTACGCCGCTCGCCTCAGCCGCTCGGCGCGCTCGGCGTCCTCGCGGCGGGTCGCCGCAGCGGCGGCTCGGTCGGCGTGCTCGGCCAGGCCGATCGGGTCGTCGCGGACCAGGCAGAGCTTGGCACACGTAAGGCTGTTGACGAACCGCGACTGCGGGTCCACGATCTCCACTCCCGTGGACTGGAGTCGTTCCAGGAGTTCCTCCAGGCGGTCGCAGGCGGTCGCGAACAGCAGCGCACAGGAATGCGCCCCCTCGTTCGAGCCAAGCGCCGCCGGATGCGCGAGCAGCAGGTCCAGTCCCTGCGCGGCGAGCGACGGCGAGAAGCCGGCGCGCACAGCCGCTTCGTAGATGGCGAGCTCGACATTCACGGCGTCGGCCGGCGGTGTGTCGTGGCTGGCCGCGATCAGTTGCTCGACGGTGCCCTCTAGCGCACCAGCGTGGGCTGCGCTACTCTTTCGAATCTCTCTGACGGCGTGAGCTATGAAGGCGGCATGGTCGACGTCGGCTCCGGACAAACTACTGCGCGTGCTCACCGACCGAATGTCCGGACCGGGCATCTCATCGACCACATCCACCGCTCTCACCTCCCACGTCACGCCGGCGTCGTCACGGTGGCCCCCCGAACACCGCCCCCCGACGCGCATCGAACCGCAGCTAGCTCATCGAAACTGTACCGCGAACCCCGTTGCTGCGGACTGTCGCGGGACGAGCCCTTCGACAGCGCAGCGCAATGGCGCATGGCTACAATCGGCGGGTATCCGCGACGAGGTCGGGTGGTCAGCGGGCATGCGCCGTCACGTCGTGGCAATTCACCTGCACAGAACGCCAATCTCGTGGAGGCCGCCAGTTGATCGGAGCCCAGAGACCACCCACCCCGGACCAGGCGCCGGAGCGGACCCACGCCGCTCCCGGCCCGATGCCCAGGCATGTCGTCGAGTCTGTGGAGAGGCTGGCACATGCGATCAGGCGGCGGCGCAGTGCGCAGCCGTTCTTCATCGAGCTCGCCGGCACGCCTCGGGCCGGCAAGACCACAGCACTGAAGAGCCTCGCAGCGCTGCTACAGAACTGCGACGTGATTGTTAAGACAGTGGACGAGAGCGCGCACCGCTGTCCCATTCCCGACAAGCGCCACCCCGCTTTCAACCTGTGGACGTGCCGGACCACGGTCCATGAGATCCTCGAAGCACAGCGTGGCGACGGCAGGGTGGTGCTGATCGACAGAGGGGTCGCAGACGCGGAGTGCTGGTTCGACTGGCACGAAACGCGCCTGGACTCCCCGGCCAGGGTGGATCGCACGACCCTCAATCTCACCAGCCTGGCGCCCCGCGTGCCTGCCATGGACCTCGTACTGGTGATGGAGACCGATCCGGCTGTGGCGATGCAGCGCGACGGCAACGGGAGCGCCGGGTCGAAGGCGGGTCAGATCATGAACCCGGTGACCCTCGCCGAGCTCAACGCGTCGATAGACCGCACCGTGAAACGCTACGAAGCTCTGCTCCCACTGGAACGGCTGGACACGACGCACCTGACCGAGCACGAGGTCGTGTCGCAGCTGATCGACCGGGCGCTCAAGCACTGCTGAGCGCGCCGCTCAGTCCCGCTCGCTCGGTCCGGCCAGGTCCGTCACCAGCCCGTGCAGCTCGTACGCCGTTCGCGCTCCGCGATGCGGAGTCCGGATCACGTCCGCGCCGACGCCGGGTGTGCCGATTGCCCGGTCGATCTTCTGACGCATGCGCCGGACGGTGAGGTGCACCTTGTTGAGGGCGTTGTACCCGTCCGGTGCGTGGGTACGGGAGAGCGACTCGAAGCACAGGGCCTCGAGCAGCTCCGCCTTGACCGCCTGGTTGGGACGTCGGATGAGCTCGTCGAGCAGGCACGCCTCCCGCGGCGAGAGTTCGCCGACCGGACGGCCGTCGACCTCGACTCGTCGCCGCGCGCGCCTGACGACGCGGTGACCCGGCGAGTCCTCGCGGCCCCGGATGACGCCGCGCCACAGCTCATCCGCCGCTCGCTGCAGCGAGGCCAGGAGCATGGCCCCGCATTCGATCCGGCCCGCGGCCTTGTCGATCACGTCCACCGTCCGGACCCCGGACTGGAACAGACCGGCCTGCAGCGTGTCTCGACGGCCATACGCCGAGAGCACGACCACCCGCGCACCCTGGTGCTGCTCGGCGATGTCCTCGACCAGGCGCATGCCCACGTCGGGGTGATCGCGGCCCGATCCCGGGTCGCGCAGACTCAGGTCGGCCACGACGATCGGCAGCGGCGGGCTGGCCAGCCTTCGCAGTGCCTCCGCCGCCGTCGCGACGCCGCTCGCGGTCCAGCCGTGGTCGCGGAGGAATTCCGTCACCCATCGTGACCAGTCCCGATCGTCCTCGATCACCAGGACCGGCGGCAGCGACGGCGCCGCGCCGCCCGCGTGCGGCGGATCCTCCCAGCGCAGCCACGGCGCCAGCCGGTACTGCGTCGGGAGCCCCGGCCGGGGCCGGCTCTCGATCACCTGGCCCTGCGCGCTGGGGCTCTCCGCGTCGACCATCGCTCTGGCGAGCTTCCGCCTGAGCGCCGAGATCAGCGGCGGCACGGCAGACGGCCGGGGCGCGAGCTGGGTGTCACCGCAGGCGTCCGCGATGAGCTGCGGAGACTGCCACACGCTGTCCAGGGCCCGCAGCACGAGCGCTTCCTGGCCCTCCAGGCGCGATACCTCGACGTCGCCGATCCACGCCAGGTGACCCGTGTCCTCCTCGTAGGACATCGTGAGGGGCGCCGGGTATGCGAGCTCCCAGAGGCGCCGGTGCAGCCGCTCGGCGAAGTCGTGCCGGGTCTTGACGATGACGTCGTGACCGGTCAGACCGGATGCGGTCAGGCGAGGCCAGTAGCGCAGGTAGTCGCCGGCGCCGGTCACGAGCAGCGTCGCGTGACGGCGCTGGTAGGCCTCGGCCGCGACGACCAGCCCGTGAGGCCCGGGTCCGGCAATCGACGCCAGGGTGAGGTTCGCCACCACCAACCCCACCCCGCCCCGCTGCCCCAGCCGCGTCCGCGCGCCCTCCAGCGTTGTGGCGACGTGGACCGGAACCGGTGGTCGCAGGGCGCTCGCGCACTCGCGCGTCAGCTCGACCACCTCCTCGCTCTCCCCGACCACCAGCAGCCAGGCGAACCTCCCACGGGAGGCCGCGCCGGTCGTGACGGTCGCGGTGCGCAGCGACCCGGCGGCCGGCGGCCGCTCGCCCTCCCGCAGAGCCACCAGCTGTCCGGCCGCGATCTTGAGCATGGTGAGCCCGTTGCTGACCGGAGCGTGGAGGTACAGCGCGGCTCGCTCCTCGAGCGCGTTCAAGCGGTCGACCAGTCGCTTCACGTCCGCCGCCGCGTGCGCCGCCGGGTCGGTGAGCGACGCCAGCGCGCGTGCATCCTCCAGGATCGCGAGCGCCTCGACGGGCAGGAGGTCGCGAAACTCGGCCACCTCGTCCTGCCGGATACAGCGCAGCCGGCGCTCCTCCCAGATGCGCTGCCAGGTCAGCACGGGATTCTCAGACGCCACCGTCCAGTCCCGGGAACAGCGCCGCCCGCACGTCGGCCAGTGCGCGACCCCACCGGCGGCCGTCGCGCGCCGCGCCCTCCAGCGCGTCGAACGCGGAGTCCAGCCGCAGCGCCCTGCCCAGCTCGGCCGCGATCGGGAGGCGCAGCAGAGCGCGCACCGCGTCAGGTCGCTCTGCCGGAGACGCGGCCTCCGCATCGCGCAGCGTCGCCCAGAGGCAGCCGGAGCCTCCGTCCCGCGGGACCCGGACGCCCGCCGCGCCGTAGACCAGGTCCGCCACCTCCTGCGCCGACCAGTTCGCGAGGACGGCGCCAGGATGCACCCAGCGCCGATGCGTGCTGGCCTGCACCACGACGCTGGCCGGGTGGCGGGCGAGCGCGTAGCACACCGCCTGGTAGCCGCGGACCGCGGGAGTCGGCGTCCCTGGCGGATCGCACAGCACGATGTCGCAGAGGACCAGGTCGAACGAGTCTGCCGCGAGCTTCCGAATCGCTTGCCCGACCGTGTCCGCCTGGTCGCTCACGACGCCGTGGACCGCCAGCTCCTCGCACATCTGAGTCCGGCGCTCCTGCTCGTCGTCCAGGACCAGCGCCGTGCGGAGCCGCGGTCCGCGGCTCATGGGCCAGCGCCGGGCGGGGCGAACAGGCGCCGCGACGGCTCGTCAGCGAGCCAGGGGTCGTCCACCAGCCGGTGCAGGGCGATCGCCGCCGCGGTACGCAGCGCCTCCCGCCGCGGCTCGGCCGCGAGGTGCCACCCGGCCGTCGTCGCAAGCCACCGCTCGACGGCCGCGGAGGCTGACGTCGATCCCGACGCCGCGAGCCTCAGGTATGTCCGCGCGGCGCCCTCCCACGCGGTCGCCCCTCGCACCACCCGGTCGAGTCCGTGGAAGCCGCCGGCACAGGCGCGCTGTGCGCGGTCGGCGGCGTTCGCCAGGTCCTCCAGATCCGCGCGCAGCCCGGCGGGGAGCGCCGGCGGCGGTCCGGTGAACGCTGCGGGCAGGACCGCGCTCCAGCGCTCAAGCACGTCGCGGCCGTGCCGCGTCCGCGTCAGCGCGTGCAGGCGAAGCAGCGGCTGCAGCTCCGAACGCCTCCGGCCGGTCAGGAGCGAGCGGAAGACCTCGTCGTCGCGCAGGTTGCGGCATGCGAACGCGGCGGCTCCGACCCGGATCTCGGCCGGCGTCCGGCCCAGGACCCTGGCTACCCGGCAGTCCCACGGCACGAGGTCCAGCGGAACCGGTTCGTCGGTCAGCACGAGCGATTCCTCGGGCCGTGCGCTCATGCACATCGCCAGCAGGGCGAACGCCGTGGGCCACGACCCGCCCGGTGCCCAGATCGTCAGCGAGAGGGGCCCGTCGGTGCACTGCGGGCCGGCGTCTGCCGCGTCCAGGATCGCCCCGTCCCAGGGCATGGCGAGCCCGGGACCGAGCACGAAGAGCACGCCGTCGCGGGGCGTCGCGGGCGACGCGGCACCCGCTCGCAGCCGCGTCACCTGGCGCTCCAGCGCTCGGCGCGGGTCAGCGATGAGAGCGCGCTTCGACAGGTGTCCGGCGAATCCTTCGACCTGGACCGGGATCGGCGGGCTGGCGTGCGACGTGAGGAGGATCAGTCGGGTGGACGGGATTCGGCCGGCGCGGATGTCCTCGCCGAGCCGCGCCAGGATGAAGAGGCCCTGGTGGAGCCGAACGTCCCAACCCTCCGTGGCGCCGCCGGCCTCGATGTCCGCCGCGGTCAGGAGGTCCGCGTCCGCCACCGCTTCCGTGTCGAAGGCCTGGTCGATGAGGACGACGTCCACGAGCGGTCCGAGGCCCGGATCCCGCAGCAGCTCGAGCGCCGAGCGATAGCCGGTCCTCCACTCGACACGGATCCCGTGCGGGCGCAGGTGCCGCTGGATCAGGTCACGCTGCTCGTCGCTGTCGTCGATCAGCAGCGCGATCGGCGACGAGTCCGGCGAGCACTCCGCGCGATCGCCGGAGCTGGCCGGGCTCATGCCCGGCCCTCGCGCATGCGGAGCGCGACGATCGAGAGCGTCGGGAACAGGTGCGGACGACCGGGAGCGGAATGACGGGTCAGGTACGGCTTGGGCGAAGCAGCAGGCACGTCCGACTCCTCGGAAGGGTCATTCAGCAGGGATGGGCCGCCCGGCGGACGCCGTCGCCGAGCGCGAGATGCTGGCCGCCGACGAACATTGGGCAACCCTAGGGCGCGCCCGTTGCCCTGGGCTGTCACTCGGCCGGAGCGGCAGCGGGGCTGGCGCCTCTCCCGGTCACCAGCTGTCGACGAAGGCCCGCTTCTTCGGACCCGTGCGCGGGAACGGCGATGGCGCGGTCGCCAGAACGGACATGATCCACCGCCGCGAGTCGGCGGGGTCGACCACGTCGTCGATCTCGAAGTACGCGGCCGCGTTGAGCGCCCTTCCGTGCCGGTACCGGTCGGCCACCGCGCGCTCGAACCACGCCCGCCGCTCGGCCGGGTCCTCGATCGCGGCCAGCTCCTGCCGGTGGGCCAGCTTGACCTGCCCCTCGAGGCCCATGCCGCCGAACTCGCCGGTCGGCCACGCCACCGCGAACGCCGGCATCTTCGAGCTGCCCCCGGCCATCGTCAGCGCCCCCAGCCCGTAGCACTTGCGCAGCACGATCGTGAAGAAGGGCACGGTGAGGTTGGCGCCGACCACGAACATGCGGTTGGCGTGCCGCACCAACGCCTGGCGCTCGGCCTCGGGCCCGACCATGATCCCCGGCGTGTCGCAGAGGAACAGGATCGGCAGATCGAACGCGTCGCAGAGCTGCATGAATCGCGCCGCCTTGTCGGCGCCGTCGCTGTCGATGGCGCCCGCCAGGTGGCCGGGGTTGTTGGCAACGATCCCCAGCGGCCGGCCCTCGACGCGCGCGAGCGCGGTGATCATCCCGACCCCGAAGCGCGGGCGGAGCTCCAGCACCGAGCCGGTGTCGGCGAGCGTGGCGATCACCCGCCGCACGTCGTAGACGCGCAGCCGGTTCTCGGGGATCAGCCGCCGCAGCACGGCCTGGTCGGTGCACGCCCAGTCGGGCAGCGCGCCCTGGAAGTAGGACAGGTACCTGCGAGCCGCCATCACCGCCTCGGCCTCGTCCGCGACCGCCACGTCGACCACCCCGTTCGGGACCTGCACGTTCATCGGCCCGACCTCCTCGGGCCGGTACACGCCGAGGCCGCCGCCCTCGATCATCGCCGGCCCGCCCATCCCGATCGTCGAGTTGGCGGTCGCGATGATCACGTCGGCGCAGCCGAGCAGCGCCGCATTGCCGGCGAAGCAGCGACCAGAGACGATGCCGACCAGCGGCACCAGCCCGCTCAGCTTCGCGTACAGGTGGAAGGCCAGCACCTTGAAGCCCGACACGCCGCGCCCGTCGGTGTCGCCGGCGCGGCCGCCGCCGCCCTCCGCGAAGAGCACCAGCGGCAGCCGGCGGCGTGCCGCCAGCTCGAAGACCCGGTCCATCTTCTCGTGGCCGAAGCCGCCCTGGGTCCCGGCGAGGACCGTGTAGTCGTACGCCATCACCGCGCACTCGGCGCGGTCCGCCGGGAACACGTCGCCGTTGACGCGGGCCGTGCCGGCGACGATGCCGTCGGCCGGCGTGCGGTCGATGAGCTCCTGCTCCGGGCGGCGCCGGCGCTGGGCGGCGACCACCAGCGGCGCGTACTCGACGAACGATCCCGGGTCGCACAGGTCGTCCAGGTTCTCGCGGGCGGTCCGCTGGCCGGTCCGGCGGCGCTGCTCGACCGCCTCCGGCCGTGCCGCGTCGAGCGTCAGGGCGTGCCGCTCCAGCGCCTCGCGGAGGTCCGGGCGCACCCCGGCGTCGTCCTGCTCGGCGCCGCCGGCGGCCTGTTCCGCGGCCAGGTCCTCCGGCGCCGGCTGGAGCAGCACGACCACGTGACCCGCCAGGATCGCTTCACCGGCCGCCACGGCGACGCGCGTCACGGTGCCCGTCGAGGCGGCCGTGACCACGTGCTCCATCTTCATCGCCTCCATGACCAGCAGCTGCTGGCCCGCCCTGACCCGGTCGCCCTCGGCCACGTCCACGCTGACCACCGTTCCCTGCAGCGGCGCCACGACGGCGGCGAGACCCCGCGCCTCGGCGGCCGCCACCTCCGCCGCCTCGGTATCGCCCTCCTCCGGACCGCGGCTCTTGCCGTAGTGCAGAACGGCCAGCGGGTCGCTGGAGTCGACGCGCGCTCCGGCGCGGCCGGCTGCGGTCTCGTTGCCGGCCAGGTCGGCGAAGAGCCGGCGGTGCGTCCCGGGCCGGGTGAGCACGGACAGGCGCTCGTCGACGAGCCGGGTGTGCAGGCGGCCCGACGCGACGTCCTCCTGGAGGAGCAGGTTCTGCAGGAAGGCGACGTTCGTGGCCACGCCCTCGATGCGGAACTCGCAGAGCGCGCGGTACGCCTTCGCGACCGCGGGGCCCAGGCCCTCGAGTGCGCTGTGCGCGACGACCTTGGCGAGCAGCGGATCGAAGCGCGGATTGGGCCGGTACCCCGCGTGTCCGCAGGTGTCCACGCGAACCCCGGGGCCGGACGGCACCTCGAACGTGCGGAGCGTCCCGGTCGACGGCCGGACGCCGCCGTCCGGTGACACCGCCTCGCCGTTCACCCGCAGCTGGATCGCCGTGCCCCGAGGTGGTGGGACCGCGTCCCGGCCGAGCCCGAGCTCCGCCAGGGTCCGGCCCGCGGCGAGCGCGAGCTGCGTCTCCACCAGGTCGACGCCGGTCACCTCCTCCGTCACCGTGTGCTCGACCTGGAGCCGGGGGTTGGCCTCGATGAAGGCGAAGCCGTGCGGACCGTCCGGCCGCTCCACGTCCAGCAGGAACTCGACGGTGCCGACCCCGTCGAGCCGCGCCGCGCCGGCGATCGCCAGCGCCGCCTCCAGGAGCCGCTCCCGGGTCGCGGGGGTGAGCCCCGGCGCGGGCGCCATCTCGACCAGCTTCTGGTTGCGCCGCTGCAGGCTGCAGTCACGGTCCCAGAGGTGGCTGACCGCGCCGGTCGCGTCGCCGAGGACCTGGACCTCGACGTGCCGCGCGCGGGGCAGGAACCGCTCGGCGTAGAGCTCGCCGCCGCCGAACGCGCCGGCCGCCTCGGACGAGCACCGCGCGTACGCGTCCTCGACGTCCTCGACGCGCTCCACCAGCCGCATCCCACGGCCGCCCCCGCCTGCCGCGGCCTTCAGCATCAGGGCGCCAGCCGGTCCCAGCGACTCGAGGAACGCCCGCGCCTCGGCCGGCGAGCCGAGGACGCCGGTGCCGGGCAGGACCGGCACGCCGCACCCCCGGGCGAGGTCCCGCGCTCGCGCCTTGTCGCCGAACAGTCGCAGAACACCGGCCGAGGGACCGACGAACGTGAGGCCGGCCGACCGGCACCGTTCGGCGAAGTCTGCGCTCTCGCTGAGGAACCCGTACCCGGGGTGCAGGGCGTCGCACCCCGCACCCGCGGCGGCACGGACCAGTTGGGCGGCGTCGAGGTAGGCCGCGGGGCCGGCGCCGCGGAGCCGGTACACCTGGTCCCCCAGGCGGGTGTGCAGCGAGCCCTCGTCGTCCTCCGAGCAAACGGCGACTGTCTCCACGCCCAGCTCGGACGCCGCCCGCAGCACCCGTATGGCGATCTCGCCGCGGTTGGCGACCAGCAGCTTCCGAGCCACCGGCCGTTCGGTCACACGGCCATTCTGGGCGATCCCCGGGCAGGTCAGCATGCGTGCCGCGCGGTGGCCTCAGCGCCCGGTCCCCGGGACTATTTGCTGTCATGTGTAATATTGCCCTGATGGCGACTACCGACCCGCCCCTCGACCCGGACATCCGCGACCTCCTTCGGGCCTACCTCGACGTGGTCACGATGAGCGAGCCCCACCAGAGCCGGCTCTGGCAGTCGGCCCAGCTCACGATGACGCAGCTGCGGACGCTTCGGAGCCTGAGGGACGGACCCCGGGCGGCCGGTGAGCTCGGCCGCAAGCTGGGCCTCTCGGCCACTTCGATGACCCGGATCCTGGACCGCCTCGAGGACCGCCTGCTCCTCCAGCGGAGCCGCGACGGCGAGGACCGGCGCAAGGTCCTGGTCACGCTGCTGCCGGAGGGCCGGCGCCTCGTCGGGGAGATGCCGCTGCTCGGAGGCCGGTCGCTCCTGGGGGGCAGCGCCCTCCTCGCGGCCGTCGAGGAGCTGACGGTGGCGCAGCGCCGGCAGGTCACGGCGGCGCTCCGGCTGCTGATCGACCGGGTCCGCGAGGTGGAGGAGCGCGAGGCAGCGCCGGACGCGGCCGTCCCTGCGACCCCCGCCCGATGACGCGGGCCGCCGCCGGCGTCGAGGCCGTCGCGCTGCCCGCAGGCACCCGCTCCGATCGCTACAAGTGGCTCGCGCTCTCGAACACGACGGTGGGCGTGGTGCTCGCCACCATCGACTCCTCGATAATGCTGATCGCGATGCCCGACATCTTCCGCGGCATCCAGCTCGATCCCCTGCTCCCCAGCAACAGCTTCTTCCTGCTCTGGCTGATCCTCGGCTACCTCGTCGTCAGCAGCGTGCTGGTGGTCAGCCTCGGCCGCATCGGAGACATCTTCGGCCGGGTCCGGATCTACAACCTCGGATTCGTCGTCTACACGGCCGCGTCGCTGCTGCTGACCATCGACTGGATGACCGGCCGCGCGGGGGCCTCATGGCTGCTCGTCATGCGCGTGGTCCAGGGCATCGGCGCCGCCTGCCTGGTCGCCAACTCCGCGGCGATCCTGACCGACGCGTTCCCGTCGCACCAGCGCGGCCTGGCGCTCGGCATCAACAACGTGGCCGGGATCAGCGGCATGTTCATCGGGCTCGTGCTCGGTGGCGTGCTGGCGCCGATCAACTGGCGGCTGGTGTTCCTGGTCTCGGTCCCCTTCGGCCTGTTCGGCACCGTGTGGGCCTACCTGAACCTGCAGGACCGTGGCGTGCGCACGCCGGCTCCCATCGACTGGGCGGGCAACCTGCTGTTCGCCGCCGGCATGGTGCTCGTCATGATCGGCGTGACATACGGGATCCAGCCGTACGGCGACAGCAGCCTCGGCTGGCAGAACCCCTTCGTCATCGCCGCGCTGGCGGGTGGGGCGGGCTGCCTGCTGGCGTTCGTCGTCCTGGAGACGCGGGTCGCGAACCCGATGTTCCGGATCTCGCTGTTCGCGATCCGGGCATTCGCCTTCGGTTCCCTGTCGACCTTCCTGGCGGCGGTGGCCAGGGGCGGCCTGATGTTCATGATGATCATCTGGCTGCAGGGGATCTGGCTGCCGGAGCACGGCTACTCGTTCGAGTCCACGCCGCTCTGGGCGGGCATCTTCATGCTGCCGCTCAGCGCCGGCTTCCTGCTCGCCGGTCCGCTCTCGGGTTTTCTCTCTGACCGGTTCGGCTCCCGCCTGTTCGCGACGGGCGGGATGCTCGCGGCGGCGACCACGTTCATCCTCCTGGAGTCGCTGCCGATCGATTTCGACTACCGCGCCTTCGCGGCCATCCTGCTGCTCAACGGCCTCGCGATGGGCGCCTTCGCGGCCCCCAACCGCGCCGGGATCATGAACAGCCTGCCCAGGGAGCACCGGGGCGCCGGCGGCGGCATGAACTCCACCCTTCAGAACTCCGCACAGGTGTTCTCGATCGGAATCTTCTTCTCCCTCATGATCGCGGGCCTGTCGTCGACGCTCCCGCACGCGGTGGCGACGGGCCTCCAGCAGGGAGGTGTGCCGGCAGCGGCGGCGGACCGCATCGCATCCGCGCCGCCCATCTCGATCCTCTTCGCCGCATTCCTCGGCTACAACCCGATCCAGCACCTCCTCGGACCGGCCGTCCTGGCGCAACTGCCGCCGGCCGCTGCCGCCCAGCTGACCGGCCGGGAGTTCTTCTCGAAGCTCATCGCCGGGCCCTTCCACTCGGGCCTGCACGAGGCGTTCACGTTCGCCATCGCGGCCTGCCTGGTGGCGGCGGTGGCCTCCTGGTCGCGGGGCGGCGCCCGGTCGGCGCGGGCGCTCGAGCGAGTCGAGCCGGCCGGCGAACCGGCCACCGGCGTGGCCGATTCGTGACCGGACGGACGCCAGCCGCCGGTGCGACACGTGCTCAATTCGCTCTCGTCGCCAGGTCCACGAGCGTGGTCAGTTCGCGGGCGATGGTTTCGAGGTCCAGGTCGGGGTCGACGTGGTACCGCTGGATGACCCCGTTCCGCAGCGACAGTACGAAGAGCGCCATCGCCCGCGTGTCGAAGTGGCGGAACTCGCCCTGCCGCTGACCCTCCGTGAGGATCTCGTCAAGCGTCCGGAGGTCCTCCTCGGCGCGCTCGGCCATCACGGGCCTCCCGTCGGCGGTGCGGTAGTTGCGCTCGATCTCGTGAAGGGTCACGACCTCGGCCCGGTGCCCGCGCATGAAGTCGACATTGGCCATGAGCGCCGTGCGCAGCCTGGCCGCCGGGTCGGTCTCGGCGTCCACCTGGGGCCGGACGAAGTCGGTGAACCTGGCCACGACCGTGGACAGGACCTCCCGGACCAGATCGTCCTTCTCGGCGAAGTGGTATGAGATCAGCCGCGTGCTGCTGAGGCCGGCCCGCCCCGCGATCTGCGCGAACGACGCCCTGGCGTAGCCCAGCTCGGCGATGGTGGCGATCGCGCTCTCCACGATCTGTGCCCGCCGGGCGGTGTTGGTGAACGTCGTTCTCGGCGCGCTCATTCACCAGTCATGGTAGCATTTACTCATGCAAGTAAACACCACGAACGAGGACAGGCCGGCTCCGGCGGTGGCCGGGCCCGCCCCGCGGTACCGGAACCGGCGCGCGGCGCTGACCCTGGCGGTGCTCGGCCCGGTGGTCGCCGAGCTGGCGCTCGGCAGCACACCGCTCCACCTGGCGTTCCTGCTCCTCCTCTGGCTGCCCATCTACGGCGCCGGTGTTCTGCTCATCCGCGAGGCGGTGGTCAGAGCGGGCGGCGGGTGGCCCAGCATCCTCCTGCTCGGCGTGGCGTACGAACTGGTGGAGGACGGCATCGGCCTGCAGGCGCTCTCGAGCCCACACCTCTACCACGCGGCGGACTGGGGTCCCCGCCTGCTCGGCCTCAACACGACGTACTGGGAGCTGAACGTGGCGTACCACGTCGTGTTCAGCGTGGCCATCCCCATCGTCCTGGTCGAACTGCTCTTTCCTGCGGGGCGCGGCCGGCCGTACCTGGGACGGCTCGGGCTGGCGACCACCGGCGGGCTGGCGGTGCTGGGCGTCGCGATCCTGCGGCTGACGGTCCCGCTCACCCAGGATCCGGGCTACACCGCCCCGGCGGCCGTGATCGCCGGGTGTGTGGTCGCGGTCGCGGTGATCGCCGTGGTGGCGCTGCGGGTGCTGCCGCGCCGGGCGGCCCGTCCGCTCGGCGAAGAGCAGGTGCCCTCACTGACCGCGCTCTGGCTCTTCGGCGCCTCCGCGACCTTCGTCTTCATGACGCTGCTGTACGTCTTCACCGCGGCGCACCGGCCCGCGCTCATCCACGGGGAGTGGGTGCTGGTCCCGATGGGCGCCGCGGCCGTCATCGCCGCCGGCGTGGCGTGGCTGGTCCGCCGGTGGTCCGCCAGCGCTCGCTGGGGCGACCTGCAGCTGCTCTGGCTCGCCGGTGGCGCGCTGATCGCCCACACGGCGGTCGGCGCGATCGGCATCGCACAGACCGCGTTCGACCGGGCAGGCCTGGCCGTCCTCGGCCTGCTCACGATCTGGCTGCTGGTGGCGCTGACCAGACTGCTCGCCCGGCGGTAGACCACTGCGCGCGGGCAGCGAGGCGCTCATGCGGACCAATGTGCGGCTCCTGGCCGGCTGGAACGGCTCGCGCGGACCAGTGTGCGAAATGGCCGCGCGGGTCACAGGGAGCGGCGGCTCGCAGCCCGGCGATCTGGCCGTCGTGGTAGCGAATGAGTTCGCGCGGCGGCTAGGCCGGGGTCGGCTTGCGGCCGACGTCGCCCCGGCGGGACCGCGTCGTCGGGCGAGCCGCGCCCAGCGGCGGACCCGGAGCCGGATGGAGCCACGAGAGCGGCACCTCGATCTCGAACGCCTCGTCTTCAGCGTCGGCCGGCATCTGAAGACGGACGCGAAGGAGTCGCTCACCGCCTGGACCGAGGCTTCCTCGATCCTCGATGACCACGGCCGAGCGCAGTTCGCTTCCGAAGCGAACGCCAACGCGCGTTCCGACCCGGACGTCCTCGATCATTGGCTTCGACCCTACACCCGCGGCGCTGTCCCGATGAGCACTCGTATGTTGGCGTGGACGGCAGCGTCGAAGTCTCCTGGCAGCTCGTTGCAGCTCGAACGCCACCGCCTGATCCACGTCAGCCCGGAGGTCGGTTCCCAACAACCTCCTCTGGACATCGACCGCGAACCGGAACGACGTCATCCGCCGGAACCCGCGGTCCAGGCCCGGCGCCACCCCCGTTGCCGACCACTCGATTCACTGCCGGTGTCACACCCGTCAGGATCTTCCGATGCCTCGCCAGACGGTCGGTCGACAGGCGGACCCCGCTGCGTCCCGCACGAGCCGCCAGGAGCACTACCGCGTTCGGTACCGCGAGCTCCGGCCCGGCTGGAGGGACTGCCTGGCCGTCTACCGCGCCCTGGTCGAGGAGCACGTGCGCAGCGGCTGCGCTGTGCTCGATCTCGGCTGCGGGCACGCAAGCTGGCTGGCGCCCGAACTGCGCGCCGCGGGCCTGGTCGTGGGCGCCGACCCGGACCTGCCCGCGCTCCGCCACTACACCGCGGCGAGCCATCGCGTCGCGGCGGTCGCGGACCACCTGCCGTTCCGCGACGCCAGCTTCGATCTGGTCGTCTGCGCCTTCGTCTTCGAGCACCTGGCGACGCCGGCGGCCGCCCTGGCGGAGATCCGGCGCGTGCTCCGGCCCGGCGGCCGCCTGGTGTTCCTCACTCCGAACGCGTGGAACTACAACGTCTGGCTCATCCGGCTGGTGCCCAACCGGTTCCACCACTTCTTCACGCGGCGCCTCTACGACCGGCGGGACCGCGACACCTACCCGGTGAGGTACCGAATGAACACCAGGACGCGGCTCCGGCGGGCGCTGTCCGCGGCGGGCTTCCGCTCCGTCGACATCCTGCTCAACGGCGATCCGACCTACCTGGGCGTCAACGGGCTCCTCTTCACCGTGTCACTGGTGATCGAGCTGGCGCTGGACCAGCCTCCCCTGCGCCGCCTGCGCGTGCACCTCATCGGCACCGCTCGCCTCTGACACGGTCGCCCGGCCGGGCGCCCACCTTTTACGCCCGCTTTATCCGGGCCCGGCCACGCTGCGCGCACATGCGTACCAAGCTCGTCACCGCGCTCGGGGTAGCGCTCGCCGGGGCCGCGGTCGCCGGAGCCGTCATCCTCGGCCACCGGCCGGCGGCGGCGGCGCCCTCCCTGGAGGCGTCGGTCACGACGGCCACTGTGACCAGGCAGACGCTGCTCGACCAGTTCCAGGTCAACGGCACCATCGGCTACTCCGGCGCTTACGCCGTGCTCAACCAGTACTCGCCGCCGCCGTCGGCCGCGACCGTCGCGCAGGCGCAGCACGCCCTCGACGCGGCGAGGCAGTCGCTGGCCGACACGCAGGCCCAGATCGACTTCGCCAACCAGCAGGACTCGAACGCGGTCGCGGCGGACCTGGCCCAGCTCGCCCAGGATCAGCAGAAGACCGGCCCCGGCGCCAGCCAGGCGGTCGCGGCCGACCAGGTGAAGCTGGCCCAGGACCAGACAAAGCAGCAGGCCGACCAGCTCGCCAACACCCAGAGGCTCCACAACGCCCAGCAGCAGGTGGTGAACGCCCAGGACTCCTACGACCAGAAGCTCCAGCCCGGCGGCGGGGGCGGGAGCGGGGCCGCAAGCGGCGGCGGCGGCGCTCTGGGCGTCTATACGGCGATCCCCGCGGTCGGCCAGACCGTGAGCCGCGGCCAGACCCTGTACGCGGTCAGCGGGCGGCGGGTCCCGCTGCTGTACGGCGGCACGCCGCTGGCCCGCCAGCTGACCACCGGCGTCAGCGGCGACGACGTCCGGGAGCTCGAGGACAACCTGGTCGCGCTCGGGTTCGGGGCCGGGCTCACCGCGGACGGCAGCTACACGCAGGCCGACGTCACGGCCGTGGACCGCTGGCAGGCGGCGTTGGGCGTGCCCCGGACCGGCGTGGTGAACCCGGGCGACGCGGTCGTGCTGGCCGGACCGCTGCGCGTCTCGGCAGTCAAGGTGGTGCTGGGTGCGTCGGCCCAGACCGGCCAGGAGATCGTCGACGGCACGTCGCCGGACCACATCGTGAGCGTCAACCTGGACGCCCGCCGGCAGACGCTCGTGCAGGTCGGGGCCGGCGTCTCCGTTGCGCTGCCGAACGGGACCAGCGTCAGGGGGACGATCACCGACGTCGGCACGGTGGCGACGACCAGCGGCCAGGGCTCGCAGCAGGCGACCACGATCCCGGTGACCATCACGCTGTCGGACGACACGGCGGCCGGCAGGCTGGACGGCGCGACGGTGAGCGTCGCCATCACCCGGGCCTCGCGGCAGAACGTGCTGACCGTCCCTGTGACCGCACTGCTTGCGCTGCCCGGCGGCGGCTACGCCGTCGAGACGGCGGACGGCGGGCACCGGCGCATCCCGGTCCAGACCGGCGTCTTCTCCAGCGGCCTGGTCGAGGTCTCAGGTCCTGGCCTGGTCGAGGGCCTGAAGGTGGAGGCGCCGTCGGTATGACTGTGGTAGACGACTTCCCCCCCACCCCCGGCCCTCCCCCGCGAGGGGGGAGGGAGTTCGTCGTCGAGCTGGTCGAGGTCGTGAAGCGCTATCCGGGGGACCCGCCTGTGGAGGCGCTGCGCGGGGTCAGCCTCGCGGTACAGGAGGGAGAGATGCTGGCGATCGTCGGTCGCTCGGGCTCCGGGAAGTCGACCCTGCTGCACGTGATGGGCACGCTGGACACCGCCGACGGCGGCATCGTGCGCATCGCCGGAAACGACACGTCGACATTGGGCGACCGCCAGCTGTCGGCGGTACGGGCGCGGCGGATCGGGTTCGTGTTCCAGCAGTTCTTCCTGCTGGACGGGATGTCGGTGCTGGACAACGCCGCTGACGGGCTGCTCTACACCGGCATGCCGCTGCGCGAGCGGCGCGCTGCGGCCCGGCTGGCGCTGGAGCGCGTCGGGCTGAGCCATCGGCTCGGACACCGCCCCGCCCAGCTGTCGGGCGGCGAGCGCCAGCGCGTGGCCATCGCCCGGGCAGTGGTGCATCGCCCCGCGCTCGTGCTGGCCGACGAGCCCACGGGGAACCTGGACTCGGCGTCCGGGGCGGCCCTGATCGACCTGCTTCGGGAGCTCCACCGGGAGGGCGCTACGATCGCGGTGATCACGCACGACCGGGAGATCGCGGCGGCGATGCCCAGGCAGGTGGAGATCGAGGACGGCCGGATCGTCCGCGATACGGGGCCCGCGTGGTGATCCGCGCCGCCGCCCCGGCCAGCCGCGTCCACCCGGCCGAGCTGCTCCGCCTCGGCTCGATGGGCCTGCGCACCCGCCGGCTGCGCGCCTCGCTCTCCGCCGTCGGGATCGCGATCGGCATCGCCGCCATGGTCGCGGTGCTGGGCGTCTCGGAATCCTCGCGGGCCAACCTGCTGGCCCAGCTCGACCAGCTCGGCACCAACCTGCTGACCGTCACGCCGGGCAACACGTTCTTCGGCGAGGCCGCCGTGCTGCCCGCCGAGGCGCCGGCGGCGATCGGACGCCTCGACGGCGTCCGCGGGGTCTCGTCCACCGCCGTGGTGGGGAACGTGACCGTCCGCCGGACCGACCGGATCCCCGCCGAGAACACGCTCGGTCTATCGGTTCGCTGGACGGACCTGGACCTGCTCCAGACGCTGCAGGGCTCGGTCTACCGCGGCCAGTGGCTGAACGCTGCCACCGAGCGCTATCCGGCCGTGGTACTGGGCTGGGTCGCGGCGGAGCGGCTTGGCATCGTCGACCTGCAGCAGCCCACCCAGGTCTACCTGGGCGGCAGCTGGTTCACGGTCGTGGGCCTGCTCCGGTCGCTCGCGCTGGCGCCGGAGATCGACCGCTCCGCCCTCATCGGCCTGCCGGTCGCCGAGCAGCAGTTCCTGGCAAGCAGCTCGCCGGACACGGTCTACGTGCGTTCGGCGCCCGACGCGGTCCTGGCCACGGAGAGCGTCCTGCCTCGCGCCGCCGACCCCGAGCACCCCGAGCAGGTCGACGTGAGCCGGCCATCGGACGCGCTCGCGGCCAGGGCGATCGCGGCGGACGCGTTCACGTCGCTCTTCCTCGGGCTGGGCGCGGTGGCCCTGCTCGTGGGCGGCGTGGGCATCGCGAACGTGATGGTCATCTCGGTCCTGGAGCGCCGGTCGGAGATCGGCCTGCGTCGGGCGCTCGGCGCCACGCGCACCCTGGTCGCGGTGCAGTTCCTGGCCGAATCGCTGCTGCTCTCGCTCCTCGGCGGCATGGGCGGCGTCGCGCTCGGCGCGGCCGCGACCGCGGTCTTCGCGCGGGTCCAGGGACTCCCGGCCGTGGTGCCCACGGTGGCCATCAGCGGCGGGCTGGGCGCGGCGCTGGTGGTGGGTGCGGTGGCGGGCCTGTACCCGGCCAACCGGGCGGCCCGGCTCTCGCCGACAGAGGCGCTTCGGACGGTGTGACCCTGGCCAGACTGGTCGTCGCCGGATCGGGCGGGTCAGGCAAGCTGGCACGATGCGAGCTGTTCTCCGGCGCGACCTGACGAACGCGATCAGGACGCGGGACGCTGTCGCCGCCTCCGCGCTGCGTGCGGCGCTGGCGGCGATCGAGAACGCGGAGGCGGTCGCGGCGCCCGAGACCCGGATCTCGGGTACGGGCCCGTCTCCGGTCGCTGGCGCGCTCGTCGGGCTGGGCGCCGCCGAGGTGCCGCGACGGGAGCTCACCGAGGCCGAGGTGGAGGAGATCGTCCGCGGAGAGGTCGCGGACCTCCTGGCGGCCGCCGGCGAGTACGCGCACCGCGGTCAGCACGCGCGCGCCGAACAGCTTCGCGCGGAAGCGGCCGTCCTCAGCCGCTACCTGGCGTCCGGCTGACCGGTCCGAGCGTGACGGGCTCGGAACCGGCGCTTCGTCCTCATTTGGGCCGGGTCGGGCGGCCGCTCGTCACCGAGGGGGATGGCTGAGCCGGACGCACGCGGTGTCGTACTGGGCGACGGACGCGGTGCTGTTCGAGTGGGCCAGCGACGCGGTTCCGGGATTGCCCGCGTAGACGACGCCGGCCTGACCGGCGCCGTTGAACGGCGAACCGGGAGCCGAGGCGGACCCGCCCGGGGTCACGGGGTTGTCCGGGCCGCAGGTGTTGGCTGGCGCTCCAGGCTGGCCTGTGGTCGGGCTCTCGATGGCCAGAGCGGTGGTCACCGAGGTGATCATCAGCGCCGCCAGGCAGAGCATCAGCAGCATGAACTTGCGCATCGTGCTCTCTCCAGAGACGAGGCCGGCAGCGCGTGCGCTGCCGCTTGTGGGGGATGCCCCGCAGCCTAGACCTGCCGTCCGAGCATTGCCAGCCTTGATCTCGGAGTAGGCCGCGGCGATGAAGCGCTCGAGTCCCAGATCGGACAGTGACCTGGCCGGCACGCAGGCCGTACGGTGCTTACCTACCGCCGCCAGCCAACTGGTGAACAACGGCGAGAGGAGGCAGATTCGGATGAGCGCGACGGAGAACGGGGACCTGGAGCTGGTCACGGCGGCGGACCTGGCGCTGGAGCGGTTCGAAGCGGCGCTGGACACCTACCGGCAGGCCCTGGAGAAGGCGCCCGCCGAGGCATTGGGGCAGCGACGACCCGGCGAGGAATACACGCTTGCCGGCCTCGCGTACCACGTCAACGCCGTGCTGGACCACATTCGGGCGACAGCCCGAGCGATGCTGGATGCCGGTCTTCGCGAGACGAGCGCGCCGGATTCCTCGAACCTGTTCGAGGTAGCGAACGCGAAGGCAGGCGCCACGCCAACCGAACCCGAGCGGGACGCGGCGTTGGCCGAGACGGTCGAGCTGCACACGGCGATCCGCGGCCTGCTGACAGGGGTTGGCCCCACGGACTGGGGCCGCACGGTGCCGGTCCGGTTCGGGCCGGGCGACCCGCACCCGACGCGGCTGCTGGACGTCCTGGGCTGGCTGACGGACCACTACGCCGAGCACACGGCACAGGTGACGTCGTTGCTCGCCGACTGGCGGACGCTGGCTGTCCACGAGGAGATCGACCGTGCCCTCGCGGCTCGGGACGTGGACGCGTTCCTGGCCTGCATGTCGGAGGACAGCGTTTTCGAGAACACGACGCCCGCCCCGGATGGGGAGCGCCTGGTCGGCCTGCCGGCAGTTGGCGCGTTCTTCAAGCAGTTCTTCGTCTCGACCCCGAGCGCCCGCTTCACGACCGAGGAAGCGTTCGCGGCCGGCGACCGGGCGGTGGTCCGCTGGAGGTTCGATTGGGACGAGGGACCCGACAACCGCGGCCACGTCCGCGGCGTGGACATCCTCCGGGTCACGAACGGTCGTGTGGCGGAGATGCGGTCATACGTGAAGGGCTGACGGGCTGCACTTGGCTGGTCGGCGGTCGGCGGCCGGGGGCGGGCACGGTCGCCGTTCCTGGTCGCGGTCAGTCGAGGACCGCTTCGATCAGGTGCGTTCCCCATCGCGTCGGTGGCAGGTAGACCACCTCGGTCAGCCGAAGCCCGGCGCGGGCGAGCAGGTCCCGGTACTCGGCCTGTGTCCGCTCGCGGCCGCCCGTCGTCACCATCATGAGCATGTCGTGGACCTTGCTCGAGTCGGGGGTGTCTCCAGGCGCAATGATGGCCTCCAGGATCAGCAGCCGGCCGCCCGGCCGGATGACGGCTGCCGCATTGCGAAGGATGTCCGCGGCGGCCTGGTCGTCCCAGTCGTGGACGATGTGAGACAGGATCGCGACGTCGGCCTCCACCGCCGGCAGCGATGTCAGGATATCGGCCTCCAGCACTTCGCACCGGTCCGCGAGGCCGCGTTCGGCCAGCGTCGCCCGTGCCTCGCTCACGACCGCGCCGCGCTCGACGAGCACACCGGTGAGGTGACAGTGGCCTTCGAGGATGGCCACCATCAGCTCTCCCAGCCCGCCGCCGACGTCCAGCACGGTTTTGGCACGCGACCAGTCATAGGTCCGTGCCACCAGGTCGGCCTCGCCTTCGTGGGAGGCGGCGACCGCCCTGCTGAAGATGGCACTCACCTCGGGGCGGCTGTCGAGGTAGTCCCAGACGTCGACGCCGAACGCCAGTTCCAGGCCGGACCTGCCCGTCCCGATCACGCCTGGCATTTCCAGGAACGCCCGCCACACTCCGCCCGGGCGCAGCGCACTGCTGACCGGCGTGTTCGCGAAGGTTCGCTCCGCAACCTCCGTGAAGACACCGTGCGCGGCGAGCATCCGCAGCAGGCGGTACAGCGAGTCCGCGTCCGCCTCGACGCTCCGGGCGAGATCGTCGACGTGGCAGGCGCCGTCCTCGAGATGCGAGCTGATCCCGAGCTCACCGGCGAGGATGAAGCCGCGGGACACCACGAACGATCGCACCATCTGTCCGTGCACAGCCAGCTGAGAGCGGCTCATCTGGTCGAGGTTCTGCCGAGCAGCCTGACTGCTGTCAGCGCTCGTGACTCCCACTTTTCCCGTCATGTCGGATGCCTCCCGGGGGGCCATCGCCCCGGCCGGATCGTAGGACGGGCGGGCGGGAACCCGAATCCGGGGTTTCCCCACGTTTGCAGGTGTGCGGCGGCCGACCTACTTCTGCCCTTCGCTCGCCATCACGGCGCCCAGTTCGGCACGGGACGCGATCCCGAGCTTGCCGTATGCGCGCGCGAGATTGGCCTCGACGGTCTTCGCGCTCATGAAGAGCGCGGCGGCGATCTGACGGTTCGTCCGGCCCGTCGCCGCAAGCTCGGCGACCCGGCGCTCGCACTCGGTCAGCTCGTGGTTGGACCGACGCAGGCCGAGTCGACGCATTTCCTCGTGCGCGCGAGCCGCGAACAGGGCGGCACCCATGCGCTGGAACTCGGAAAGGGCCTGCTGGAGCGACGCCTTCGCCCGCGCGCGCTGGCGGGCCCGACGCTCCACGATGCCCTTTGCCAGAAGCGTGCGGGCCTGCTCGAAGGGCATCGGGACTCGCGCGTGTTCGACCAGCGCCTGCTCGAAAGCGCTCCTCGCGCCGTCGACGTCACCCCGTGTCGCGAGCAGCAGGCCGCGGCAGCGCGCGCCGGTGGCCAATGCCGATGCTCGATCGAGCTCCCGGCCGCGCCGCTCGAGCGCGTCGATCAGGTCGTGGGCGCGTTGCAGTTCGCCTCTGAAGATGAGGGATTCGACCGCGTCCGGGAGGAAGAACACCGTCACCGGTTCACCGATGCCGTACTGCTCGAGAAGCGTGGTCAGCGGCTCGCAGGCCTGCCAGGCGGCTGCCGGGTTGCCCAGCGAGAGCTCCAGCAGGGCGCGTGACGCGGCGACCCAGATCGCGGGCAGGCGATTGCCGAAGTGCTCCGCGGCCGACTCCGCATCGGCACAGGCTTGCCGCGTCTGCTCGATCTCGCCCCGATGGGCATGGATATAGGCCTGCTGAGCGCGCAGAAAGCCCTGTGTCGACTGGTTTCCGGACAGGGCCGCCTCTTCGACCCCCTCCCGGGCGAAACGCTCGGCGGCCGCAAAGTCGCCGCCGCGCGTCTCCAGCCAGCTGAGCCAGACGAGTGTGTACGCCTGGTCGCTCTCGTCTCCGCGCTGTCGCGCGTCCGTGCACACCCTGAGCAGACGCTCGCGGGCTTCGGCGTGCCGCCCGAGCCAGAGCATCACCTGCCCCACGGACCCGCTCGGGCGGCGCCACGGCGCGACCGCACGGTTGGTGTCCTCGAGCGCCAGTGACCGCTCCACCTTCGCGGAGTCGAACCCCCTGCCGCAGAGGAAGTCCAGGGCCAGGCAGGCGGACAGTGCCTCGGCGATGATGGGTCCGTCACCGGACGCCTCGGCGTACTCGAGCGCCCGGTACGTGTGCACCGCTGCCGCCGGGAAGTCCGACAGGTTCGAGTCCACGAATGAGAGGCCCATCTCGCATGCATGGGCGGATCGCGGATCGTCGGCGAGCTCGAGGGCCGTGACGAACAGCCGTCTTGCCTCGAGGTAGTGCTCGTCCGCGCACGCGACTTCTCCGAGCAGGTACAGCGCCCGCCCGCGCGCCGATGGGGTGAGCGGCTCGGCCAGCAACGCCTCGAGGAGCGTGCGCGCTCGGGGCCGGTCGCCGGCGTGGACGTGATGCTCCGCGGCAGCGAGGGTACGGCGCGTTCCGTCGGAGGCCAGGTCGATCGGCGTCAGTCGGGCCGCGAGCTCCAGCAGGTCCCCGGCCGACTCCCAGGCGCCGCGCGCACGAGCGTGGGCGGCGGCCTGCTCGAGCGCGCCGGCGATCTCGCCGTCGGGGCCGGCGGCAGCCAGTGCCAGGTGACGTGCTCGTTCCTCGATATCGGTCACCAGCTGGGCCAGACGCAGGTGCGTCGAGCGGCGCTGGCTTCGCGGCGCCGACTCGTAGATCGCGGACGCATAGAGCGGGTGCTGGAACCGGACGAGACCGCTGTCATCGATCCTGACCAGCTCGTCGACTTCGGCGGGGAGCAGCGCGCACTCGTCGACCTGCATCGTGGTGGGACGGGACAGGGCAGCGCATGCCAGCAGCGCGTCTCGGGTGTCAGGCGGCAGGCGTCCAACCCGGCTCGTGATCAGCTGACGCAGGTCGTCGGGGGCCGCCGTCCCCTGCAGGGGCCTGCGAGTTCCCAGTGACATCGCGCGGGCAACCTCGAGCGCGTGAAGCGGGTTGCCGGCGCACATCTGGTGGATTCGTGCGAGCGCCGGCCGGGAGAACTGGTGCTGCAGGCGGTCCCTCAGGAGCTGGTGCAGCGACGCCAGCGTCAGAGGACCGACGCGCACCTGGATCACGGCCTCGTGGGGCGCGATCGCCTCGACATGGACCGGGTCGGGCTCAGTGACCCGGCGCGTGAACAGACACCGAAGGGAGGTGCCGGCGAGCCTCCGCAGGGCGTACCTGATCGCGTTCGCCGACGCCGGATCGAGCCACTGGACGTCGTCGATGGCCACCAGCACCGGGCCGGTCTCGGTCAGCGCCGCGAGCAGCGAGCGGAAGGCCGTGGACACGGCTCGTGGCTCGAGCTGTGACGGCCCCGGATCCTCGCGCAGCAGGGTGATCTCCAGCGCATGTCGCTGGGGATCGGGCAACGATGCGACCGCATCCGCCGGGGCGGTGTCGACCAGGTCGGCGATCGCGGACAGCGCAAGCCCGGTCTCCATCTGCGCAGGACGGCAGGGAAGGGCTCGAATGCCCAGCGCGCTGGCGCGGCCGATCGTTTCGAGCCACAGGGTCGTCTTGCCGATCCCGGCCTCCCCCTCGAACAGGAGCGCGCGGAGGCCGGAGCCCGGTCCCTGCAGGAACGTGGCGGCTGCGGTGAGTTCGGGACCTCGCCCGATGATCGCAACATCGCCCGCATACGCTTCACGTTCGGTCGGCACCGATTGCGATCATCGAGATGACCACCAGACCTGTCAAATGCGCAGGTGCAATTGCAGACTGCCGGCCTGCAGCACCGCCTTCCGCGATTCCTGCGCGGTCAGCGATCGAGGTGATCCGGTCTCGAGGGCCCGTCGAAGGGGCGCGCGAGGAACTGCTCGATTCAGCGAACCTCCTGTGATCTGCCTGGCCGTCAGGCCGTCGTGTTCCAATTCGGGACGTGGCGACCGTCGATCCCCTCAGCAGCTGGAGTACGGCGCTGGCGGCCTGGGCGATCCCCGAGCACATCCTGCGGGCGGCTCCCGAGTCGCCGTGGCTCCTCCCGAAGGAGCTGTTCGCCCGGCGGGCGGACGTGCAGGTCGACCGGCCGTCGGGCGTCGCCCTCGAGCGGGCGGCGGAGGCGCTGCCCGCGGGGGGCACCGTCCTCGACGTCGGCGCCGGCGCCGGCGCCGCCTCACTGCCCCTGAGAGCTGCAGGCACCCTGATCGCCGTCGACGAGAATCCGGCGCTGCTCGGTGAGCTGCGGTCACGCGCGACCAGGTCCGGCCTCGAGACCACGGCGATCGTCGGCCGCTGGCCCGACGTCGCGGCACAGGTCCCCAGCGCCGATGTCGTCGTCTGCGGCCACGTGCTCTACAACGTGCCGGACATCGGCCCGTTCGTCAGGGCCCTCGACGCGCACGCCCGCCGGCGCGTGGTGGTGGAGTTGACCGCGCGTCACCCGCTCAGCGGCCTCAACCCGCTGTGGCGCCTCTTCCACGGCATCGATCGGCCGGATCGCCCGACCTGGGAGGACGCAGCGGCCGCGATTCGCGCACTGGGGATCGAGCCGCAGGTGCAGGTCTACCGGCGCCCCGCGGCGGCGGCCGTGATGAGCAGCTTCGAGAGCCTCGTCAGGCTGACGCGGATTCGCCTCTGTCTGGCGCCGGAGCGATATCCGGAAGTCGCGGCGGCTCTGGTCGAGCGAGGTGCGGACCGGACGAACCCGGCGACCTGGGCCTCGAACGACCCCGATCTGGTGGCGCTCTGGTGGGACGCGTGACGACGGGCGGCCCGGCCACCCACCCGGGGGTGGCCGGGCTCCCGAAGCAAGCTCCTACTGGCCGAGCACCAGACGCTCGGTCGACCCGTTGGAGCCGGGGTTGAAGAACTCGATGAAACGGGTCCCCGAGGCCGCGGGCGGGGAGATCGCGGCCGGGTCCATCGGCCAGGTGCCCCCGAGCCCGCTCCAGGACCAGGTCGACCCGTCGAAGTTGTCGCGCCAGATCGAGCCGTCGGTTGCGAGGACGAACACCTGGAGCAGGTTCGTCCCCGTGGATGCCGCGGAGGTGCCGCTGCCGAGGAGGCCGCCCAACGGCTCCCAGGCGGCCCAGGACGTGCCGTTGAAGGACCGGTGCCACAGGGCGAAGTCGCCGCCGCGGACGAACACGTCGACGCGGTTGGTCGTGAAGGAGACGGCGCTGGGATCGGCGGTGACCACGCCGCCCAGCGGCTCCCAGGCCTGCCACGACGTGCCGTCCCACGCACGGTGCCAGAGCCCTCCGTCGTGGCCGACCGCCACGACGTCGAGCCGGTTCGAGGCCCAGGAGGCCGCGGCGGGAGTCGAGTAGATGAGGCCGCCGAGCGACTCCCAGGCGCCCCACCCCGTCGTGGAGTTCCACGGTCGGTGCCACAGGGCCGAGTCCCCGCCGCGCACGAAGACGTCCAGGAAGCCGGAGCCTCTTGACACGGCGGCCGGGCCGGCCAGGAGGACTCCGCCCAGGGCGGTCCAGGCGGACCAGGGACCGCCCGCCGAGCTGCGCGTCCACAGCGAGTTGTCCAGGGCCCGGACGAAGACGTCGCGGTGAGCGGCGTCCTGCGCCGCGATCGCGGCGTGCGCATTGGTCAGGCCGCCGACCTCCTCCAGGGCGCAGGTCGCCCCCTCGTCGCTGTAGAGCGGCTGCACGGCGAAGAAGTCGGTGGCGAACGTGATATCGCGCTCAGGCCAGATGTGCAGGCGCGAGCACTTGTCACCGTTTTCGAACCCGGCGGCATCGATCCAGCCGAAGGTTGTGTTGCCGACCTGGTCCAGGACGCCGGGAAGAGGATCCGTGATCACTTCCGCAACCTCATGGCCGCTCGAGATCGACAGGCCGTCGAAGTGGCCGTGCCCGAACGTGTCGTTGGTGGCGTTCACCTCGTTCGTGTGGCACCCCGTGCCGGCGTCAGGCGACCAGGGCTGATACGCGAAGACCGTGGTCGTGGTGAAAAAGTGGAAGGCGCAGAACGAGCCGGGACCGATGGAGGGGTCACTGAACGTCGACTTTCCGGGCGGCGAAACGACGATGACCGTAGAGTTGAAGTCACCCGCCGGGATGAGAAAGTGCGTGCGGGCAGCGTCGGCCTCGGCATCGATTTGCGTGAGGTTGGGATGCGTGATCGCCACCGCGTTGCCGTCGTTCCAGGTCTGGACCGGTACGACCGGCACACCCGCGTGGGTGTTGCCTCCGCAGCTGGTGATCGTCGCGTTGGGCGGCATCGCGACTCTGTCCGCCTCGCAGTACTGCATCGGGCTGCTGAGCCACGCGCTGCCGGCGATCTCGTTGAGGAAGGCCGTGAGGTAGTTCGCGCCCTGGGACCCGGTGAAGCCGGCGGCGTCGGTGTCCGCGTTGAAGTCCGAGCCCCAGAAGTCCACGAACAGCTTCGGAGAGTCCTGGATGGGACCGAAGTGGTACGTGAGCTGGCCGTTGCCGGCCGGCGCGTCGGGCATGACCCGCTGCCCCGACGGCGCGCCCGCCGAGGGCCCGGCCGTCGAGCCGGCGGGCCGCATCAGGTGCACCGAGGCTGCGGTGGGCTTCCAGGGCCCGTGACCCAGCGAAGGCGGTGACGGCGGTGACGCCGCTCGGGCCGGCACCGAGGCCAGGCCCGTGGCAAGGACGGCGGCACCGGCAACCAGCAGTCGCCGAAAGAATCCGTTCGACATCGCTCCTCCTTCCCCTCTGCCTCCCGTTTTGCCATCCCGGCAGAGCGCCAAGTGCCGCAATCCTAGAGCACCGGCACCGCGGACCGCATGGGCAGCTGTCCCGATCTGACGGGACAAGTTGACGCGACAATGACGCACCCGACCTGACCGGCGTCGCCCGATCAGATCACGAAGTGCCACACCGCGTCATCCGGCCCGGCGGCGAAGACGTCGAGGTGACCCGAGCCGGCCTGCGACACCGCGGCAGGGCCGAAGTGCCACACCGTGATGGGTCCGACCGACGTGTAGTCGCCCCACGCCGACCCGTTCCAGGACCGCCGCCAGAGCCCCTCGATCCCGGGCACCAGCACGTCGATCAGGCCCGACCCGGTCGACGCCGCTGCCGGCGAGTCCACGAGGATCCCGCCCAGCCCCTCCCAGGTCCCGGTGCTGCCGTTCCACGTCAGGTGCCAGAGCGAGTTGTCGTTGGCACGCACGAAGACGTCGGCCCGGTTGGGGCCCGGCGACACCGCGCCCGGCGCCGACGACAGCAGGCCGCCCAGCCCCTGCCAGCCCCCCCAGGCGCTGCCGTCCCACGCCTTGTGCCAGAGCGCGTTGTCCGAGGCCCGGACGAACACGTCGAGCCGGTTCGCGGCCCACGACGACACCGCCGGCGCGGAGGTGAGGTATCCGCCCAGCCCCTCCCAGGCCCAGCCGCTGCCGTTCCAGGCCAGGTGCCACAGAGAGCTGTCGGTGCCGCCGCGCACGAACACGTCGATCCGGTTCGGGCCCCAGGACACAGCGGCCGGAGCGGACGTGACGAGGCCGCCCAGGCTCTGCCAGCCGCTCCACGACGTTCCGTCCCAGGCGTCGTGCCAGAGCGCGCTGTCCAGGCCCACGACGAATACGTCCAGGCGGTTCGTCCCCCACGAGGCCACGGCCGGGGCCGTCGCGGCGATGGCGCCGAGTGACTGGACGGTCGGAGCGGACCCGAACTCCAGCGCCAGGGCGTTCCACAGCTCGGGCGAGCCGCCGCCGAAGTCGAGGGTGAAGATCCCGGCGCCCTGGAAGCCGCGCTGGTTGACCAGGTCGTACTTGCGGACCAGCGAGAGCTGATCGTCCCAGTAGGCCTCGCGCCAGCAGTTCAGCGAGCTGTTGAAGTAGGAGGCCCACCGCTCCTGGCCGCCGGGGTCGAGCGCGTCCCGATGCGCCTGGAACGAGCTCACCGACGGATCGGACGGCAGTGTGCTGAATGTCGTGTAAGGCACCCCCGCGTACTGGGCCCCAGGGCTGAGCACCGGCGCGTTGGCCGGCGGGTTGGGTCCGTTGACGCACCCGGCGACGCCGTAGTACGGGAGGCCCATGATCGTCTTGCTCGCCCACGGCGCGTAGTCGTTGGCGGCGCGGGTGACGTTCCAGGTGTAGTTCGGAGCCGCGCCGTCGAACGGCGACGTGGGCCCCATGCAGAGGGCGCACGGGCCGTTGCTCGTCTCCAGTCCGTACGCCATCACGAAGAGGGCGTCGACAGTGCCGGCCAGCGTCGGGACGTCGAAGAACCCCCCGGTGTCCTCGGCCGAGCTCGCGAACGTGTCCACGACCAGGTGGCCGAGGTTCTTGCTCCTGACCTTCTGGACGAACGCGGGCAGCTTGGCCCGCAGCGACTGGCCGTCCGGGCACTGCGTGTTGCTCGCCTCGTAGTCGATGTCGATCCCGTCCGCGATCCCCTGGACCAGCGGCATGACCTGGTTGATGGTGGTCGTGGTCGACGCGTCTGCGAGGGCCTGGCACGTCGTGGCGTTGTTGGCCGCAGTGGGCAGGAACATCAGCGTGAGGAGGACCCGGGCTCCCGCCGCGTGCGCGGCGTTGATCAGGTTGCTCGCCGTGGCCGACTGCCAGACCTGCAGGCCCGAATCGTTCACCAGCGAGCCGTCGGTGTTGACGTGGATGCCGAAGTACGCGACGTCGGACAGGAGCCCGAAGTTCCACGTCCGGAAGCCGACGTTCGCGTCGTCGAGGCTGGTGGCGCTCGCGAAGCCCATGACCTCGCGGTTGAGCACGGGGCTGGCGGGGGCCGCCGAACCGGCCGTGGCCGCGCGCGTCTTCGGCCGAAGGGGGATCACGCTGCCGCGGGGCTGCTGCGGCCCGACGCTGGCCGCCGCCACCTGGTCCGACACCTGCGAGGTGATCCACGGCTTCGTGACGTCGTGGCCTCCGGTGGGCGGGGCCGGCTTCGCGTCACCGGACGCGCTGGCCGTGCCTGGCAGCAGGAGAGCGAGGGTCACCGCCAGAGCGACCGGCCGGAGACGGAGCAGGAAGCGGGGCATCTTCGCGATCACTCCTATGAGATGCAGGACGGGGTGTGTCGGTTGCGGTCAGGCGCGTCGCCGGCCCGGCGCAGGCGGTCACCCGACCTGGCTGGGGGGAGGCACGTCGATGGCCACGCCGGTGTTGAAGGCCACCATCGTGTAGTCGAAGCTGGTCCTCCCCGTGTTCGAGCTCGCGAGGTACCGGAGCAGGTAGCCGTCGCTCACGCGTATCCAAGCTTCGAACGGATTGCCCGGCTTTGCTCTGGCCTTCACGTGCCAGGCCCTGCCCGCCGGCAGCGCTTCCTCCCCGACCAGCACCGCCGCCGTCGCCGTCTGCCACGTGTTGACGTCCGAGGTCTGCGTCGACGGGGAGGCGTTGAACTTCGAGCCCTGACGCACGTAGTCAGTCCCGTTCCTGGTGATGACCTCCTCGCTCACGGACGTGCCGTTCGCCATCCCCTGGACCCGGAAGTGAAACGCGCTGTACGGCTTCACGACCATGTCGCCCAGACCTGTCAGCGTCAGCGTCTGGGTGTCTGTGATCGCGTGCACCGTCGCGGTGAAGTGCATGTCCTTCATCGTCGACGAGGCCGGCTTCAGTAGGATCTCGGCAGCAGTCGGTGTCGGCGTCGGCGCAGGTTTCGCGCCCGACCGCGTGCTGCTCGGCGCCGCCGGCTGAACGCATGCGACGAGCAGCACCCCCATCACCACGAGGGCGCAGCCCGCAGCGGCGCGTCCGATGCCCCCCCTGTCCACGGTGGAGGAGGATAGTGTCGCGGTCGCGGTCGAGGCAACCGGACCGCCGCCCATAGAGCGACCGTGTAGCGCGTGGGACCTGCCGGGGTCCTCCTGACGACCACGATCGACCCGGTAGTCGTGCCGAAATTGCAGCTTCTTTTGCCGGCCGCCTGATAGAAGCAGCGTGGAGCATGAGAGCTGCGGCGGTCGGTCGCGCGGGTGACTCCGACGGGGAGGCAAGTGCGAGCGGGGACGGCGCCCGTGGGGCGCGCCTGGACGTGCTCCTGGTCGAGGACGACGCCGCCCTGGCAGAGATGTACCGGATCCGGCTCACCGTCGACGGCCACTGCGTCAGGATCACGACGGACGGGCCGAGCGGACTCGCGGAGGCGCTGGACCGACCGCCGCAGGTCGCGCTGCTCGACCTCCGGCTGCCCGGCTTCGACGGACTCGAGCTGCTGGAGCGGCTTCGCCGCGACGTGCGCGGCGCGCGGGTGCCCGTGATCGTGCTCAGCAACTACAGCGACCCGGAGCTGATCCGGCGCGGCGCCGAGTTGGGGGCGCTGGCCTACCTGATCAAGTCCCAGACCACCCCCGCCACGCTGGTCGAGACGATGTGTGACCTGCTGTCCGGCCGGCCGGCTGGTTTCGCCGGCACCTGAGCCCTTCAGCGGACGCTCGACGTACCTAGTCCGACGGCGACGTCACGCCCACTCCAGGGTTGCACCTCCCCCAGAACGTGATCGGCGGAGGCCCGCGCTGAGCCTCCGCCGAAGGAGCGTCCTCACGCCACCGCCCGCTCGCGAGCTTCGTGGCAGTGGCCGTAATGCGCGTAGTCGCGCCAGCGGAAAAGCATCGCAGCCAGCATCCCGACCCACATCAGCATGCCCACCGGCGTCGAGCTCGCCGCCGTGTGCGGAAGCAGGCCCGCCAGCGAGGCGGTGGCCGCAACGACCGTGGAAGCGGCCATGCCGGCCGACATCTCCACCGTGTGCTGCCAGGGGTGCCGGCGAATGGCCATCCAGGCGGCCATCCCGATGACCATCTCCGAGGTCATCAGCAGTGCCAGCGCCTCGGGCGACCGCAAGAGCGGGCCGAGCCCGAACGCCGACAGGAGCAGGCCCAGCGGCAGCAACATGCCCACGTACATCGCGATGCTCATCTGGACGTAGTGGCCCGCGAAGCGCGCGACCTGCATCGCCGGCGCATTGGACCGGAGGGTCACCCGCGCGGTCCCCGCCGCGGCGGCGGCTCGACCTCGCAGTGACCCTCGCCTCTCTGCGGTTACGGAAACATCTGTGACCATGAGGGCAGCGTATGGATGACCCCGCGTCCGGGAATCGGGAGAAACACGTAGACCACCACGTATCTTTCCCCGCCGCGGGGATCAGTCGGGCACCGGCAGGTCGACGGCGGCCTCGAGCGACGTCAGCGCAACCTGCGAGCTCTCGCACACGATCCGCACGATCTCGGCGCTGGCGGCCTCGAAGCGGCTCAGCAGACGCTCTGGTCCCGGCAAGTACGTCGACCCCAGGTAGCGCACGAGCTCGCCCCGAGCGGTCAACCGCAGGGACGCGTCGATCAGCGCCGCCTGCATGAGGGTCAGCTCCGAGTCCGTGATCCGGGGCAGCCGCTGTTCTGCGAGGAAGAGCGTGGGTGGGGTCATCGACCGCAGGCTATCGGGCCGCCCCGCCGGGCGACATCGGGGCAATCCCGTAGGTCGTCACGTATTTCGGCCTATTCGACCCAGCGGGCGAGCTGGATGCGCGAGCTGATCCCGAGCTTGTTGAGCATGTTGGTGACGTGCGTCTCGACCGTGCGGCTGGAGATGAAGAGCCGGGCCGCGATCTCGCGGTTGGTGAGCCCCTCGGCGACCAGGCGAGCGATCTCCAGCTCGCGGCGGCTGAGGACCGTGGGGGTCGTGGCTGCCGCCGGGGCCGGCTTCGGGTCCGCCTCGCCGAGGACGTAGTCGACCGCCTCCCCGGCGGACATCGCCACGCCTTGCTGGTGGGCTCTGCGAAACTGCGCCTCGCCCAACCGGCGCCGCAGGCCGTCCTCGCAGGCGCGGTGATGCGGCACGTACGGGGTCAGGAGCGGGATCGCGATCGAGTCGCGCAGACTCTGGGCACAGCCGAGCAGCGTGCCGGCACGGGCATCGTCGCGGGCGTCGGCGGCGATCCACGCCAGGGTCTCGATGAGCGCGGCGACTCCCCGGCGATCGCCGAGCGCGTGCTTGCAGACGACGCCGTCACGGGCCAGCAGTTCGGCCGCCGCCGGTTCGCCGCGGCGGCGCCGGGCCTCCGCCAGCGTGTTGAGGATCATGCCGCGCGAGTAGAGGTCGCCCACCCTCTCGCAGATCGCGACCGCGGCCTCGCCCATGTCGATCACCTCGTCGACCCGGTCCTCCTCGAGCCAGTGCTGGCACGTGTAGTACCTCGCGACCACGCCCGTCCCGGTCTCGCCGCCGGTCTCGAGCATCGACCGGCACAGCTCGCTCACGCCTTCTCGCTTCCCCTGGACGAAGGCCGTGAAGAGCAGCGCGCCCGCCGCCCAGGATGCGACGTCGGCGCTCCCCAGCACGCCGGCGATGCGCAGCGCCTCCGCTCCATGGGCCTCTCCGGTCGCGGCATCGTCCAGCGCGCTCGAGAAGAGCGCAGCGCTGACCAGGGCTCGCGCCCGCACGCGGCTGTCGGGCTCCGTCAGCGGCAGCAGCGACTCGAGATAGCGCCGGACGTCCCGGAGGGGGCCGCGGGCCATCCAGTAGTTGATGAGCGACGCGACGATGTCGACGCCGGCAGCGGCATCGCCCGGCCCGCGGCGGCAGTGCTCCAGCGCGCTCCAGAGGTTGTCGCGCTCGCGGTGGACCGCGTCGAAGGTCTGCGGGTTCGTGTCGTCGAACGTGGACGTGGCGTGCGCCAGGCCGACCACCCAGTCGCGGTGGCGCGTCTGGACCTCGAGCTCCTCGCCCAGCTCTCGCAGCTTGCGCCGGCCGAACTCGCGGACGGTCTCCAGCATCGAGTAGCGCGGCGGCTGGATGGCGTGGTCGCGGCGGAGGATCGAGCTCTCGACGAGGGCGGCCAGCACGCCCGGGACGTTCTCGGGCGGCGACTCCGGGTCCGAGCAGACGGCCTCGGCAGCCTCGGCGCCGAAGCCGCCGGCGAAGACGGCCAGCCGCGCCCACGTGCGGCGCTGGCGCTCGCTCAGCAGCGAGTGGCTCCAGTCGAGCGTGGCCTCCATCGTTCGCTGCCTGGCCTCCGCACCGCGCAGCACCGCGTCCGGCGCCAGCAGCTCGCGATCCAGTCCGGCCAGCAGCTGATCCACGGAGAGCCCCTCGAGGCGCACCGCGGCGAGCTCCAGCGCAAGGGGCATCCCCTCGAGGCGCGCGCAGATCTGGAGCACCGAGGCGGCGTTGGACTCGTCCATGCAGAAGCCGGGCTGCACCGCCGCGGCGCGCTCCACGAACAGCGCGACCGCGTCGGAGCCGGCGATCTGCCCCGGGCTCGACGACCCGACCGCCTCCGGCAGGGACAGCGGCAGGACGCGGTGTCGCACCTCTCCCGGCATGCCGAGGGCCTGGCGGCTCGTCGCGAGGATGCGCAGCTCGGGACAGGATCGCAGCAGGGTCCCCGCGAGACCGGCGGCGCTGTCGAGCAGGTGCTCGCAGTTGTCGAGCACGAGGAGCAGGCGCCTCTCCCGCAGTGAGTCGCTCAGCGCCGAGAGCGACCACCGCGAGGACACGTCGGGCACGCCCAGGGCGCTGAACACCGCCTGCGTGATCAGGAGCGGATCGTCGATCGGCGCCAGGGCGACCAGCCACGCGCCGTCCGCCAGGCTGCGCGACAGGTCGCCGGCGACGCGAAGCGCCAGCCTCGTCTTCCCCGCGCCCCCACTCCCCGTCAGGGTCAGGAGCCTGGTCGTGGTCAGCAGCCGCTTGATCTCAGCCAACTCGTGGCGCCGGCCGACGAAGCTCGTCAGCTCCGCCGGCAGGTTGCCCGCCGTCGCCCTGGCGGTCCTCGCCGCAATCTGACGCGAGGTCACGCGCCCGTGACCGCCTCGAGCGGCGCGGCCCGCTGGTCGATGCCGAAGCGCGCCAGCAGCAGGGCCGGCAGCAGGGCGCCCGGGACGATCACGTAGGCGAAGAAGCCGATGTACCCGGCGCTCGCGGTCGCGGCGAAGAGCGCGCCGAGGATGAGCGGCGAGACCATGGAGCCGACGTGTCCGAAGCCGTCGGTCCAGCCGGTGCCGACCGACCGAATGCGCGTCGGATAGGCGACGGCGGTGTACGTGTACATGTTGAACAGCCAGAGGTAGATGCCGGCGCTCGCGACGATCCCGGCGAGGGTGAGGATCAGCACGCTGTGCCAGGCCGCGCCAGTGCCGAGGACCAGGCACAGGCCGGCGGAGGCGAGGACGGCTCCGGCGAGAATCAGGAACCGGCGCTCGAACCGCTCGTTCAGGCGGCCCGCGAACACCAGGCCGGCAGCACCGCCCAGGACGCTCGCGATCAGGCCTGCGATGAAGATGGACCGGGCGGGGAACCCGACGAGCGCCAGGTACAGGTTCTGGAAGCCGATCGTTCCGTAGATGAGGCCGCTGTAGCCCAGCAGCCAGCAGACGAGCAGGAGCAGGGTGCGGCCGCGGTACTCGCGCCCGAAGAGGTCGCGAACGGTGGCTCGGGCCTGCGGCGCCACGTCCCCGACCTGCGGCGGCGGCAGGCTGCCCGCCCGGACCTCCGATTCGCGCTCGAGCCTCGAGACCACCTCGTCCGCCTTCTCCCGCCGGCCGTGCGCCTCCAGCCAGCGCGGCGACTCCGGAAGGACGAAGGCGACGAGCGGAACCAGCACGAGGAGCGGACCGGCGGCCATCAGGGCGACGTAGACCTGATAGTGCCCGGGTATCAGGAAGATCGCGGGCAGGCTCGCCAGCACGGCCAGCAGGAAGACCGCGAACGCCTGGGATGTCTGGGCTATGCGGCCTCGGACCTCGCTCGGCGCGACCTCGGCCAGGTAGACCGTGTTGGTGGCGAGCACGCCGCCGATGCCCACCGCGCCGAGCCCCAGCGACACCGTGAGCAGAGCGAAGCTGCTCGTGAACGCGGCCGGCAGCGTGCCCAGGCCGCACGTCGCGGCCGCGGCGAGCAGCATGGGCTTGCGCCCGAACCGATCCGCGAGCGGGCCGAAGAGATACTCGCCGGCGACGATCCCGACGCCGGTGGAGATCACGAGCAGCAGCGAGAACTGCGCGGTGTCGAACGCGTGCTCCGGGCCCCAGATGAAGGGGTAGATCCGGGCCGCGATGGCGTCGGTGGCGACCACCAGGCCCCACCCGGCCTGCGTCACGAGGGCGAGCCGCCACAGGGTCCACGTCAGGGGCAGCCGATCGAGGCGCTGGGCGATGCTCGCGCCCTGCGCTGCCGCGACCATGAGGACACCCTATCGCGAAATACGGGGACCCCTACGGGTTGTCACGGATGTGGTCGGCGCGGCCTCCGCCTAGCGTGCCTCCACAGGAGGTGCACGAAATGGCTGACCGCAACTCGCTTCGTCTGTCGGGGATGCTGCTGCTCATCGGTCTCGTGGTCTACGAGGTGCTGCAGTTCCCGCATCCGGGAAGTCCCACACCAACCGACCAGGCCCAGTTCGCCGCGTACGCCACGAGCTCGAGCTGGGCCGCGATCCACCTCGGCCAGTTCCTCGGGGTGGCGATCACGACGGCGGGCCTGCTCGTCCTCTGCTTCGCGCTCAACCTCTCGCAGAGCGTGCCGCGCTGGCTGGGATTCTTCGCTGCCATCTCGGCAGCGCTCGCGGCGGCGCTCGCGGCGGTCGTCTATGCCCTCGATGGGGTTGCCCTCAAGCAGGCGGTGGACGCGTGGGCGAACGCACCGGCGGCCGAGCAGGCGACGCGGTTCGCGAGCGCGGAAGCCATCCGATGGCTGGAGACCGGGACGAGAAGCTACCAGGAGTTCACGTCCGGCGTCGCTCTGGTGCTGTTCGGCTCCGCGATCGTGTCGACAGCCAGAATCAGCCGGCCGATCGGCTACCTGATGGGACTGTCCGGCCTCGTGCTCATCGGTATGAGCTGGGCCGCCGGAACCGAGGGCCTGGGCTCCTCCATACGAGGAATCCTTTTTGAGATCGCCATCCTCTGCAGCGCGATCTGGACCATCTGGCTGCTCGTCGTCGCCTGGCGGATGAAGGAGCCGGTCGAAGCGAGCTCGCGCGTGGGCCAGACGCCGACGGTTTCGTCCTCGTCAACGATGTGACTCGAGGAGGAGATGAGATGTCCATCGCAAGCCGGACTCGGACCTCGGGGACTCGAACCAACCCGACAGCTGACGGCAGGCTGCTTCGTGCATCGGCGACGCTGCTGGTCGTCGGTTGGGTCCTACTGGGTGTCACCAACGTTCTCCACCCGGGCGGCGGGGCGACGTTCGAAGCCACCTTCGCCAACTACGCCGCCAGTGGCGATTGGGCCGCCGTACACCTCGGGGAGTTCGTCGGCACGGCGCTCTACTTCGGCGGACTGCTGGTCCTGTTCTTCGCGCTCGACATCGCTGAAGGGCCAGTACGCTGGCTCGCCTTCTTCGGTGCCGTCTCGGCCGGGGTGACTCTCGTTCTCGCGGGCGTCCTGTATGCCGTGGATGGGGTCGCCCTCAAGCAGGCGGTGGACGCCTGGGCGAGCGCACCGGCGGCGGAAAGGGCGACGAGCTACGCCAGTGTCCTGGCCGTCAGGTGGGTGGAGTGGGGGGTCACCAGCTATCAGGACTTCCTGTGGGGCCTCACGCTCGTGCTGTTCGCCGCCACGATCGTTGTCACGGCGAGAGTCACCCGGCCGATCGGCTACCTGATGGGGCTGTCCGGCCTGGTCTGGCTCGTAGTGAGCTGGTTGACCGGAACCCGGGGCTTCACGTCCGCCAACACGCTGCCACAGTACGCGTTCTTCGGCCTGACCACGGCCTGGATCGTCTGGCTGCTCATCAGCGCTTTGCTGAGGAGGCAGCCCTCGGTCCGCGCGGCGCTCGCGTCCAGTTAGGCGGATTCACAACGGAGGAGAGAGAGTCATGCCGACGATCATCGCGGTCTGGGCAGTCGTCTGGGCGCTGGTGGCCGCCGCCGTCGCAGTGGTCGGGTTCCGGCGCGGACGTCCGCTGTGGGCGGCCGCCTGGCTCGTCACCATCGGCGCGTTCCTTGCGGCGCAGGAGGATCCCCTGCTGGTCCTCCAGATGGCGTCCACGGGGCACAGCGCCGGCTTCCGCGACGGGGTGCTGGGCCTGGTCGACGCGCACACGCGGGGCCACATGTACGGCGCTGCCATTCTGGGGCTGGCTGGCCTCGGTCTGACGGTGCTGGTGGCCCACTGTGCCCTGCGCCGCGGGGAGGCCTGGGCCTGGTGGGGCCTCGCGGGCTTCTGGCTGCTCGGCGCCGGCGCCGACCTGTACGAGCTGTTCTGGATCTATCCGCACGGCTTCCCGCTCGCACCGACGCCCGCCGACGGCGTGCGCGGCTTCGGCTGGCAGACGCTTGCGGCGTGGATCCTGATCTGGGCAGCCGGCCTCGCGATCGCGGCCCCCTCGGTGCTGGCCAGCTCACGGCGGACGGTGCGGCCGGTGGCCGCACAAAGGTCGGCGTAGGATCGCTCGACCTCAGGACACAGGCCCGGGAACGTCGACCTCGAGATGCATGTCGACCTTCCCGGGCCTGCCGGAGCTCACGTCTGCCCCTTGAGCGCCTCCTGCAGTTCGCTGGTGATCTCGTCGGTCGTGGCATCCACCTCACGCTTCACCACTTTCGCCGCACCGGTGAACGCCTTGTCGAGTCCCTTCTCGATGGTCGGCTCCCCAACCGCGATGAGCCCGGCCTGGTTGGCCGTGAGCTGCTCAGCCGCCTCGTAGAGCTCCTTGCGGGGCAGGGCCCCGCCCCCGAACCACTCCGGGATGACACGCACGTACGGGCGGTCCATCCGCTTGACCACGTGGGGCTTGCCGTTCTCCCGATCGATCACCGCGGCGTCGTACTGGCCGACCAGCTGATCCTTGTGCATCTGCTGGATGGTGTTCAGGTCGGCCACCGCGGCATCGACGGTCTCGTACGCGGCAGCGTAGACGATCAGGTTTTTCTTCTCGGGCATCGCGTGCTCCCTTCGGATGAAGTCCAGCAGCCCCGTCTCAACTTCGCCGGCGCCTGTCCGAACGATCGCCCGCGGGGCGCCCTCGGCGGCGAGTTGCTGGCAAACCCGACGCTACCAAGGGGCCATGCCACGGCCAACCCGGTTTCGGAAAGGTGTGTGGAAGACCGGTGCCTGCTCGCGACGCTGCTGGACTCAGCCGCCCAACCGGGTTCCGGCGCCGCGCGGATCCTGCTCCGCTGCGGCGGCGGCACCCAGGGGAAGCCGGGCGTGCTGCCCGCGCTCGTCGGGAACGACCAACCCCTCGTGAGTGAACCACGTGCGCGTGACCGGGTCCCAGTGGGCGTGCTCCAGGTCGCGATGCGCGACCAGCTCGTCGTGCCGGACGCCCAGGAGTCCGGACACGCCCCACGAGATTGCCCGTCCGAGTGTGATGACCATCTGCACACCTCCTCTACGCGGCGGGCGGGAGCCCCGCCTCGTGCTCCGCCTCCGGCACCGCCACGGCTCGCGGCGGTCGCAGCGCCACCAGCACCACGATCACCGCGCCGCCGACCAGGCAAGCGGCGATGGTGAATGCGAGCTGAAAGCCGCCCGTCAGCGCCGCCGGAGGCGCGGTCCCGGCGGCCAGGAGCGAGCGAGTATGGTCGGCCGCAACGCTCCCGAGCGCGGCGAGCCCAAGGGCGGCCGAGACCTGCATCGACACGTTGGTGATGCCCGCCGCCAGGCCGGCGTCCGCCACCGGCACGTCGGCCATGGCCAGGAGGGTCAGCGGCATCAGCGAGACCCCGGCGCCGAGACCGAACAGCGCGTAGGTGACGAACAGGCGCGGGAAGTACGCGGTCCCCGGCCCGACCGATGACTGCAGGAGCAGGGACCCGGCGATGCAGAGCAGCCCGGCGAGCAGGACCCGGCGGGAGCCGAACCGGTCCACGAGCCGGACCGTGATCCCCAGCGACATCGCGGCCAGCGCCAGGGTGAACGGCAGGAAGGCCAGGCCGGTCCCGAGGGCCGAGTACGCCCGCACCTGCTGCAGGTAGAGCGCGCCCAGGAAGAAGGTCGTGAACATCCCGGTCGCCAGCAGGCCGCGCGCGGCGCTGGCGCCCATCAGGCTCCGGATGCCGAGGATCCGGAGCGGCAGGATCGGGTTGTCGATGCGTGCCTGCAGCCAGAAGAAGGCGCCCATGAGCACCGCCGAGGCCGCCGCGAGGCCGAGCGTGCGGGCGGATGTCCAGCCGCTGCCGTCGGCCGTGACGATCGCGTAGACGGCCGTCATCACGGCCGCGGTCACCAGGACCGACCCGGCGACGTCCACGCTGCGGCGCAGTTCGGCGCCGGCGTCGTCGGCCACCAGCGCGGCGCCGGCGACCAGTGTGGCCAGCCCGATCGGCAGGTTGATGAAGAAGACCCAGTGCCAGTTCATCGACTGGGTCAGGAAGCCGCCCGCAAGCAGCCCCAGCGACCCGCCACCGGCGACCGTAAAGGCGAACGCGCTCATCGCCCGCGCTCGTTCCCGGGGCTCGGGAAAGCCCGTGACGATGATCGCGATGATCACGCCCGCCGATAGGGCGCTGCCGAGCCCCTGAGCGAACCGCGCCGCCACGAGCAGCTCCGGCGTCCGGGCGGTGCCGCAGATCGCCGATGCGATGGTGAACAGGAGGACCCCCACGAGGAAGACGCGCTTGCGGCCCGCGAGGTCGCCCAGGCGTCCGGCGAGGAGGACGAAGCCTCCGTAGCTGATCGCGTAGGCGTTGACCACCCAGGTCAGGTCCGTCTGGCTGAACCCCAGGTCCCGCTGGATCGCCGGCAG
>DASQZW010000216.1:0-21088 GCA_035638495.1 Terriglobales bacterium
GCCTGCGGTGCCCCTGCCACCGGACCGCTTTCGGCCTCGACGGTTCGGTGCTCGAGCACGAGCTGGTACGGCCGCCCGCGGCGCTGCCCTGGCTGCACGTGCGTGTGCGCGACGGCCAGGTCGAGGTGCTCACAGTCTGAGCCCGGCCGCGTCCCTGTAACGCGGGGCCGTAGTGAAGTACGTGTCAGTATCAACGAGTCGTTCGCTGCTCGCGGCGGCCGCCGTGGGCGCCGCGCTGATGCTCTCGGCGTGCGGTGGCGGGCCGGCGCCGGCCGCCGCGGCGCCGGCAAGCGCGCCGTCCGCGACCGCGACGCCGTCCGCGGCAGCGCCCTCACCGGTCGACTCGTCGAACCCGGTGGCGACCACGACGGTCAACATCGCCAGTTTCGCGTTCAGCCCGGCCGCGATCACAGTCAAGGCAGGTGCGACCGTCACGTGGACCAACCAGGACGAGGATGCGCACACGGTGGCGATCAACGGCGCGACCGTGTCCCAGCCCCTGCAGAACGGCGACACGTACAGGCACACGTTCGCCCAGCCGGGCACGTACTCGTATCTCTGCACGATCCATCCCTTCATGCGCGGGGTGATCGTGGTCACGGCAGGTTGACAAGGGGGGAATCAATGACACCGGAGATCGATCGCCGCGGCTTCCTGAAGTGCATGGCGTGGGCCGGCACTGGCGTCGTCTGGACCGTGACGGGAGGACTGCTCAGCGGCTGCGAGCTGGGCGCGGGCCAGCCTGCCGCCTCCGGTCCCCGGACGCGGGACCTGTACTTCGTGCAGCTGAGCGACAGCCACATCGGGTTCAGGGGGCCGGCCAACCAGGACGTCACCGGCACGTTCGGCCTCGCCATCCAGCAGGTGAACGCGCTGGCGACGCGGCCGGCGTTCGTCATGCACACGGGCGACCTGACGCACACGTCCACCGCCGACCAGTTCGACACGGTCAAGCAGATGCTGGGCACGATCAAGGCCGACTCGGTGTTCCAGGTGCCCGGCGAGCACGACGCCGTGAGCGGCGACGACAGGGCGTACCTTGCGATCTTCGGCGGCAAGTCGACCGGCACCGGCTACTACAGCTTCGACGTGAACGGCGTCCACTTCGTGTCCCTGGTCAACGCGGTCGCGACGCAGGGAATGGGCCACCTGGGCGCCGACCAGCTCGACTGGATCCGCAAGGACGTGGCCGGCCTGTCCAGCGAGACCCCGATCGTGGTGTTCGCACACGTGCCCCTGTTCGCGATGTACCCGCAGTGGGGCTGGTCGACGGACGACGCCACCCAGGCGCTCGGCATGATGAAGCGCTTCGCCGCGGTGACGGTGCTGAACGGCCACGTCCACCAGGTCATGAGCAAGGTCGAGGGCAACGTGACGTTCCACACCGCGCGGGCGACGGCGTTCCCGCAGCCCGCGCCAGGCGCGGCGCCCGCGCCGGGCCCGATGACCGTCCCGTCGGCGCAGCTGCACCAGGCGCTCGGCATCAGAGAGGCGCGGTACACGGCGCGGACCGGCCGGGTGGCGGTCGTGGACGATCCTCTGACGCCGTAAGGCCTCCACACCCTTCAGTGCGGGCGGCGGGGTCCCCCTGCCCCGTCGCCCCTTTCCAGCGCGACGCCGGCGCCGATTCGGCACTCGACCCGGTTGGCAACTGCCCTTCGCCGTGCGTTAATGGATGCAAAGGGGTCAGGTGCCGCCAGATGCGACAGCCCGGAGCGCTCGACCAGATCACCATCAAGGTGCCGGCGCCGTTCGCCGGGGTGGCGGAGCTCGGGTTCAGCGCCCGCTATCCCGAGCAGTCGCTCCTCCAGCCCCTGCGCGACGTTCCCCTCTGGATCGAGGGCCCCGCCGATCCCATGCGCCGCCTCGCCGGCCGTCTCCGCATGCTCGCGGCCCTGGTCCAGGCGGCCCACGGCTGGACTCCTCCCGTCGCCCTGACCGACGAGGTGCTCGTGATGGCGTTCCAGGACCGCTCCGGTGCGAGCCGCGTCGCCGACCCCAGCGGCGTCCTCGACTACGTGGCCAATCTCGTTCGGCCGGTGGTCTTCCCGTTCCTGCACGACTGCGCGCGCGTCGCCCACCTGCGCCTGACCGACCGGACCGAGATGCGCGTCCGCCACGCCGACCGCGAGGTGGCCGAGCTGACCGTGCGGTGGGACCAGATCGTCCCCGCCAACGGCGAGGACCTCCTCAGCGCATAGAGGTCCGGCGGCCGGGGCTCCGGCGCCTCAGTCCGCCGGCTCGTAGCCCAGGTTCGGCCGCAGCCAGCGCTGCGCCTCGGCCACGGGCACGCACTTGCGGCGTGCGTAGTCCTCGACCTGGTCCCGCCCGACCTTGCCCACCGTGAAGTAGCGCGCCTCCGGGTGGCCCAGGTAGATGCCCGACACCGACGAGGCCGGTGTCATCGCGAACGTCTCCGTCAGGCGGATGCCCAGCCGCTCCGGGTCCAGGAGGTCGAACAGCGTCCGCTTCTCCGAGTGGTCCGGACACGCCGGATAGCCGAACGCGGGCCGGATGCCGCGATACCGCTCGGCGATCAGGTCCTCGTTCGAGAGCCGCTCCTCCCGTGCGTACCACTCGCGCCGGGCGACCGCGTGCAGGTGCTCGGCGAACGCCTCGGCCAGGCGGTCGGCGAGCGCCTTGACCATGATCGCCCGATAGTCGTCGTGCTCCGCCTCCAGGCGAGCGGCCAGCTCGTCCACCCCCAGGCCGGCCGTGACCGCGAACGCGCCCACGTGGTCGCCCGCCGGCGCGACGAAGTCGGACAGGGCGAGGTTGGGGCGCTCGTCGCCGTGGTCCACCTGCTGCCGCAGGAGGTGGAAGCGCCTCCCGTCCCCCAGCACGATGTCGTCGCCCTCCGAACGCGCCGGCCAGAAACCGTACACGCCCCGGGCCCGCAGGAGCCCACCCCGCTCGATCTCCTCGAGCAGCGCGAGGGCGGCTGCGTAGAGATCGCGCGCGGCAGGTCCCATGTCGGGGTGGTCCAGGATCGCGGGGAACCGGCCGCGCAGCTCCCAGGCGTGGAAGAAGAACGTCCAGTCGATGTGCTCGCGCAGGGTCGCCAGCGAAGGCTCGACCACCCGGGTGCCGGTGAACGGCGGGACTGCGAGGTCGTCGAACGCCAGGCGGGCCCGGTTCTCGCGAGCCGCGTCGAGCGACAGCAGCCGGCGCGCCGCCTTCCCCTCGTGCTGCTCGCGGAGCCGCTCCTGCAGCTCGCGGTTCTCGCGGTCGGCCGCCTCGCGCCGGTCCGGGTCGAGCAGCCCCGAGACGACGCCCACCACGCGGGAGGCGTCCAGCACGTGGATGGTCGGCTGCGAATAGGCGGGCGCGATGCGGACGGCAGTGTGCTGCTTGGACGTGGTGGCGCCGCCGATCAGGAGCGGCACGCGCATCCCCCGCCGCTCCATCTCCCTCGCCACCGTGACCATCTCGTCGAGCGAGGGGGTGATGAGCCCGGACAGGCCGACGATGTCGGCGCCCTCGGCCGTCGCGACGTCCAGGATGCGGTCGGCGGGGACCATCACGCCCAGGTCGATCACCTCGTAGTTGTTGCACCCGAGCACCACGCCGACGATGTTCTTGCCGATGTCGTGGACGTCGCCCTTGACGGTGGCGAGCACGAGCTTGCCCCGAGCGCGGCTCCCGGCGCGCTCCTTCTCGGCCTCCATGAACGGCTCCAGGTACGCCACCGCCCGCTTCATCGCCCGGGCGCTCTTGACGACCTGGGGCAGGAACATCTTGCCGGCGCCGAACAGGTCGCCGACCACCTGCATCCCGGCCATGAGCGGCCCCTCGATCACGTCCAGCGGCCGCGGCAGCTTCTGCCGCGCCTCCTCCGTGTCCGCCTCGATGAACTCGACCTCGCCGTGCACCAGCGCGTAGGTCAGGCGCTCCTCGACGCTGCCCTCCCGCCAGGACAGGTCGCGCTCGCGCCTGGTGCCCCCGCCGCTCTGCGTGCGCGCGTACTCGACGAGCCGCTCCGTCGCGTCCGGCCGGCGGTCCAGGACGACGTCCTCCACCAGCTCCAGCAGGTCGGGCGGGATGTCCTCGTAGACGGCAAGCTGGCCGGCGTTCACGATGCCCATGTCGAGCCCGGCCTGGATCGCGTGATAGAGGAACGCCGAGTGGATCGCCTCCCGCACGCGGTCGTTGCCGCGGAACGCGAACGAGAGGTTGGAGATACCGCCCGACACCCGGGCGCCCGGGCAGCGGCGCTTGATCTCGCGGGTCGCCTCGATGAACGCGCGGGCGTAGCCGGCGTGCTCCTCGATGCCGGTGGCGACCGCCAGGACGTTGGGGTCGAAGACGATGTCTTCCGCCGGGAAGTCGAGCCGCTGGCGGAGCAGCCGGTAGGCGCGCTCGCAGATCGCGACCTTGCGCTCGGCGGTGTCCGCCTGGCCCCGCTCGTCGAACGCCATGACGACGACGCCCGCGCCCAGCGCCCGCACGCGCTCGGCGTGGGAGAGGAACGGCTCCTCGCCCTCCTTGAGGCTGATCGAGTTGGCCACGCCCTTGCCCTGGAGGCATTTGAGGCCCGCCTCGACCACCGACCAGCGCGAGCTGTCCACCATGATCGGCAGACGCGCGACCTCGGGCTCGGTCGCCAGCAGGTTCAGGAACCGCGTCATGGCCCGCTCGGAATCGAGCAGGTCGGCGTCCATGTTGACGTCGAGCACGTTGGCGCCGCCCCGGACCTGCTCCAGCGCGACGGCCAGCGCGCCGCCGTAGTCCTCGGCCTCGATCAGCCGGCGGAACCTCGCCGACCCGGTCACGTTCGTCCGCTCGCCGATCATCACGAACTGCGTGTCGGGGCCGATGTCGAACGGCTCCAGCCCGCTCAGCCGGGTGACCGGCCGCTCGGCCGGGACCCGCCTCGGCGGCTGGCCCTCGACCGCCTCACGGATCAGCCGCGTGTGCTCGGGCCCGCTGCCGCAGCAGCTGCCGACCAGGTTGAGCAGGCCGCTGGCAGCGAACTCGCCCAGGATGCCGGCCATCGTCGCCGCCGGCTCGTCGTAACCGCCGAACGCGTTGGGCAGGCCCGCGTTCGGGTAGCACATGACCGGAACGGCCGCCACCCGCGCCAGGTCCGCGACGTACGGCCGCATGTCGGCCGCGCCCAGCGAACAGTTGACCCCGACGGCGAGCGGCTCGGCGTGCTGCACCGACGCCCAGAACGCCTCCGCCGTCTGGCCCGACAGGTTGCGGCCGCTGCGGTCGACGACGCTGATGGAGACGATCAGCGGCAGGTCGGGCGCCACCTCGCGCGCGGCCGCGATGGCGGCCTTGCCGTTGAGCGTGTCGAACACCGTCTCAACGAGCAGCAGGTCGACGCCGCCGTCGCGCAGGCCCCGAGCGCACTCGGCGTACCCCGCCTTGAGCTGGTCGAACGTGACCGCGCGGTAGCTGGGGTCGTCGACTTTCGGCGACAGCGACAGGGTCACGTTCGTCGGCCCCAGCGAGCCCGCCACGAACCGGTCCCGATACCGTCCCACCGCCCGGCGGGCGATCTCCGCTCCCGCGCGGTTCACCTCGTACGCGAGCGACTCGAGCCCGTAGTCGCGCTGTGAGACCGGGCTGGACGTGAACGTGTTGGTGGTCACCACGTCGGCGCCGGCCTCCAGGTAGGCGACGTGGACGGCCTCGACCACGTCGGGCCTGGTCAGGCTGAGCAGGTCGACGTCGCCCTGCAGCAGCCGCGGGTGCTCCCGGAAGCGGTCGCCGCGGAAGTCCCCCTCGCCCAGCCCGTGGCGCTGCAGCATCGTCCCGATCGCACCGTCCAGGACGACGATGCGGCGGGCGAGCAGCTCACGCAGGCGGGTCAGGGCAGGCGACTCCATGTCCCCCACACGGTAGCCAACGCGGGCTACTGGCTGCCCCCCTCCGGGCGATCACGGCGGCGCTCCTCCTCGGCCGCCGGGCCCCAGAGCTGCTCCTCCTCGCGACGCGCCAGCTCGTCGCTGACCGGCGGGGCCGGACCGAGGGCGCCCCGAGCGGCGCGGCCCTGCAGCGCGTCGGCCATGACCCGCGTGCGCGCCACCCGGTGCTCGGCGTCCTGGACGGCCTGCAGCAGCTCCGCGTCCCGGGTGCGGACGTCGGCGAGCACCTGGCCCACCTCGACCCGCGCCCGCGCCGCCTCGTAGCCGGCCAGCAGGGCGTCCCGGCGGACCCTGAGCTGATGCACCCGCAGGTCGAGCCCGCTGACCACCTGACGCAGCCGGGTCTCCTCTCCGGCCAGGTCGCCCGTCTGCCGGTCCAGCTCGGCCAGCTCGGCCTCCAGGGCCGTACGCCACGTCATCGCATCCGCCGCCGCCTCCTGCCCGCCCTCGGCCAGCGCGGCGTTGGCCCGCTCGTCGAGGCGGGCTACCCGGGGCCGGAGCTGCCGCGCCTGCAGCTCGAGGCGCTTGCGCGCCGTGACCACGTCCGCCACCGCGCGCCGGGCCCGGCCCAGCAGCTCGATCTGCCGGGCGTACGCCTGGTCGAGGGCCTGGCGCGGATCGCGCAGGTCCTCGACGTCGTTCCCATCCCCCGACTCGAAGCCGAGCCAGGAGAGCAGCGAGCGCCAGAAGTTCAGACCTTCTCGTCCTCCCTCACCGTGCTGTCCAGGCCGCCGCTGCCGTTGGGCGAGGCGAGCGGCGCCGCGCCCGCGGGCTCCCCCAGCAGCTTGCGGGCCAGGTGCAGGCCGGCGATCCCCTGGCTGAGCGCCTGGGCCAGCGTGTCGGAGATGCCCTGGGCGCCGTTCAGGACGATGAGCTGGTCGATGTCGCCGAACGGCTTGGCCGCGGCCTCGACGATCTGCGGCCAGTGCTCGGCCAGCTGCTGGCCGATGATCGCTTCCTGGTGGCCGGCGAGCGCCTCGGCGCGGGCCTTGATGGTGTCGGCGTCGGCCGTGCCGCGGGCCCGGATGGCCTCGCCCTCGGCGCGGCCCTTCGCCTGCGACGCGTGGGCCTCCGCCTCGCCCTCGAGCTTCACCCGCTCCGCCTGCGCCGCCGCTGACAGCTTGACCCGATTCGCGTCGGCCTGCGCGGACAGCTCGATCTCGCGGGCCCGAGCCTCGGCTTCGTGGATGTGCGCCTCGCGGCTCGCGCGCGCCAGCGTGACCTGCTCGTACGCCCTGGCGTCAGCGGGCTTGCGGACCTGCACCAGCAGCAGCTTCTCCGTGCGCTCGGCCTCCAGCTCGGCGATCCGCGTCTCCTCCACGACGACCTTCTGACGGGCGGTCGCGTCGGACAGCGGGCCGGCCTGCCGCGCGAGCGCGGACGCCTGGTCGACCTCGGCCTGGTAGCCGGCCTGCCGGATCTCGGAATCGCGCCGGGCGAGCGCCTTCTGAGCCTCGGCCTCCTGCTCCCTCTCGGTCGCCTCGCGGTCCGCCACCGCGCGCGCGATGCGGGCCTCCCGCTCCACCGCCGACTGGTGGGGCAGCGCCAGGTTCTTGATGTAGCCGGTCGGGTCGAGGATCTCCTGGATCTGGAGCGAGTCGACGATCAGGCCGAGCTTCTCCATCTCGGTGCCGGCATGCTCTCGGGTCAGCTGCGTCAGCTTCTCGCGGTCGCGGATCATCTCCTCGACCGTCATGTTGCCGATGATCGCCCGCAGGTGGCCAGCGAAGAGGTTGTGCACGCGCTGGTCCATCTGGTCCTGCTGGTCCAGGAAGCGGCGGGCCGCGTTGGCGATCGACACGAGGTCGTCGCCGACCTTGTAGATGACCACGCCGCGCACGCGGAGCGGGATCCCCTGGTGGGTCACACAGTCGATCTCGAGGTCGGTCTCTCGAAGGTCCAGCGACAGCCTCCGGACCGCCGAGATGCCGGGCATCACGAGCGTGCCGCCGCCGGTCGCGATCTTGAAGCCCAGCCCGTGGCCGTCGCCGCGCGGACGGTGCGCACGTCCGGAGATGATCAGCGCCTCGTTGGGCTCGGCGATGCGCCACATGCTCCGGAAGATCACGATCACCAGCAGGATCGCCGCGACGACGAGGCCCGCGACGATCGCCGCCGCCGCTGACAGGAGTGTCGCCATCGATCAGTCCCCCTTGCCCGTCAGACCGGGCTGACCACGACGGTGCGGGGCGGAAAGTACTCGACCACGACGACGCGGGTGCCCTTGCCGATCGTCTCGTCCGGGTCGGAGCCGTACGCGTTGAAGGCCTCGCTGCCGCCCCGGACCGCAATCATGACCTCGCCCAGATGCCCTGGCGTGATCCTCCCCGTCACCCGGCCGACCCGGCCGACCATCTCCTGTTCGACCATGTGCCGCACCATCTTCCACCATCACAAACGTCGGGCACGAATGCGGTGGTCGCGCCCTATCCGCTCGGCTTCACGGTAGGGGAGACGCTCGGAGCCGGGCTGGCTGAGGCGCTGACCGTCGGAGACGGGTTGGGCAGGGCCGGCGGGGGCGGCGGCTTGTTCCCGATGACCAGCGCGATGGGCACGATGATGATGCCCACGAGGACCGTCAGGACGAAGGTGACAGCGCCCCACTCCCGCACGAGAAAGGACCGATTCACGAGTCGGGAATACTACACCCGCAGCAGGTCCGTTCAGTCCGTCTCGCGGTGAGCCGCCTCGCCCTCTCGCTTGCGCTGGTTCAGCAGCCGGACGAAGTCCTGCGCGCGGGCAAGTGCCTTCCACCGCTCGGGAAAGAAGTCCTGCGCGACGATGGCCTTGTCCGGAAGGTGGTACACGGTAACGCACCACTTGTTGAGGGTCCGTGCGACCTCCACCTCGAAGTTCTTCTCGGCGGTCTCATAACGCACGACCCGGTCATCGTCGAAGCGTCGTTTTCCAGACACTGCCATAGCTGCAAGTCCTGCCGGCGGGGGGAGCACGGGCTCATGAGAGCGTCACCAGATTATACCGGTCGACCGCGAAAATCCAGACCTACTTGATGGTGATTTCCGAAGCGTCGATGAGCTCACGGACGACGCTCAGCATCGCGTCCCGAAGGTCCGGGCGCTTCAGGGCCAGGGCCAGGTTGGCGCGCAGATATCCCGCGATGGTGCCGGTGTCGTAGTAGTCGCCCTCGAACTCGCAGGCCACGATCCGGCCGCCCTTCAGCGTCGCCCGCATCGCGTCGGTGAGCTGGATCTCTTTGCCCACCCCCGGTTTGGTGTCGCCGAGCGCGGTGAAGACGTCGGGCGTGAGCACGTAGCGGCCGAAGATGGCGAGGTCGCTCGGCGCGTCGTCGGGGCTCGGCTTCTCGACCAGGTCGGTGACCTCGTGCAGCCGGCCGATGGACGCCCCCTTCGCGATGATGCCGTAGCGGCTGATCTGGTCCCGGGCCACCCGGCGCACCGCGAGGACGGTGGCGCCGGTCTCGGCGTAGGCGGCCATGAGCTGCTTGAGGCACGGCTCACCGCCCAGGATGACGTCGTCGGGCAGCAGCACGGCGCAGGGCTCGCCGTCGACCAGCCGGCGCGCCAGCCAGATGGCGTGGCCGAGGCCCAGCGGCTCCTTCTGCTGGATGTACGTGATGTCGACCAGGTCGCTGAGCCGGTCCACCTCGGCCAGGACCGCGAGGAGGTCGCGCTTGCCGCGGTCCTCGAGGTAGAACTCCAGCTCAGGCGCCCGGTCGAAGTGCTCGGCGATGGCCGAGTATGCGCCGCCGGCGACCATGATCACCTGCTCGAGGTGGGACGCGATTGCCTCCTCGACTGCGTACTGGATCGTCGGCTTGTCGAGCAGCGGCAGGACGTACTTGGACTGGGCCTTCGTGACGGGCAGGAACCGCGTCGCCAGCCCGGCGACCGGGAAGATGGCACGGCGAACGGTGGAACTGGTCATCGAGCAAAATGTACGGTGGTGGCCACCTCCTCCGACGCGATCCAGGTGGGCCTGGAGTCACGCCTCGAACGCGTGATCGACGAGTCGCTGCTGACCCGGCACGTCGGCGGTGCGGGCGTGTTCGCGACCCCGATGATGATCATGCTGATGGAGCAGACCGCCCACGCGGCGGTCGAGTCCGCGCTGCCGGCCGGCCAGACCACGGTCGGCTACGAGGTCTGCGTCCGGCACCGGGCTCCCGCCCGTGAGGGCGAGACGGTCGAGGTGACCGCCCGGCTGGACGAGGTCACCGGCAACCGGTTGACCTACACCGTGCAGTGCACGAAGGACGGGGGCGAGACCCTGCTGGGGACGGGCACGCACAAGCGCGCGATCGTGCCGGCGCTGGGCTGACCGGCCGCTCGGTTCGCACATTGGTCCGCGTGAGCGGTTCCTGAGCCCCGAGATCCGCGCATTGGTCCGCGTGTGCGGATTCGCGCGGCCGGCGGCTTCGCCGGCGGCGGCTGGCGCCGCCGGCGCCGCTTCTCGGCCAGGTGCAGGGCCAGCTTCTTGAGCCCCGCGTTGTCCACCACGACTTTCGGGCCGCGCACCTTGCGATCCCGATGGCGGACGCGAGCGCGCTCGCGCGCGGGGAGCTCGTCGGCGTCCTCGCTCATGGCTCAATCCTACCGGCGGCCTAAGATAAACAAACTTGCCGGAAACCAGCGCACGTCCCAGCACCGAGCGGCTCCCGGTCACGGCCGACGCGATCGAGTCGGCCGCCGTGGCGCTCCGGCACCACCTCTCCCCGACGCCCCTCCAGTACTCCCGCGCCTTCACCGCCAAGGCCGGTTGCCACGTCTCCGTCAAGATCGAGGGCGTCCAGCCCACCCGCTCGTTCAAGGTCCGCGGCGCGCTCAACAAGCTGATCCGCATGCGGGCGGACCTGCGCGCCGCCGGCGTGATCACCGCCTCGGCCGGCAACCACGGGCAGGGCGTCGCGTACGCCGCGCAGGTGTTCGGCGTCCCGGCCACCGTCTACGTGCCCGACAACGCCAACGCGCTGAAGGTGCAGGCGATCAGGCGGCTGGGCAGCCGGGTCGTCCACTACGGCCGGAGCTACAACGAGGCGTACCTGGAGGCGCTGCGCGCCCAGGAGGCCGGTGCCGCCACGTTCGTCCACGCGTTCGACGACCCCGACGTCGTGGCTGGGCAGGGCACGGTCGCGGTGGAGCTCGTCCAGCAGCTCGACGAGCACGCGGCCGGCGCCGACACCGTCCTGGTCCCGGTCGGCGGCGGCGGCCTCATCTCCGGCATCTCGCTCTACCTGAAGGCCCGCCGGCCGGACATCCAGGTGATCGGCGTCGAGCCCAGCGGCGCCGACGCCATGACCCGCTCGCTCGAGGACGGCGCGCTGGTCACGCTGGAGCGCGTCACCACGATGGCGGACGGCCTCGCCGCGAGCGCGCCCGGCCCGCTCACCCTGGGCATCGTCAGGGCGCACGTCGACGGCATGATCCGGGTCGAGGAGAGCGAGATGCTGCGCGCGATCCGGCTGTTCTTCGAGTGGGAGCACCTGCTCGCGGAGCCCGCCGGGGCGGCCGCCCTCGCGGCGCTCCTCTACCACCATCGGCCGCAGGCGAGCGAGCGCGTCGTGGTCATCCTGTCGGGCGCGAACGTCACCGACGAGGTGATGGTGCGGGCGCTGCGCGCACGTTAACCTGTACCGCACCCCATGAAGGCCTACGTGCTCATCAATGCCTCGCCCGGGCGCGCACTGGAGGTCGCCCGGAAGATGCAGGGCCAGTCGGGGATCACCGCCGCGGACGCAATCACCGGGGAGTACGACGTGATCGCGGTCTGCGAGGCGCCGGACGTGAACGCGATCGGCCAGCTGATAGTCGAGAAGATTCAGAAGATCGACGGCGTCTTCAAGACGATCACCTGCCTGGTGGTGACGTAGCGGTCCGCAAGCGGTCAGACCTCCAGACCGGCCCTACGAGGTGAGCCGCCGCTCCGCCACCTCGGGCCACACGACGGCGTCCGGCTCCGGGACCGTCTCGCGGTGCCATCCAGGCAGCTCCGCCAGCCCGGCCTCGAAGGAGGCGACCCGCGGCCTCCAGCTCAGCTCGCGCCGGCTCCAGCCGTCCTCGACGAGCTGCTGGCGCGCGATCAGGTCGACGACGAAGGGCGTGGGCCAGCACGTCCGCCCCGCGCGGGTACGCACCAGCCTGCTCCACGCTCCGAGATACGCCAGGTCGTAGGAGCAGCGGCCCACCCTGCGCGCGCGCACCCGCAGCGTCGCGGCGGCCGCCACCAGCAGGTCACGCCAGGTGCCGACGATGCCGCCGAGCACGTACGCCGAGCCGGGCTGCCCTCGCGCGGCGGCCGCGTGGAACGCCCGGCCCAGGTCCGCGCCGGCCAGGAACGTGCGCGGCGCGGTGCCGCCGCCCGGCAGCGCGACCCGGCCGGACACCAGCCAGTGGAACAGGCGGCCGGACACCGCCTCGTCAGGCCCGAAGCCCTGAGCGGCGCGGAGGACGACGACCTCGGGCCGCTCGCGCTCGCGCAGCCAGACCTCCTCGGCCAGCAGCGCCCGCTCGTACGGGTGCTCTGGGCGCACCGGTGAGCGCTCCGAGACACGGCCCTCGCGACTGAAGCCGAAGACGTTCGTCGACGAGAGGTACACCAGGCGCCTGACGCCGGCGGCGCGCGCCAGGCCGACGAGCCAGACCAGCAGGGGGTGCGGCCACCGACCCCGCGGACTCTGCAGCGGCGAGTGGACCTCGAACGCGACGTGCACTACCTCGACCCCGTCCATGGCCTCGGCCAGGTCGTCCGACAACTCCGCGGTCCGGACCGGGACCGACTCCCGCAGCGCGGCCACCGCGTGGCGACCCGCGTAGCCCGCGGCGCCGATCACCAGGTGCACGCGTTCGAGTCTATGGAACGCCCTATCGCTTGTCGCCTTCTGAGTTTCGAGTACCTCGTCGCAGCCGCCGGCGCAGGCGACCCGGGACCTGCCGCAGGGCGCGGAGCGGCGCCCCGACCGCCCTGCCGAGCCGCGTCCGGAGGGTCCGCCGGGACCGGCCGTCCTGGTCGAACGCGCCGAGAATGGCGCGCCGGACCCGGTCGAGGAGCTGCTCGACGCGGACCTGGATCGTCCACCAGGCCGGCGGGTCGGGCCGGATCGGCGGCCCGATCGAGACCTCGACCACCCCGAACGGCCGCAGGCGGTCCAGGCCGCTCAGGGCGACCGGACAGATCGGCACGCCCGCCTGCAGCGCGAAGTGGGCGACGCCCTTCTTGAGCGGCCGCAGCGCCCGGCCGCGGGAGTAGCGCCCCTCCGGGAAGACGAGCACGACGCCGCCGCGCGCCAGCACCTGGTAGACGGTGGCCACGCCGCGCTGGTCGAGCTCCCCGCGGGACGGCGAGATCGGGAACACGCCGAACCGGGGCACCAGCCAGCGCTTCCAGCCCCGGTTGAAGACCGTGTCCCGTCGGGCCATCGTGTAGACCATCGGCCGGTCCGGGAACGCCGCGAGAAGGAACAGCGTGTCGTACCACGCCTGGTGGTTGCTGGCGATGAGGTAGGGCGGTCGGGGCACGTGCTCGAGGCCCACGACGCGGAACCGGAACAGCCGCGGGACGACCAGCCGCAGCAGCGCGACCACGAACCGGTACAGGCGGGGCGGGTGGTCCGGGTTGCGGTGGACCAGGGGGTCGAAGGCCACGCCGGCCACCGCGGCGAGGTAGTCCGGGCCCTGGTAGATGCGTTCGGGCCCGTCAGTCTGCGAGGAAGTCCTCCAGGACGCGGTTGAACCGGTCCGGCCGCTCGGCCTGCGGCGTGTGCCCGGCCCGCTCGATCACCTCCAGGCGCGCCCCGGGCAGCGTCCGCACCGCCTCGCGGGCGCGCTCCACGGGCAGGAGGCGGTCGCCCTCGCCCCAGATCAGCAGGACCGGCAGGCGGGTGCCGGCCAGCCGCGCCAGCTGGCCGGTCGAGCGACGGGCGTCCGGGTCGGCCAGGGCCCGGACGGTGGACGCGTACGCGCGCGCATAGCCCTCGGTCGAGTACATCTCACGCATGCTGGCCAGGAACCCCGCGTCCATGACGCGTTCGACGTCCTCGGGTTCCTCGACGAACCGGCGCGCGTAGCGCTGGATCGTGACCGGCGGCAGGTGCTGCAGCGCCTCCCGCATCAGGCCGAGCACCGTCTCTCCCACCCGCGGCAGGAGGACCAGCGGGTAGAACGGCTGGACGTTCGGCCGGACGACCCCGAGGGCGTCGACCAGCACCACCTTCCGCAGCAGGTCCGGGCTGCGCAGCGCGACCTCCAGCGCCACGCGGCCGCCCATGGACGTGCCCACCAGCGCCGGCCGGATGCCCAGCGCGCGGATGTACCCCTCGACCACGTCGGCGAACATCGGGATGCCGTAGCCGTCCCGCGGCTGGTCGCTGCGGCCGAACCCGGGCAGGTCGAGCGCGAGGACCCGGTGTCGGTGCGCCACCGCGGGCAGGGTGAAGCGCCACTCCAGGTACCCGGCCGAGCCGAGGCCGTGCACGAACAGGACCGGCGGCTCGCCGGCGCCGCCGTAGACATGGTGCACCTGCAGGCCGCCCACCCGGAGGTAGCCGCCGCGCACCTACCGCTGCGCTCCGGGGCCCGGCAGGCGGGCTACAGGCTCGCCGGGGCCGTACCGCACCGTCTCGCCGCCGGCGATGACCACGACCGAGCCGGCGCCGGCCGCGTGCCAGGCGCCGCCGTTCCACACCGCCCCGGTCCGCTCGTCGATGCCCAGCAGGACCAGCCCGTCGGGCGCCGCGTCGACCGTCCAGCGGCTGCCCATGCGCTCGAAGTGGGGCAGCACGGCCGTGCCGGGGACGAGCCCCAGCGCCTCCACCGGACGCCGCTGCTCGTGCCGGGGCCAGCGGGACATCACCAGCGTCCACTCGCACAGCGCCATCGCGCCTGCCGAGGAACCGGCCAGCGCGGCGCCTCCAGCCCACGCGTCGACCATGGCCGCCCACACCCGCGTCCCGCGCAGCGTCTGCGCCAGCAGGCCGGGGTCGCCGCCTGTCAGATAGATGAGGCCAGCCCCGGCCGCCCGCGCCGCCAGCTCGGTCGAGCCGGCGTCGGACCGCGTGTACACCGGCAGCTCCTCCAGCGTGACCCCGAGCCCCGCGAACCACGCGCTGGCCGTGGCGACCGCCAGCTCCGGGCGCTGCCGGCGCGCAGCGGTCGGCACGACGTAGGCGGGTCCCGGGCCGGCGGCGCCGACGAGCTCGCGATCCTGCGGCTCGTTGCCGGGCCGGAACTCGTCTCCGCCGTTGAGCAGGAGCAGGCCCGACATCATCCGTAGTATGTGCGGGTGCCCGAGCATCCCGTCCGGGTGCGGATGGCCCCCAGTCCCACCGGCTGGGCCCACCTGGGAAGCGCCCGGACCGCCCTGTTCAACCTCCTCTTCGCCCGCCACAACGGCGGGCAGTTCGTGCTGCGCCTCGACGACACGGACCTCGAGCGCAACCGGCCCGAGTACGAGCAGGGGATCTACGACAGCTTCCACTGGCTGGGCCTGGCGTGGGACGAGGGCCCGGACGTGGGCGGTCCGCACGGGCCCTACCGGCAGAGCGAGCGCCTCGACACGTACCGCGACCAGGCAGCCCGGCTCATCGCCTCGGGCGCCGCCTACCGCTGCTACTGCACGCCGGAGGAGCTGGAGGCCGAGCGGGCGGCGGCGCGAGCCGGGGGCCGTCCCCGCTACAAGTACTCCCGGCGCTGTCTCACCCACCCGCCGGCGGGACGCACGGAGTTCGTCGTCCGCTTCAGGGTGCCGGAGGGCGAGACCACGTTCACCGACCTCGTCCGCGGCGACCTGCGGTTCGACAACGGCGAGTTCGGCGACCCGGTGATCGTGAAGTCGAACGGCTGGCCGACGTACAACTTCGCCAGCCCCGTGGACGACGTCCAGATGGCGATCACGCACGTGTTCCGGTCCGAGGAGCACCTGCCCAACACGCCGGTGCAGCTGATGGTGATCGACGCCATGGGCTCGCCCCGGCCCGAGGCGCTCGCCCACTTCCCGGTGGTGCTGGGCAAGGACGGCAAGAAGCTCAGCAAGCGGCTCCACCCCGAGACCAGGCTTGACCTGTTCCGGGAGCTGGGATACCTGCCCGAGGCCCTGCTCAACTACCTTGCGCTGCTGGGCTGGAACCCGGGCACGGAGCAGGAGATCTTCAGCCTGGACGAGCTCATCGGTGTCTTCGACCTCGCGCGCGTGCAGCGGGCCGGCGCGATGTTCGACTGGGAGAAGCTGGACTGGATGGACGGCCACTACATCCGTGCGCTGTCCGACGAGGAGCTGGCGCGGCGGCTGCGGCCGTACCTGCCCGACCTGCCGGAGTCCACGATCGCGGCCGCCGCTCCGGCCCTGAAGGAGCGCCTGAAGCGGCTGGGCGAGGCCGGCGACTACCTCGGATACCTGACGCAGCCGCCCCCGCCACCGGAGCTGAAGAACGGCCAGCGCGAGATGCTGGAGGCCGCCGTCGACCGGCTGGAGGACGTCGAGTGGACCGCGCCGGAGATCGAGTCGGCGCTGGAGGGCGTGCGCGAGGCGGGCGGCTGGAGCCGCGGCAAGTTCCTCACGCCGATCCGGGAGTCCGTTGCCGGCCGCGTCACCCCGCCGATCCACCACACCCTCGCGCTCCTCTCCAAGCCCGAGGCCCTGGCCCGGATGCGTAGAGTGCTCACGTGATGTTCGGCACGATCGTCATCGACCTCGATCCCAACGTGGCCCAGATCGGTCCGATCCTGATCACCTGGCACGGGATCTTCAGCGTGATCGGCATCGTGGCGGCGGCGAGGGTGGGCCAGATCCTGCTCCAGCGCGTGGACATCGCGCCGGAGCGGGTCTACGACATGGCGGTGTGGATGGTCGTCGCAGGCCTCATCGGCGCGCGCCTGCTGTTCGTCTGGGAGAACTACCAGCAGTTCGAGGGCAACCTCGTCCGCATCATCCAGATCAACGAGGGCGGCATCAGCCAGTGGGGCGGCATCTTCGGCGCCCTCGTGGGCGGATACCTCTGGTGCCGGCGGCACAGGGTGGACTACCGCCAGGTCCTGGACGCGGCAGGGCCGGCCGCCGCGCTGGGCTTCGCCATCGGCCGCATCGGCGACATCATCAACGGCGAGCACCACGCGATCGCGACCAACCTGCCCTGGGGCGTGCAGTACGTGAACCAGCGCACGCTGGCCGAGATCGGCCTCACCGTCCACCCCGAGGTGGCGTACGAGCTGATCTGGAACCTGCTCGTGTTCGCCGTCTCGATCGTCACCTACCCGCTGTTCAAGCGGCGCCTGCCGGTCGGCGTCACGGGCCTGATCTGGCTGTCCGCGTTCGCCGTGGGCCGCTTCTTCCTGAGCTTCCTGCGTACGGACTCGCTGGTGTTCGGTCTGCGGCAGGCGCAGTGGGCCTCGCTGTTGATGATCGCCGTGGCCATCGTCGCGATCACGATCTGGATGCGCTGGTCCGGCCGCCGGACGCCGTCGGAGCCGCAGCAGGAGCAGGAGGCGGCGGCCGTCTAAGTCGTCCGGCCGACCGCGCGGTAGGCGAACAGCAGCAGGCCGACCCAGAGCGTCCAGAGGCCGAGCAGCGCCGCGTACGCGGCCGCCGCGACCCAGGGCGGACCGCCGTGCGCCTCGCTGGTGAGGATCAGCTGCGCCGGCTCGAACGCGCCCTCCCGGACCGGCTGCAGCGGGACGCCCTGGCTGCCGTAGACCGGGTCCGCAGGCAGGGAGATGGGCAGTGCGACCAGCCGGCTGCCCCGGGCCAGGTAGACCATGGCCTTCCAGCTGCCGCCGGTTGGCACCGGGCCCGCGGCACGGAAGCGGCCGGGCGCCTGCTGGACGAGCGGCACGGCCCGCCGGCCTCCGCCCTGCCACGCCAGCACCTCGAACCAGTCGGCGCCGGCCGCCGCGTCCGCCGGCGTCAGCGTCACGTCGACCTGGACGTCCTGCTCCACCGCAGGCAGGCCGAGCCGGTCGACCGTGGGCCGCGGCTCGCCGGCCGGCGCGGCGGTGACGCGCCCGGCGATCGCGGCCCCGTCGCGGGGCAGCGGCACGGCCAGCAGGAGCGCCAGGCCGAGCACCGAGCCCAAGACGGCCCAGGCGGGCAGGCCGGGCCGCTCGCGACCCACGACGCGGCCCAGCGCGGTCCCCAGCACGGTGGCGAGGACGGCGGCGAGCGCCGGCGCCCACATGCGCGGCAGGAGAGACGCGCTCCACGGCACCGCGCCCCAGAGCTGGCTCCAGGCCCACTCGCTCGCCAGGCCTGCCGTGCCGGCCAGCGCGCCGGCCAGGAGCGCGGCCGGGGCCGGACCGCGCCGGGCCGCCAGCCGGAAGGCCAGCTCCACGGCCAGCGCGGAGCCCAGGTACAGCGGGAAGGTCGGGAGCGTGTGGCCGAGGCCGGGGCCCACGGCCAGAGTCAGCAGCGTCCGGGCGAGCAGGAACGTCAGCGCCGCCCACACTGCGGCCCACGGGCCCAGCGCAGCGCGAGCCGCGGTCAGGCCGGTCCCCGCCGCGATCGCGATCAGCAGCGGGGCGTACAGCGCCTGCCACTGGGGCACGCCGAAATCGAACTCGAGCTGGAAGACCGACAGCGCGAGCAGCAGTCCGCCGACGACCGCGATCTGGCGGAAGCGCGCGCGCGCGCCGTGCCCGCCGACCACGCCCGCCTCGGCGGCGAACAGCGGCAGGGTCAACGTGGCCAGCGCCGCACCGCCGATCATCGTCAGGTGGGTGGGGCTCCAGAGCGTGACGTCGACGCCGTAGGTGCGGTGCCAGACGTCGTCGAGGGGGAAGCCGGCCAGCGCGCCGGCCGCCATCACGCAGAGGGGCACGGCGGCGAACGGCACGCGCACCGGGCCCAGGCGCAGGCCGGTGTTCGCCCTCGACAGGGTGGCGAGGACGACTGCGAGCCCGCCGGCGGCCGCGAGCCCGGCCAGGCCGATCAGGATCACGACGTGCGGCGGATTCAGCAGCGTCACGTCACGCCCGTGGTCGACGTGGTACGCGACGTCCCAGACCAGGCCGAACAGCGCCGTCAGCAGCGCCACCCCGCCGACGTCGTAGGGCACGGTCGCCCACGCCAGCGGGGCGACATCGAGCCGCTTCCGGGCGCGGGCGGCGGTCATGATCCTTGGCTTGTTGACCATTAGTCAACAGACTAGCGCGCTATCGACTGATGGTCAACAAGCTCTGGTACCCTGGTCCGCCGGCATGGGCAACGTGCGTTTGAGCCCCGACGATCGTCGCGCCCAGCTCCTGGCGCTGGCCGCGCGGATGTTCACCGAGCGCCCCTACGACGACTTCTCCATGGACGACCTGGCCGCGACGGCCGGCGTGTCGAAGGGCCTGCTCTACCACTACTTCTCGAGCAAGCGGGCGCTGTACGTGGAGGTGCTGCAGGGTGCGGCGAGGGAGCTGCTCGACCTGATGCGGCCCGAGCCGGGGCTCCCCCTCACGGAGCAGCTGCGCGCCGCGCTGCTGGCGTATATGGCGTACGTGCGCCAGCGTGCCGACGCCTACCGGGCGATGCTGCGCGGCGGCATCGGCAACGACCCGGAGGTGGCCGAGGTGGCCGAGGACGTGCGGCGCGCGATCCGGGAGCGGATCCTGGCCGGCCTGGAGATCCCGCGACCGTCGCCCCGCCTGCGCATCACGATCACCGGCTGGGTTGGCCTGGTCGAGGCCGCCAGCCTGGACTGGCTGGAGCACGACGACCTGGACGACGTCCGGCTGGTCGACCTGCTGGTCGACGCGCTCACGGCGCTGCTCGCCTCGCTCCAGTCCTCGTCGCATCGAGAGAACCGCTAGCCTGAGCGGCGATGGCCACGCTCGCCAGCCCGACGCGGGAGCGAACGACGGGCGGGCGCGAGCTCATCGGTCTCATCAGCGTCTCGCACGCGCTGCAGCACCTGTACGTGGCGCTGCTGCCGCTGACGTACCCGCTGGTCATCGCCGAGTTCCACGTCTCCTACACGGCCCTCGGCCTCGTGCTCGGCGTGGTCGGAGCGGTCGGCGGGCTGCTCCAGGGCGCCGCCGGCCTCTACCAGCGGCTGTCCGCCCGGCTGGTGCTCACCGTCCAGAACCTCCTGCTCGCGGCCAACACCGTCCTCCTGGCTCTGGCGCCGACGTATGCCGTCTTCGGCGCCGGGCAGTTCATCGGCGGCGTCGTCTCCTCGCCGCAGCATCCCGTCGGGAACGCGGTGCTGACGAGGCGCTTCGCGGAGCGCGGCGGCACCGTCCTGGGCTGGCACACGACTGGCGGCAACGTCGGGACGCTGGTCATCCCGCTCGTCGCCTCGCTGGTCATCGTCCACTGGGGCTGGCGGGCCGCCATGCTGGTCACCGCGGTGCCGATCGCGGCCGGGGGCCTGCTGGTCTCCGCCCGCCTGCGCGAGGGCCCGGCCGCGTCCGGCGACGGGCGGCGCGGCGGGACGCCAGGCGGGCTCAAGGCCGCCGTGCTCCGGCGGAGCACGCTGACGATCATCGCCGCCGGGACGGTCGCGGCCGGCGGACGCGGTCTGGGCGCGGTCAACGCGTTCGTGCCCGCGTACCTGCGCGATGGGCTGGGCCTGGCCCAGGTGACGGTCGGGCTGATCTTCACGGTGATCCTGGCCAGCAGCGTCGTCGGCCCGATCGTGGCGGGCCAGCTCGCCGACCGATTCGGACGCCGCCTGGTCGCGATCGCGGCGTACGTGATCGGCGGCGCGGCCCTCGGCCTGTTCGGGATGACGGGCGCCTCGATCCCGGCCCTGCTTCGTGCTGGGCGTGCTCGTGGGCGCCTTCGCGTACGCGGAGTCACCGCTGCTGCAGGCGCTGTACGCGGACGCCGTGACCGGCGCCCCCCGCCAGGCCGCGTTCGGCATCTACTTCGCGATCGCGTACGGGGCCGGCTCGCTCTGGGTCATCGTCCTCGGATGGGAGATCGACCACCTGGGCTTCACCGCGGCGTTCTGGACGATGGCCGGGTCGTTCGCGGCCGCGGCGGCGGTGCTGCTGCTGGCTAGAAGCGAAGGCCGGCCGCCTCGGTCCGCTCGCGAGCCTGGATGAGGACCGGGGGCGGCCGCATGCGCCGGCGGCTCAGCGTGCTCCCGCTCTGGATGAGCGGCCGCACCAGCGCCTCGGCGGCGCGGTTGCGGCGGATGCCCAGCAGCCGCAGAGCGTCCTCCGGCATGAGCGAGATCGCCGCCTGTCCCGCCACCCACCAGAACGGCCGGCGGGCGGCCGGCAGCGGAGGATGCAGGACCGTGTCCACGGCCTCCAGGG
>DASQZW010000217.1:0-15080 GCA_035638495.1 Terriglobales bacterium
TGACGGTGGAGCTGCGCGCCGCCGCCGGCGACACGCTCGACCGCGCGGCGGAGGCCCTGCGCCGGCGTGTCGGCGAGGTCGCGGCCCAGGAGGGTTGCGCGGTCGAGCTGACCGCCCGGGGTCGCCTCCCCGGCGTCCGGATGGACGTCGAGGTGACCGCCGCCCTGGAGCGCGTCTGCCGTCGCCAGGGCAGCCGCTGGCGCCGCCTCGTGAGCGGCGCCGGTCACGACGCGGGGTCGATGGCCGCGCGCATCCCCGCCGGCATGCTGTTCGTGCCCAGCGCCGGCGGCGTCAGCCACTCGCCGAGCGAGCACACCGACGACGCCCTGCTGGCGGGCGGCGCCCAGGCCCTGCTGGACAGCGTTCTGGAGGTCCTCGAGCAGGAGCGTCCCGACGCGCTCCTCGGACTGAACACGGCGACCGGGCAGGAGGCGGAGCGCGACCTCCTGGCCTGCTGCGGGTCACGGCGCTGGGCCGCGGCGATGACCGCCGGCCGCCCCTACCCGACCGCCCGCGCCCTCCTCGAGGCCGCCGATCGCCACTGGTGGGCGCTGAGCGGGGACGACCGGGAGGAGGCGTTCGCCGCCCACCCCCGCATCGGGGACCGGCCCACGGAGGCCGCGGCAAGCGACGAGCAGCGGGGCGTCGACGGCGCGGCCCCCGAGACCCTCGCGGCCCTGGCCGAGGGCAACCGCAGCTACGAGGAGCGGTTCGGTCGCGTCTTCCTCGTCCACGCCGCCGGACGGAGCGCCTCCGAGATGCTGGCGCTGCTCCGCCAGCGCCTCGACAGCGACCCCGACGCGGAGCTGCGCGTGGCCGCGGGCGAGCAGGCCGCCATCACTCACCTCCGCCTGGAGCGCCTGCTGGGACGCGGCCGGTGAACGCGATCACCACGCACGTGCTCGACCTGGCCGCCGGCCGCCCGCGCGCCGGCCTCGCCGTCCACCTCGCGCGCCGCGAGGCCGGCGTGTGGCGCGCGCTGGCCGATGCGGTGACCGACGACGACGGCCGGGTGCGCGACTGGCCGGGCGCGCCCGACCCGACCGCAGGCGACTACCGCCTCACGTTCGTCACCGGCGGGTACTACCCGGAGGTCACGGTGGTGTTCCGCGTCGACGGCGCCGGCCGCCACCACGTCCCACTCCTCCTCAGCCCGTTCGGCTACACGACCTACCGGGGAAGCTGATCGGATGGCGATCGTGCTGGGCGAGAACCGCTACGGCAAGGCCGAGACCCGGCTGCTCCGCGTCACGCGCCACGGCGACCGCCACGAGATCCGGGAGCTCACGGTCGGCGTCTCCCTGGAGGGCGACTTCGCGGCGGCCCACCTGCGCGGCGACAACAGCGCGGTGCTGCCCACCGACAGCCAGAAGAACACCGTGTACGCGTTCGCGGCCGACCGGCCCGTCGGCGAGATCGAGGACTTCGCGCTCCGCCTCGCCAGCCACTTCGTGTCCACGTCCGAGGCGATATGGCGGGCAACCGTGCACGTCGACGAGCGCCCCTGGGAGCGCATCGAGGTCGGCGAGGGCCGCCACCCGCACGCGTTCCGCCTGGCCGGCGAGGAGCGCCGGCAGACCCGCGCCGTGGTCGACGAGGCCGGCGCCCGGGTCGCGGCCGGCCTCGACGGCCTGGTCGTGCTGAAGTCGGCCGGCTCCGAGTTCCGGGGCTTCGCGCGCGACCGCTACACGACCCTCCAGGAGACGAGCGACCGCATCCTGGCGACGGCGGTCACCGCCCGCTGGCGCTTCGCGACGCTCGACGTGGACTGGGCCGCCAGCTTCGCCGGCGTTCGGGCGGCCCTGCTGCGGCGGTTCGCCGGCCACCACAGCCTGTCGCTCCAGCAGACGCTCTACGAGATGGGAAAGGCCGTGCTGGAGGCGCAGCCCGAGGTCGCGGAGATCCGGCTCAGCATGCCCAACCGGCACCACTTCGAGGTCGACGTGGCCGCGTTCGGCGTCGCCGGCCGGCACGAGGTGTTCCAGATCGCCGACCGCCCCTACGGGCTGATCGAGGGCACGGTCCGCCGCGACGGCGCCCCCGGCGGTCCCACGCCGGCCTGGTGAGGTCGTGGACTTCCTGCAGCCCACCACCTGGCGAGAGGCGCTGAACATCAGGGCCGAGCGGCCGGACGCGGTGCCCGTCGCCGGCGGCACGGACGTGATGGTGGACCTGAACTTCGACCGCCGTCGGCCGGCCGCCCTCCTCGACCTCACGCGCGTGCCCGGCCTGGCCGACTGGGAGGCGGACGACGGCTGGCTGCGCATCGGCGCCGGCATCACGTACACGCGGGTCATCGACGAGCTCGGCGGCCGCCTGCCGGGGCTCGCGCAGGCCGCCCGCACCGTGGGCTCGCCGCAGATCCGCAACCGCGGGACGGTGGCCGGCAACCTGGGCACCGCGTCGCCGGCCGGCGACGCCTTCCCCCCGCTGCTGGCCGCGGGCGCCGAGGTGGTGCTCGCGTCCTCGCGCCGGGAGCGGCGCGTGCCGCTGGCCGAGTTCTGCCTGGGGCCGAAGCGCTCGGCGCTGCGGCCGGACGAGCTGATCGCCGCCGTGCGCGCGCCAGCGGCGGCGGGCCGGCAGCTGTTCGCCAAGGTCGGCACCCGCAACGCCATGGTCATCGCCGTCGTCTCGTTCGCGCTGGACCTGGACGTCGAGCAGCGGCGCGTGGGCGCGGCCATCGGGTCGGCGGGCCCGACCCCGCTGCGGGCGGCCGCCGCGGAGCGCTTCCTGGAGGGCGTGCTGGCCGACGGAAGCCGGCTGTCCGCGAGCGCCGTGCGCCGCTTCGGCGAGCTGGTCGCGGAGGCCGCGAGTCCGATCGACGACGTCCGGGGGACGGCCGAGTACCGGCGTCACGCCCTCGCAGTCCTGGCGCGGCGCACGCTGAGCTGGGCGTGGGCCGACGCCCGGGTCCGCCGGAGATGAGGCTGGACTGCACGGTCAACGGCGAGCGGCGCGTGGCCGCCGGTCTCTGGCCCGGGGAGAGCCTCATGTTCACCCTGCGCGAGCGGCTCGGCCTCCCGGGCACCAAGAACGCATGCGAGCAGGGCGAGTGCGGCTCCTGCTCGGTCCTGCTGGACGGCGTGCTGGTCTGCGCGTGCCTGGTCCCGGCGCTGCAGGCCCAGGGCAGCGACGTCGTGACCGTCGAGGGACTGGACGCCGGCGACCTCCAGGAGGCGTTCGTCGAGGCCGGCGCCGTCCAGTGCGGGTTCTGTACACCCGGGCTGATCGTCGCCGCCCACGACCTGCTGCGTCGCTGCCCGGACCCCGACGACGCCAGCGTCCGTGAGGCGCTCGCCGGCAACCTCTGCCGCTGCACCGGGTACGCAAAGATCCTGGACGCGGTCCGGCTGACGGCCGAGCGGCGCCGGCGATGACCCTGCTGATCGAGGGCTGCGCCGTGGCCACCCTCGACGCCGCCGGCACCGAGCACGAGAGCGGCCACCTCGTGCTCGACAACGCCTGGATCACGGCGGTGGGCCCCGGTCCGGCGCCCGACCTGCCCGGCGCGACCCGCGTCGACGGCCGCGGCTGCCTGGCCACCCCGGGCCTGGTCAACTGCCACCACCACCTGTACCAGTGGATCACCCGCGGGCTGGCGCAGCAGGCGACCCTGTTCGAGTGGCTGGTCGCGCTCTACCCCGTCTGGGCCGGCCTGGACGCCGAGCTCGAGTACGACGCCGCCCGCGGCGCGCTGGCGGCGCTTGCCCGCTCGGGCTGCAGCACCGCCTCCGACCACCACTACCTCTTCCCGGCGCGGGGCGGCGACCTGCTGGCGGCCGAGGTGGAGGCGGCGCGTGAGATCGGAGTCCGGTTCCACCCCTGCCGCGGCTCGATGGACCTCGGACGCTCCCGCGGCGGCCTGCCGCCCGACGAGGTCGTCGAGGACCGCGACGAGATCCTGGCCGCCACCGAGGCCGCCATCGACCGCCACCACGATCCGGCGCCCGCGTCGATGCTTCGGGTCGCGGTCGCGCCGTGCTCGCCGTTCTCGGTCACCACGGACCTGCTGCGCGAGTCGGCGGCGCTCGCCCGCCGGCGCGGCGTCCGCCTCCACACGCACCTGGCCGAGACCCGCGAGGAGGAGACGTTCTGCCGCGAGCGCTACGGGCGCGCGCCGGTCGAGTACCTCGACGGCCTGGGCTGGCTGGCGGACGACGTCTGGCTCGCTCACTGCGTGCACCTGGACCGTGGGGCGGTGGTGCGCTTCGGCGCGACCGGCACCGGCGTGGCCCACTGTCCGAGCTCGAACGCGCGACTCGGCTCCGGCATCGCGCCTGTCGTCGACCTCCTCGCGGCGGGGGCTCCGGTCGGGCTGGGCGTGGACGGCGCGGCGTCGAACGAGGGCGGGCAGCTGCTGCCGGAGATCCGGCAGGCGCTGCTGTTCGCCCGGCTCCGCGGCGGGCCGGCCGCGTTGACCGCCCGCCGGGCGCTGGCCATGGCCACGATCGAGGGCGCTCGGTGCGTGGGACGGGAGGCCGAGCTCGGCTCGCTCGAGCCGGACAAGCTGGCCGACGTCGCGCTGTGGCGGCTGGACGGGCTCGGGCACGCCGGCGTCGCCGACCCGGTCGCCGCGCTGGTGCTCGGTCCGCCGGCGCCGCTGGAGCTGCTCCTGGTCGGCGGCCGGCCCGTCGTCAGGCGGGACGAGCTGCTGACGGCCCCGGAGGCCGAGATCGCGGCCCGGGCGTCTTCCGCCAGCCGCCGGCTGCGCGCGGCCGCGGGGGCGCCGCGGTGATCGGGCACAGCGTGCGCCGGCCGGACGGCGCCGCCAAGGCGCGCGGCGAGTTCGCCTACGCGTCGGACCTCCGCGTGCCCGGCATGCTGTGGGGCGCCACGGTCCGCAGTCCGCACCCGTGCGCGCGCATCGCGCGCATCGACACCGCACCGGCGCGCGCGATGCCAGGCGTCCACGCCGTCCTGACCCATGCCGACGTGCCCGGCCGCGGCGTCTTCGGCCTGGAGGTGGCCGACCAGCCGGTGCTCGCCGCGGACGTCGTGCGCTGCCACGGCGAGCCCGTGGCCGTCGTGGCCGCGGAGCACCCGGAGACCGCGCGGCGGGCCGCGGCGATGGTCGCCGTGGAGTACGAGGTGTGCGAGCCGCTGACCGACCCCGAGCTGGCGCTCGGGCCCGGGGCGCCGCCCGTGCACCCCGGCGGGAACGTCACGCGCCACGTGCGCATCCGGCGCGGCGACCCGGGGGCGGCCGCGGACGTCGTCGTCCAGGGGACGTACGAGCTCGGGATGCAGGACCAGGCGCCGCTCGGCCCGGAGTCCGGGCTGGCGGTGCCCGCACCAGACGGCGGCGTCGACCTGGCCGTGGCCACCCAGTGGCTGCACGTCGACCGGGACCAGGTCGCCGCCAGCCTGGGCCTGCCGCCGGAGAAGGTCCGGCTGACGCTGGCCGGCGTTGGCGGCGCGTTCGGCGCGCGAGAGGACCTGTCCATGCAGATCCACGCCTGCCTGCTGGCGCTGGCCACGCGCCGCCCCGTGAAGATGGTCTACTCGCGCGAGGAGTCGTTCCTCGGCCACGTGCACCGTCACCCGGGCCGGCTGTCGTACGAGCACGGAGCCACCCGCGAGGGCCAGCTGGTGTTCGTCAGGGCGCGCATCGTGCTGGACGGGGGCGCCTACGCGTCCAGTTCCCGGGCCGTGGCGGCCAACGCCGCGTGCTTCGCGATCGGGCCGTACCGTTGTCCCAACGCGGCAATCGACGCGATCGTGGCCTACACGAACAACCCGCCCTGCGGCGCGATGCGCGGCTTCGGCGCCGTCCAGACCTGCTTCGCGTATGAGGCGCAGATGGACCGGCTGGCGTGGGCGCTGGGCATGGACCCGGTGGACCTGCGCGTCCGCAACGCGATGCGCGAGGGGGACGCCGCCTTGCCTACCGGCCAGGAGATCGGCGGGCCCGTGCCGGTCGCGGAGCTGCTGGAGCGGCTGCGCGCCCTGCCGCTCCCGGCCGCCTCCCCCATCCTCCCGGGCGGCGTCTGCGGCAGCACGCGCGGAGAGGGCGTCCGCCGTGGCGTCGGCTACGCGGCCGGGATCAAGAACGTGGGCTTCTCGGAGGGCTTCGACGACTACTCGACGGCCCGCGTCCGGCTGTCGGTGGCAGCGGGGCGGCCCGCCGTGGAGGTGCGCACGGCCGCCGCGGAGGTCGGCCAGGGCCTGGTCACCGTGTGCGCGCAGGTGGCGGCGACCGAGCTGGGTGTCGCCGAGGTGACCGTCACGGAGGCGGACACGTCCGTCGGCTCGGCGGGCTCGTCGTCGGCGTCCCGCCAGACGTACTGCACCGGCGGCGCCGTGCGCGACGCCAGCCGAGCCGTCCGCGACCAGGTGCTGAGCCGGTGCGTGGAGCGCCTGGGCCTGGCCGTCGACCCGGCCGCCCTGGCGCTGCACGATGGGCGCATCGTGACGGCGGCCGGCCAGCCCGTGGCCGACCTCGCCGAGGCGCTGGGCGACGACGTGGTCGAGGAGACCCGCGAGTTCCGGCACCCCGCCACCGCCCCACTCGATCCCGAGACCGGCCAGGGCCGAGCGCACGCGCAGCACGCGTTCGCCGCCCACCGGGCGGTGGTCGACGTGGACGTCGAGCTGGGCCTGGTCCGCGTCGTCGAGCTCGCCACGGCCCAGGACGTGGGCCGGGCGATCAACCCCCAGGCAGTCGAGGGCCAGCTGGAGGGCGGCGCCGCGCAGGGCCTCGGCCTGGCGCTCATGGAGGAGGTGCAGGTGCATGCGGGCGTCGTCCGCAACCCGTCCTTCACCGACTACCTGATCCCCACGATCCTCGACATGCCGCCCTTGCGCTCGGACGTGCTGGAGCTCGGCGATCCGCACGCCCCCTATGGTCTGAAGGGCGTCGGCGAGCCGCCGGTCATCTCGTCCACCGCGGCGGTGGCGGCGGCGGTCCGCGACGCCACCGGCCTGCCCCTCCCGCGGGTCCCAGTGCGGCCCCACGACATTGCGCTCGAGCCGCGCTGAGGCCTCCTTGACACACTCCGATCCTGTCGCTACGGTTCTACGGCCTCGGCCGCAGCGACCCTTTCACGGAGTTCTCGATGCGTGACGTCTGGATTCGCGGCGCGGGCATGACCCGCTTCGCGCCGCACCCCGACCGGGGTGCCAGGGAGCTGGTGGAAGAGGCCGTGGCGGCCGCTCTGGGCGACGCCGAGGTCGACCCGCGCGACGTGCGCGCCGCGTATGTCGGCAACGCATCCGCCGGCCTGATGACCGGACAGGAGTGCATCCGCGGCCAGGTCGTCCTCCGCCGCACCCCGCTGATGGGCGTGCCGATCGTGAACGTCGAGAACGCGGGCTCCTCGGGCTCGACCGCTCTGCACCTGGGCTGGCAGGCGGTGGCCGGCGGCATCCACGACGTGGTCGTGGTGGTCGGGTTCGAGAAGATCGACCACGAGGACCGCGGGAAGTCCGACCGCGCCACCAACGCCACGATGGACCTCGGCGAGGTCGTCGACGTCTTCGGGGCGGACGCCGGCCGGGGCGGGCGGAACGTCTACCTCGACGTGCTGGCGGCCACCACTGCGACCGCCGGCCGGGACGACCTCGACCGCGAGCTGCTGGCTCTCATCGCGGTCAAGAACCGCCGCCACGGAGCGCTGAACCCGTGCGCCTGGCTCCAGGAGGAGGTCACCCTCGACGAGGTGCTCGCCGCGCCTGAGGTGGGCGGCCCGCTGACCCGGCTGATGTGCACGTCGCTGAGCGATGGCGCCGCGTGTCTGGTGCTGTGCGCCGGGCAGTTTGGGCGCGCGCGCGCCGGCGGCGTGCGGCTGGCCGCGTCGGTCCTCAGCTCGGGCCGGGGCGACGACATGCGCCGCCGCTTCTCGGTCGGCATGGCCGCCCGCCAGGCGTACGAGCTGGCCGGCGTGAGCCCGGAGGAGCTCGACGTGGTCGAGCTGTACGATGCCACGGCGCTGTTGGAGCTGTCGCTGTACCGTGAGCTCGGCCTCTGCGGGGACGGCGAGGTCGCCCGCTTCATCCGGGAGGGCGCGACCTCGCTCGGCGGCCGGCTGCCGGTCAACCCCAGCGGCGGGATCCTGTCGCGCGGTCACGCCATCGGCGCCACGGGGCTCGCCCAGGTCGTCGAGCTCGCGATGCAGCTCGAGGGGCGGTGCGGGTCGCGCCAGGTGCCGTCGGCCAGGCTGGCGCTGGCGCAGAACAATGGCGGCTGGCTTGGCACCGACGTCGCCGCGTGCTGCATCCACGTCCTGCAGGCGTAGGCGCCTGACGGACAAGGTTGACGGGGAACGCATGCGAGAGGTCTCGATTCGCGGCGCGGCCATGACGCGCTTCGGCAAGCACGTCGCGCGCACCGCGCGAGAGCTGGTCGAGGAGGCGGTGGCCGGCGCGCTCGACGACGCGGGGATCCAGCCCGCGGACGTCCAGGGCGTATACGTGGGCAACGCGTCCTCGGGCATCGTGAGCGGGCAGGAGTCAGTTCGCGGCCAGGTCGTGCTGCGGCACACCGGGCTGCTGGGCGCGCCGATCGTCAACGTCGAGAACGCGGACGCATCGGGCTCCAGTGCCCTTCACCTGGCCTGGCAGGCGGTGGCCAGCGGCGCGTACGACTGCGTCGTGGTCCTGGGCTACGAAAAGCTCGATCACGTCGACCGCGCGCGCACGTTCCGGGCCATCAACGCGACCATGGACCTCACGGAGCTGGGCGACGTCTACGGCCCGGACGCCCGTGAGGAACGGAGCGTCCTGATGGACATCTACGGCGCCTCGCCGGCCTCCGACGGCAACGAACGGTTCACGCCGGAGCTGCTCGCAGAAGTCTCCGTCAAAAACCATCACCACGGTTCGCTGAACCCGTGCGCACACTACCAGGAGCCGCTGACCGCGCAGCAGGTGCTGAGCTCCCGCGTCGTCGCCGGACCGCTGACCAGGCTCATGTGCGCTCCCTTCAGCGACGGCGCCGCCTGTCTCGTCATCGGCGCGGTCGGCGCCCGCCGGTCGCGCGCTCCGGACGTCTGGATCGCCGCATCGGTGCTCGCAACGGGCCGTGGCGACGACCTCGAGCGGCCGTTCTCGGTGATCCCCGCCAGCCGTGAGGCGTACGAGCGGTCCGGGGTGGGCCCGGATGACCTCGACCTGATCGAGCTCCACGACGCGACCGCGTTCGGCGAGATGCTGATCTACGAGCGGCTGGGGCTCTGCCCGAACGGAGAGTCCGAGCGGCTGGTTCGCGACCGCTCCACGTGGCTCGGCGGCCGCCTTCCCGTCAACCCGAGCGGCGGCCTGCTGGCCCGCGGCCACGCGCTCGGCGCGACCGGGACGGCGCAGGTGGTAGAGCTGGTCTGGCAGCTCCGGGGCCGCTGCTCCTTCCGGCAGGTGCCGTCCGCACGCGCTGCCCTGGCGATGAACCTCGGCGGTTGGGTGGGGACGGATGCCGCGACCGTGTGCATCCACGTGCTCACGCGCTGAGGTCGAGCTGGTCAACTCCGGCGTCGCCGCGTGCTCCATCCACGTCCTGCAGGCGCAGGGGTCTCACAGGCAAGCTTGACGGGAGCGCATGCGAGAGGTCTCGATTCACGGCGCGGCGATGACGCGCTTCGGCAAGCACGTCGCCCGCACCGCCCGCGAGCTGGTCGAGGAGGCGGTTGCCGGCGCGCTGAACGACGCCGGCGTCCAGCCCGCCAGCATCCAGGGTGTCTATGTGGGCAACGCGTCGTCGGGCATCGTAAGCGGGCAGGAGTCGGTCCGGGGCCAGGTCGTGCTGCGCCACACCAAGCTGCTGGGCGTGCCGATCGTGAACGTCGAGAACGCGGACGCCTCGGGCTCGACCGCTCTGCACCTGGGCTGGCAGGCCGTCGCCAGCGGCGCGCAGGACTGCGTCGTGGTCCTGGGCTACGAGAAGCTCGACCACGTCGACCGCGCGCGCACCTTCCGCGCCGTCAACGCGACCCTGGACCTCACGGAGCTCGCCGATGTGTTCGGACCGGACGCCCGGGATGAGCGGACCGTGCTGATGGACCTCTACAGCGTGTCGCCCGCCGGCGACAACGAGCGGTTCTCGAGAGAAGCGCTCGCGGACATCTCGGTCAAGAACCACTACCACGGCTCCCTCAACCCGTGCGCCCACTACCAGGAGGCGCTGACGGCCGACCAGGTGCTGGGCTCGCGGGTCGTGGCGGGACCGGTGACCAGGCTGATGTGCGCCCCGTTCAGCGACGGCGCCGCGTGCCTCGTCCTCCGCGCCGCCGGCGCCGCACCGTCGCGCTCGCCCGGCGTCCGGATCACGTCCTCCGTGCTCGGCTCCGGCCGCGGCGACGACATGGACCGGCCCCACTCCGTGCGGGAGGCGATCAGGCAGGCATACGACCTCGCCGCCGTGGGCCCCGAGGACCTTGACGTGATCGAGCTCCACGACGGCACCTCGGTCGCCGAGATGGTTACCTACGAGCGGCTCGGTCTCTGCCCGGCCGGCGAGTCGGAGCGGCTGGTGCGCGACCGGTCGACGTGGGTCGGCGGCCGCCTGCCGGTCAACCCGAGCGGCGGCCTGCTGGCCCGCGGCCACCCGCTGGGCGCGACGGGCGCAGCACAGGTGGTCGAGCTGGTGTGGCAGCTCCGGGGCGGCTGCGGCGCCCGGCAGGTGCCGACGGCCCGGGTCGCGCTGGCGCTCAACATCGGCGGCTGGGTCGGGACGGACGTGGGCAGCGTCTGCGTCCACACGCTGACGCGCTGAGGGCGGCGAGAGGGGCGCGCCGGTCCCTACAGCTCGGCCAGCACGCCGCTGTCCAGGAGCGCCGCCGCGGCGGCCCCGCGGTGGCTCCGGTGGTCCTTCTCGGTGGGCGGCAGCTCGCCGAACGTGCGGCCCAGCTCGGGGACGAGGAACACCGGGTCGTATCCGAACCCGCCGGCCCCGCGGCGCTCGACCACCTCCCCGTCCGCGCTGCCCGTGAAGAACCGGGTCGGCCGGCCCGGCACGGCCAGCGCCAGCACGCACACGAACCGGGCGCGCCACGGCCGCGGCACGCCCGCGAGACGGTCGAACAGCAGCCGCTCCCGCTCCGGCTGCGTGGGAGCGATCCGCGCCGAGTGCACGCCCGGGAAGCCGTCCAGGGCCGCCACCTCCAGCCCGCTGTCGTCGCCCAGCGCCGGCAGTCCGGTCGCCGCGGCGGCCGCCTCCGCCTTGAGCGCGGCGTTGCCCTCGTACGTGTCCGCGTCCTCCGGCACGCCGGGGTCGTGCGCGGTCAGCGCCGCGCCCGCGGGCGCCAGCAGGCGCTCGAGGTCCCGCAGCTTGCCGGGATTCCCGGTCGCCACGACCAGGCGGGCTCCCACCCGGCTCAGCCGAGCGTCGCGATGGCGCGCTTCTGGTACGTGATGAGCTCGCGGATGCCGCGCGTGGCGAGCGCAAGGAGCTCGTCCAGCTGCTGGCGACTCAGCGGTTCGCGCTCCGCTGTCGCCTGCAGCTCGATGAAGCGCCCGTCGTCGGCCATGACCACGTTCATGTCGGTGTGGGCGAGGAAGTCCTCGGCGTAGTCGAGGTCGAGGCGGGCCTCGCCGTCCACGATGCCGACGCTGACGGCGGCCACGAACGTCCGCAGCGGGTTGCCGGTGAGCACGCGCGCCTGCTGCATGCGCCGGACGGCCTGGTACAGGGCCACGAACGCGCCGGTGATCGCGGCCGTCCGGGTCCCGCCGTCCGCCTGCAGCACGTCGCAGTCGAGCGTGACCGTCCGCTCCCCGAGCATCCGCAGGTCCACCACCGTACGCAGCGACCGGCCGATGAGGCGCTGGATCTCGTGCGTGCGGCCGCCGATCCGGCCCATGTTCGCCTCCCGCTGCCCGCGGTCGTGGGTCGCGCGCGGCAGCATCGAGTACTCGGCCGTCACCCACCCCTGCCCGGAGCCTCTGCGGTGGGGCGGTACCCGGTCCTCGACGCTGGCGGTGACCCAGACGCGGGTCCGGCCCGTCTCCACGAGCGCGGACCCCTCGGCGTGGGCGCTCACCCCCAGCTCGATCTTGAATGGGCGCAGCTGATCGGGGCGTTCTCGCCCGTCCGGCCTTGGCAACTGCTAGCGGCCGGTGAGCTTCAGGAGGAGCGCAGTGCCCTCCCAGAAGATGTAGAGCGGGACGAAGACCAGGAGCGGCGTCAGCGGGTCGGCGCCGGGGGTCATGAAGTTCGCGGCGAGGCCCAGGCCCACCACCCAGTAGATGCGGTGCCGGTACAGCCAGCGCGAGCTGATGATCCGCAGCATGCCCAGGGTGTAGAGCACGACCGGCAGCTCGAACACCAGGCCGAAGGCAATCGTGATCAGCAGGATGAACCCGATGAGCTCGTCGGCCAGCGGGAGGTAGTGGAAGTCCGGCGGCGCGAACCCGGTGAGGATCCTGATGAACAGCGGCAGCGAGAACAAGGCGAACCCGATGCCGAGCAGGAAGAAGAAGGACGTCGCGAAGATGAGAGGCAGCGCGAGCCGCTTCTCGTGCTGGTGCAGGCCCGGGCTGACGAACGTCCACGCCTGCCAGAAGATGATCGGAGCCGATCCGACCAGGCCGACCACCAGCGCGATCGTCAGGCCGGTCGTGAAGGCGCCCGCCGGATGGGTGAAGAAGAGGCCGCTCTTCTCCAGGCCCGCGCGGACGATGAGCGCGGTCAGGATCTTCTGCCAGAAGACGAACGCGATGATGGTGGCCGCGAACCAGCCGATCGCTGAGATGATGAGGCAGCGCCGAAGGTCCTCGAGATGCTCGACGATCGACATGCGCCCGTCGGCGCTTTGCTTCTCCGAGGACGACGAGCGCCGGCCCCCTGTGAGCAGGGCCATCGCCGAGCTGCTAGCTCGTCTTCTCGGGTTCGGCCTTGGGCTCGGTGGCCGAGGTCGTGGTCGTGGTCGTCGTGGGTTCCGGCGCCGGCGTGTCCTTCTGCTCCATGGACGACCTCACCTCAGACGTGATGTCGTTGGAGGCCTTGCGGAACTCGCGAATCCCACGTCCGACGGCCCCGCCCAGCTCGGGCAGCTTGCCGGGCCCGAAGATGATGAGCACGATGGCCAGCAGGATGATCAGCCAGAACGGGTGAAACGGCAAACCCATTTTCCAGTTACCTCCAGGAGATTATAGGACGCGCCCGAGGCTTCCCCCGCGCCTCAGGAGCGCTTGATCTCCACGCTCAGGATACGGTCGGTGGTGTCCAACTGACTCACGATGTCGTTGCCGAGGGTGACCGTCGCGAAGTGGTTGTAGACGTCGACGGGATTGCCCCCCGGCCAGGCCGACTTGAGGACGAAGAACTGTGAGCCGCTGATCGTGCCGTCGGGGAACCGCGCCATCCCCATGGACCCCACCGGCCACTGGTCGTTGGTCGCCGGCGGCTCCGGCCCCAGCGCGTAGCCCGGCCCTCCATGGCCGTTGCCCTGCGGGTCGCCGCCCTGGATCACCCAGTCCTGGCTGTTCCAGAACGGCACCCCGTCGAAGAAGCCGTTCTCGGCCAGGACGATGAAGTTGTTCACGGTCTTCGGGGTCTGCCTGGTGAGCAGTGTGAACGTGATGTCGCCCTTGGTGGTCCGCATCGTCCCGGTGTAGTTCGCCCTCGTGTCGATGCACGTGGGCGGCGGTCCGCTGTACAGCTTCGGAGCCAGCTGCGGCGCCGTTCGGCACGTCGCGAACGTCGAGGTCGGGTGCGGTCCGAGCGCCCAGTCGATGCCGACGCCGGCGCCGACGACGAGCGCGACCACCAGCGCACTGATCGCAACGGCGACCAGCGGCCGCATCCCGCGCGCGGGCTCGGGAGCCGCCGGCCGGGTCGTGGTCGCTCGCCGCTTGGACACGGGCACCAATGATAGCCCCGTCTCCTAACCGCGGGACCGCGTCCAGAGGTCGAGCTCCCGCACCTCGGGCACCCGTTCGCCGAAGAGGATCTCGGCGACCTCGCCGAACCGCTCGGGCACGGCCGTGACCAGCAGCTCATGCGCCGCCGCACCGTCCCCCGCCTCCGCGCGCATCCGGGCGTGGTCCAGCCGCCGCTCCACCATCGCCGCGGTGGTCGACGCGGAGTCCACCAGCCGGAAACGGCCGTCGTACACCCGCTGGATGGCCGGCCGCAGCAGCGGATAGTGCGTGCAGCCCAGGACGAGCACGTCGGCCGGGAGCGCCGCGATCTCGGCCAGGTCCCGGGCCAGGGCGGCCTCGGCCCGCGGCGTGTCCGCGTCGCCGGCCTCCACGATGTCGACCAGTTCGGGGCAGGCCTTCTGGTACACGCCCACCATCGGGTCCAGCTCCTTGATCGCGTGCAGGTACTCCTGGCTGGCGCGGGTGCCCTCGGTCGAGATCACGCCCACCACCCCGCGCTCGGTCGCCTCGACGGCGGCCTGGGCGCCCGGGCTGATGACCCCCACGATGGGCACGTCGAAGACCTCGCGGGCCTGGTTGAGCGCAGCGGCGGTCGCCGTGTTGCAGGCGATCACGACCAGCTTCACATCGCAGGACTCCAGGTACCGGATGATCCCGAACGCAAAGCCCTTGACCTCGTCCTGATAGCGCGGCCCGTACGGGAAGTGCAGCAGGTCGGCCACGTAGATGGTCCGCTCCAGCGGCAGCCGGTCGTGAATCGCGCGCAGCACGGTCAGACCGCCCGCGCCGGAGTCGAAGATGCCGATGGGACGGGTGTCGCCCACCGCTCAGCGGGACGAGAGGCGGTAGCCGAGCCCCGGCACGGCCTCCAGCAGGATGCCCGGGTCGCCGTGCGCCTCCAGCTTGCGGCGCAGGCGCTGGACGTGCGGGTCGACGGAGTGGTGGTCGACGTCGGCGAGGTAGCCCCAGACCTTCTCCAGCAGCTGCGAGCGGGTCAGGACCCGGCCGGGGTTCGAGGCCAGCAGCGCCAGGAGGTTGAACTCGGTCATCGTGAGCTTGACCTCGCTCTCCGCCACGCGCACGCGCCGTCCCTCCGTGTCGATCGTGATGTCGCCCACTCCGATCACGCGCTTGCGAGCGGTGCCGGTCGCGGCCATGTCCACCCGCCGGAGGTGGGCTCCCAGCCGGGCGGTCAGCACACGCGCGTCGAAGGGCTTGGTGATGTAGTCGTCGGCCCCCACCTCGAGCCCGACGACCATGTCGACGTT